>NZ_SMJX01000110.1 GCF_004348535.1 Actinomadura sp. KC216
GACCGATGATCCGGGGCTGGTCGGGACCGGGCCCTGGTTCCAGTTCCACTTCGACCGGTTCGTGCTGCCGCCCGGCGCCGTCGAGGTCGCGCGGAGCGCCGTCTGCCCGCAGGCGTTCGTGGTGGGACGGTCGATGGGCGTGCAGTTCCATCCCGAGATCACGGCCGCGCAGTTCGGGCAATGGCTGGCGAACGGCGCCGCGCGGCACCTCCGGGACCGGGGCATCGATCCGGACGCCCTCCTCGCGGAGGTCAAGCGGACGGAGGCCGAGGCGGCCCGGCGGACCCACGCCCTCGTCGACGCCTTCCTGGACCGGGTCGCTACCCGGAAGCCCGAACCAGAGCGGTGAAAAGGGCCTGCTGAGCGGGGTCGGTGGCGGCCGTGTCCTCCGGGTGCCACTGGACGGCCAGGAACCACCGGTCCGGGTTCGCCAGTTCGGCGGCCTCAAGGGTGCCGTCGGCGGCGTGGGCCGTGGGCGTCAGGGACGGGGCCGGCGTCGCCGTCGACTGATGGTGGTAGCAGGACACGGTCGTCTCCTCCTCGTCCAGGATCTTGGCCAGGAGCGTGCCCGCCCTCACGGTCACGGGGTGGACCTTGTGGCGGTGGTCTTCAGGCATGTGCTGGGTGAGGGTGCCGCCCAGGACCGTGTTCACGACCTGGAAGCCGCGGCAGATGGCCAGGGTGGGGATGTTCGCTTCCAGGGCGTGGGCGGCCAGGGCCAGGTCGAAGGCGTCCTGTTCGTCGTCCACGTCGTAGAGGGACTCGTGTTCGGTGTCCGCGCCGTAGTGGCGGGGGTGGATGTCGCCGCCGCCCGGCAGGAGGAGGCCGTCGCAGCGGGCCAGGCGGGACGGTTCGTACGGCTCCGCCGGGTGCATGATGAACGGCTCGCCGCCTGCCCGGTACACCGCCTCGACCAGGGAGCGGGCGGCGACCTCGGCCCTGTAGCGGAGCGCGGAGGCGGACGTGGAGAAGCGCGCCGGAAGGGCGATCAGGGGACGGGTCACAGCTCGATCCACGTGGTCTTCAGGTCGGTGTACTTGTCGAGGGCGTGGAGCGACTTGTCGCGGCCGTGGCCCGACTGCTTGACGCCGCCGAACGGGACGCTCATGTCGCCCTCCTCGTAGCAGTTGACCCAGACCGTCCCGGCGCGCAGGGAGCGGGAGACCTTGTGCGCGGTGGACAGGTCGGACGTCCAGACGGCGGCGGCCAGGCCGTAGTCGGTGTCGTTGGCCAGGGTGATCGCCTCGTCGACGGAGTCGAACTCCAGCACGGCCAGGACGGGCCCGAACACCTCCTCGCGGGCCAGCCGCATGTCCGGTTTGACCTGGTCGAACACCGTGGGGGCGATGAAGCGGCCGTCCGCCGTCGCGCCGGTGCGCAGGCGGGCGCCGTCCGACTTCGCCGCCTGGATGTGGGACATGACGCGGGCGTGGTGGGAGAGGGAGACCAGCGGGCCCATCTCGGTGGACGGGTCCAGCGGGTCGCCCGTGCGGAGCGACTCGGCGCGGGCGACGACGCGGTCGACCACCCGGGAGGCGATCGACCGGTGCACGAGGAGGCGCGACGGTGCCGTGCACATCTCGCCCGCGTTGAAGAAGATGCCCCAGGCGGCGGTGTCGGCGGCGGCGTCCAGGTCGGGGGCGTCCGGGAGGATGATGTTGGGCGACTTGCCGCCCAGCTCCAGCCAGACGCGCTTGAGGTTGGAGCCGGCGGCGTAGCGCAGGAAGTGCCGCCCGACCTCGGTGGAGCCGGTGAAGGCGAGGACGTCCACGTCCGGGTGCTCGCCCAGCGCGCGGCCCGCCACCTCGCCGGGCCCGTTGACGACGTTGAACACGCCGGGCGGCAGCCCCGCCTCGGCGGCGAGCGCGGCCAGGTGCAGCGCGGACAGCGGCGACTCCTCGGCCGGTTTGAGGACGGCCGTGCAGCCGGACGCGAGCGCCGGGGCGATCTTCCAGGCGGCCATGGTGAGCGGGAAGTTCCACGGGACGACGGCCGCGACCACGCCCACCGGCTCGCGGGTGACCAGGGCGAGGGAGGAGCCGCCCGTGCGGGGCGACTCGTCCAGCTGCTTGTCGGCGGCCTCGGCGTACCAGCGGACGCAGTTGATGACGGCGCGCAGCTCGATGCCGTACGACTCGCTGATCGGCTTGCCCATCTCCAGGCTGATCAGGAGGGCGATCGTGGAGCGGTCGCGTTCGATCAGGTCGGCCCAGCGCAGGAGGGCCGCCTTGCGCTCGGCGGGGGCGAGGCGGGGCCAGGGGCCGGTGTCGAACGCCCGGCGGGCGGCGGCGACGGCGGCGTCCACCTCGGGCCGCCCGGCCGAGGCGACGTGGGCGATCGTCTTGCCGTCGCGGGGCGAGACGACGGGGGTCGCGGCCGTGCCGGTGAACTCGCCGCCGATGTGGTGGCCGGTGTGCGGGACGAGCCCGGCGGCCCGGGCGCGCCATTCCTCGTACGGGACGTCGGTCACGAACCCTCCTCTAGAGTCGTTTGCACCCGAACAGTAGCTCGGGCGGCTTGACCGCCGCCATCCCGGTTCCTAGATTATTTGGGACCAAACAAAATGGAGGTGGAGCGATGGCAACCGTCGCGGGCGTCGCCGTCGAGCCCGGACACTGGATCGGCGGGGAGCGCACCGGCTCCGCCGAGACCTTCACCAGTGTCTCGCCGATCGACGAGCGGCCGATCGCGGAGATCGCGCGGGGCGGGGCGGCCGAGGTGAACGCCGCCGTCGACGCGGCGCGCCGGGCCTTCCCCGCCTGGGCCAGGACGAGCCGGGAGGAGCGGGCGCGGCTGCTGCACGCCATCGCCGACGGCGTCGAGAAGCGGATCGAGGAGCTCGCCCAGGTCGAGACGGCCGACAACGGCGCGCTGATCCGCTCCCACCGGCGCGGGGTGATGCCCCGGGTCGCGCACAACTTCCGCTTCTTCGCCGACTGGCTCCTGAATCTCGGCCACGAGGACTTCGAGACCCGGGGCCATACCAACCATGTGAGCTGGGATCCGGCGGGCGTCGCGGCGCTCATCACCCCGTGGAACGCTCCGCTCATGCTCGCCACGTGGAAGATCGCGCCCGCGCTGGCGGCCGGGAACACCGTCGTGCTGAAGCCCGCCGAGTGGACGCCGCTCACGGCGTCGCTGCTGGCCGACATCACCGCCCAAGCCGGGCTTCCCGACGGCGTGTTCAACGTCGTCCAGGGGTACGGCGCGGAGGTCGGCGGGCCGCTGACCGCGCACCCGGACGTCAAGCGGATCAGCTTCACCGGGTCGGTTCCCACGGCCCGGACGATCGCGGCCGCGGCGGCCCCCAACCTGACGCCGCTGTCGCTGGAGCTGGGCGGCAAGTCGCCGCTGGTGGTGTTCGCCGACGCCGACCTCGATCTCGCGGTCGATCTGGCGGTCGAGCAGTACGACAACGCCGGGCAGGTCTGCCTGGCGGCGACCCGGCTGCTGGTGGAGTCGTCCATCGCGGACGAGTTCACCGCGCGTTTCCTGGAGAAGGCGGCCGCGATCACGCAGGGCGATCCACGCGACGAGGCCACCGACATCGGGCCGCAGATCCATCGGCGCCATCTGGAGCGCGTGGACGGGTTCGTCCAGCGGGCCAAGGACGCGGGGGCGCGCGCGCTCATCGGCGGCGGCCCGAACGAGGAGCTCGGCGGCCTCTACTACCGGCCGACCCTCTTCGTGGACGCCCCCGACGGGGCCGAGATCCTCACGGAAGAGGTCTTCGGGCCCGTCCTCACGCTTCAGACGTTCGACACCGAAGAGCAGGCCATCGCCATGGCGAACGGCACCCGGTTCGGGCTCGCCGCCACGCTCGCCACGGGTGACCCAGAGCGCGCGCGGCGCGTGACGGAGCAACTCGTGGCCGGGACGGTCTGGGTGAACTGCTTCTTCGTCCGCGACCTGAAGGCCCCCTTCGGCGGATCCCGGCAGTCCGGGGTCGGGCGCGAGGGCGGCGACTGGAGTTTCGATTTCTACTGCGACCTGAAGAACACGGTGACGGCCCCATGGGTGAGATAGTCGGCGCGGGACTCCTCGCGCACGTTCCCACGATCGTCCTGCCCGAGGTCACGCGGCGGGAGCTGAACAACGGCGAGGACACCACGCTCGTCCCCGGCCTGCGCAGGCTGCGCCAGGACGTCTTCGAGAAGGGCGGCTACGACACCGTCGTCGTCCTCGACTCCCACTGGGCGACGACGGTCGAGTTCGTCACGACCGCGCACGAGCGGCGGGCGGGGCTGTACACGTCCGAGGAGCTGCCGCGCGGCATGTGCCGCATGCCGTACGACTTCCCCGGCGACCCCGAGCTGGCGCGGGCGGTCGCGCGCTACGCCGACAAGCACGGGACGTGGATCACCCCGATCGACGACCCGTACCTGCCGATCTACTACGCGACCGTCAACCTGTGGACGCACCTCGGCGTGCGCGACGACCCGTACCTCGGCGAACCGGGCAAGCGGTGGATGTCGATCGGCGTGTGCCAGACCGCCGACACCGAGGACTTCCTGCGCCTCGGCCGCGCCCTCGGCGACGCGATCGCGGCCACGGACCGGCGCGTGCTGCTGATCGCGTCCGGCGCGCTGTCGCACACGTTCTGGCCGCTGCGGGTGATCCGCGACCACGAGGCGTCCGGGCCCGAGCACATCTTCACGCCGGAGGCGCGGGCCGCCGACGAGGAGCGCATCGCCTGGCTCCGCGCGGGCGACCACGGCCGGGTGCTCGACACCATGCCGGAGTTCCTGACCTTCAAGCCGGAGGCCCGCTTCGGCCACTACCTCATGATGATCGGCGCCCTGGGCGAGCATGCCTGCAAGGCCCCGGGACGCCTCTACAGCGAGTACGAGAACTCCGTCGGGACGGGCCAGGTGCACATCTGGTTCGACCGCCCTGAGAACGGATGGACCGCGTAAATGCCCGAATACCGACGGATCCTGCTGGACGGCGCCGCCACCCAGGTCATCAAGGACGGCGACGACCTCGTCAGCGCGGACGGCCGCAGCGTGCGGGCCGCCGAGGCCGTCCACCTGCCGCCGTGCGAGCCGTCCAAGGTCGTCGCGGTGCACCTCAACCACCGCAGCCGCGTCGAGGAGTTCCAGACCAGCCTTCCGCCCGCTCCCACCTACTTCCACAAGCCGATCTCGGCGCTGAACGCGCACGGCGGCGCGGTCGTCAGGCCGGAGCGGTGCAAGTACCTCAACTACGAGGGCGAGATCGCGATCGTCATCGGGCGGACGGCCCGCAACGTCTCGCCGAAGGAGGCGGGCGACTACATCGCGGGCTACACCGTCGCCAACGACTACGGCCTGCACGACTTCCGCGACACCGACGCGGGGTCGATGCTGCGGGTGAAGGGCTCCGACACCCTCTGCCCGCTGGGCCCCGGCCTCGTCACCGACTGGGACTTCCGCGGCAAGTACCTGCGGACGTACGTCAACGGCGAGCTGGTGCAGGACGGCAGCACCGACGAGATGGAGTGGGACATGCACTATCTCGTCGCCGACATCGCCCGCACCATCACGCTCTACCCCGGTGACGTGCTGCTGTCGGGGACGCCGGCGAACTCGCGTCCCGTCCAGCCGGGCGATGTCGTGGAGGTCGAGGCGGAGGGGCTCGGCCGGCTCCGCAACCACATCGTCGCGGGCCCGGTGCCGGTCCGCGACGACTGCGGCGCGCAGCCGACCGAGTCGGAGGAGGTCATCTCCACCGCGTTCGGCGGCGACTGGGAGTTCCGCGGCATCCGCGCCCCGCGCCGCTAGCCGTCAGGACACCAGGGCGTCGGCGCGGCGGACAACCTCGCGGCAGAAGGCGCCCACGCCGTCCGGGTCGTCGGTGAACTGGGACGGCTTGATGCAGAACGTCGTGAACCCCTGCTCCAGCTGCGACGGGATGCTCTCCAGCGCCGGTTCGAGCGGGGACACCGAGTCGTCGTCGGGGAACACGGGACGGCAGCCGCCGATCATCTCCAGGTCGGCGGCGTCCCGCCCGGCGGCGGCCATCGCGGCGGCGAGCCGGTCGGTCTCCTCGGGCGTGGGGTGTCCCAGCGGGTGGAAGCCGTGCCCGTACTTCACGAGCCGGTCGAGGAGCCTGTCGTGCAGGTGCTGCCCGCCGAACCACATGCGCGGGCCGTCCGGACGGTACGCGCGGGGCTCGAAGTAGACGTCCTCGAAGGAGAAGTGCGTGCCGCTGTAGGAGACGGGGGAGCCGCGCCACAGCAGGTCCCAGATCTCCAGCTGCTCGTCCAGGATGGCGCCGCGCTTGCCGAACGGGACGCCCAGCGCCGCGTACTCGTCCCGGCTCCAGCTCACGGTCGGCTGGAGGACGAGGCGCCCCTCCGACAGCAGGTCGAGCGTGCCGATGTCGCGGGCCAGCGCGAGGGGGTGCCGCAGCGGCGCGAGGACGGCCGCCGCCGCCAGCCTGATCCGCGTCGTCACGGACGCGATGGCGCCGAGCAGCATCAGCGAGCCGGGCCACGGGGTGAACGGGTCCTGGTTGCCGGGGTAGGCGTAGTCGCGCGGGTTGCCCATCACGCCCTTCGCGCCCGCGTCCGGGCCGAGCACGATGTGCTCGCTGACCATGACGGCGTCGAAGCCGGCGTCCTCGGCCTCGCGCGCCCACCGGACGAGGGTCGGGAGGTCGCGGCCGGTGGTGAGCGTCCAGTTCTCGCTGAGCACGAGCACGAAGCGGGGCGAGCGTGGCGTAGGCGTCATCCCGATATCGTATGGGCCCAAACGAATGCCGGGCAAGGGTGAAACGCCGGGCAGGAGGTGAGGCGTCAGGCGCGGGAGGCGCGGCGGCCGGAGCGGCGGGGCGGCGGGGGCGACTCGGCCCGCAGCGAGGCGCGCCGCCCGTCGCCCTCCTCCTCCAGGTGCTCGATGATCGACCGGAGCGTCTGCGCGAGGCCGCGGTTGTCGTCGCCGCTGAGCCGCTCCACCACGAACGCCTCCTCGGCGTTGAACGCCGGGAACAGCGCCCGCATCAGCTCCTGCCCCTTGACGGTGAGGCGGAGCAGGACGAGCCGCCCGTCCGTGGCGTGCGAGCCGCGCTCGATCAGGCCGCGCCCCTCCAGCGTCTTGACGACGCCGGTGAGCGTCCCCTTGGAGATCCCCGCCTCCTCGGCGACGTGCCGCGTCTCCATCTCGTCCCAGATCCACACGACCCACAGGACGACGAACGCGGTCCAGGTCAGGTCGGCGCCGCGCAGCACCGAGCTCTCGAAGTGCTGCCGGATCGCGGCGGCGGCCCGGTAGATGTTGGAGACCGCCATCATCGCGTCGTGCCGCAGCGGGACGTCCCCGAGGCGCCGCTGGATGGCCTGCTCGGTCTCTTGCAGTGTGTGGTGCCCGGTCACGGTGCGTCCTCCAAGGGGCCCGGCGCTGACGACCCTGTCACGGGGCCGGAAGGTGAATCTACCCTTGCCGGGCCTGGTCCGACTCCGCAGGAGTGGGCGGAGGTGTCAGGCGAGGCGCCGTCCGCCGTTCCAGATGACGCCGACTTGGCGGTAGTAGGCGCCGATGGGCTCCTCGACCGTCAGCAGCGAGAGCTCCTCGGTCGGGGCGTCGAACAGGCGCAGCTCGGCGTCGCCCTTCCACGCCCGGCCCGCCTCGAAGCCGGACGCGCCGGACTCGACCAGCTCGTCCAGCGCCGGGCCCTGCGCGGGGTCGATGGACGGCAGGTAGCGGTGGTGCGCCATGGGATGTCCGTTGACGAAGCCGTTCGTCTCGGACGGCTCCCGCAACGTCACCACGGCCTCGGCGAGGCGCCGGTCGGCGGCGGCCAGCGTGGCGCCGAAGCGGCTCCCGGCCTCCAGGCGCGGGGCGGGGCCGAACGGGTGCGGGCGCGTCTGGTGGATGGAGCCCAGCTTCTTCGGATACCCCTGGTGCAGCCCGCGGGCGATGGCGAAGTCCTTGTCGACCCAGATGTAGACGCACCGGGAGTACGTCCGCCCCTCGAAGGAGCAGCGCACGACGACGAAGCACTCCTTGTACTGCGCGCGGACCGGGTCGAGCAGCTCCTCACCCGACTCCGAGCACGACTGCCAGTCGGCCCAGATGATCGCGACCGCGCCGGGGTCGTCGGCGGCGGGGGAGAGCGGCTCGGGGAGCAGTTCGGCGACGCGCGCGGGGTCCGTGCGGTACTCGACGGTGAGCAGGTCGCCGGAGTAGTGCCACGGCGGGCTCGGGATCAGCGACGAGCGGCCCGTCGCGGTCTTGGGGTGCAGGAAGCCTCGGACGGTCGCCACCACGTTCCTCCCGGCAGATTGTTTGGGCCCGTACGATAGTGCCTTCCGGGCATAATCGCCACTCCGGCACCCTGGTGATCAGGGCACTCCTCCGTGAAGTGTTGTCAGGAGTGCCCGTCCGCCATATGGTTTGAACCCAAATGACTTGAGGGAGTGCGCGTGAGCCGACCGGTCGAGGATGTGGTGAGGGAACTGGCCGCCGACGGGATCGACGTGGTCCGGGTGTCCTACCCCGACCTGATCGGCATCGAACGAGCCCGCGACGTGCTAGTCGAGCGCCTGCCCGCGGTCGTCGACCACGGGCTGTCGTTCTGCCGGGCCGTCTACCACACGACGCCCGGCGGCGAGACCGTCGAGGTCCCCGGCGGCATGGACGCCGGGCTCCCCGACATCTGCGTGCGCCCCGACCTGTCGACGCTGGCGAAGATCCCGTGGGAGGACGGCGTCGCGTCCTGCCTGGGCGAGGCGTACGAGCCCGCGAGCGACGACCTCTGCCCCGAAGGGCCCCGCGAGGTACTGCGCCGGGCCATCGCCAAGCTGGGCGAACTCGGCATGCACGCCGTCGCCGGGCCCGAGTTCGAGTACTACCTCTGCGAGCCCGACCCGTCCTCGCCCGCCGGCTGGCGCCGGTACGCCGACGCGCCCGGCAACGTCTACACCTCCGGGCGCAAGGGCGACCCGGATGGGCACGTCCTGCGCGTCCTGCGGCACCTGCGCGACCTCGGCCTCGGCGTGACGATGGGCAACCACGAGTTCGGCGGCGGCCAGTTCGAGATCAACATCGACCACTCCGCCGCGCTCGACGCCGCCGACCGCGCGTTCCGGTTCAAGTCGTCCGTCCAGGAGATCGCGCGGAGCGAGGGGCGGATGGCCACGTTCATGGCCAAGCCGTTCAACGACCAGGACGGATCCGGCTTCCACGTCCACCTGTCCTGCCAGGACGCCGAAGGCCGCAACGTCTTCGACGGGCCCGACAGCGAGGACGGCCTGTCCGAGACCGCGCACCACGCCATCGCGGGGGTCCTGGAGCACGCGCCCGCGCTCGCCGCCCTGCTGAACCCGACCATCAACTCCTACAAGCGGTTCGGCCCCGACAGCCTCGCCCCCTGGCTGATCGACTGGGGGCTGGACAACCGCAGCGCCATGGTCCGGATCCCGCCGGAGCGCGGCGGGGCGTCCCGGCTGGAAGTGCGGCTCGGGGACGCCAGCGCCAACCCCTACCTGGGGATCGCCGGCCTGATCGCCGCCGTCTACCTGGGCGTGCGGGACAAGGCGTCCGCGCCGCCGCCCCTGGAGGGCTACGGCTACGACGCCGCCAAGTCCCCCGTCCTGCCCGGCGGCCTGTCCGCCGCGCTCGACGCCCTGGCCGCGGACGAGGCCCTCAAGGACGTGCTCGGCGAGCCGTTCGTCACCGCCTTCCTCGCCTACAAGCGGGACGAGGTCGCGCGCTTCCGCCGCCACGTCACCGACTGGGAGTTCCGCGAGTACGCGTACCACCTGTAAGCGCGTACCACCTGTGGCGCGCACCACCTCTGAGGAGGCCCGTTGCCGAACGAGACCCTGGCCGTCGACCTCGCCGACCTCGACAACTTCATGGACGACGCGACCCCGTGGCGGATGTTCGAGGCGCTGCGCCGCACCGAGCCCGTCCACTGGAACCCCGAGCCGGACGGCGGCAGCGGCTTCTGGTCCCTCACCCGGCACGCCGACATCGTCGCCGCCGACCGCGACTCCGCGACGTTCACGTCCGAGAGGTTCGTCAACCTCGAAGAGGTGGACGAGCGCCAGGCCGAGATCCGCCGCTCCATGCTGGAGATGGACGGCCCCCGGCACCTCGCGATGCGCCGCCTGCTGTCGCGCGAGTTCACGCCCCGCGCCGTCGCCGGCTACGCCACGTTCCTGCGCGGACTCACCGCCCGCACCCTCGACGCCGCGCTCGCCAGCAGCACGTTCGACTTCGTCGCCGACATCGCCGCCGACTTCCCGATCAACGTGCTGGCCCGCATGCTGGACGTCCCCGACGGCGACACCCGGCGCCTCATCGACTGGGGCAACCGGATCATCGCCAACACCGACCCCGAGTACGCCGACGTCCTGCTGAACAGCGCGGAGAGCGAGCGGTACCGCGACCTACCGTTCCGCAGCCCGGCGTCGCTCGAGGTCTTCGAGTACGGCCGCGAGCTCGCCGCCCGCCGCCGCGGCGGCGAGGGCACCGACCTCGTCAGCCGCCTGGTCAACCAGACGCCCATGGACGGCGAGCCCCTCTCCGACCGCGACTTCGACAACTACTTCCTGCTGCTCGTCGTCGCCGGGAACGAGACGACCCGGCACGCCATCACCCACGCCATGCGCGCCCTGATCGACCACCCCGACCAGGCCGAACGCCTCCGCGCCGAGCCCGACCTGATGCCAACGGCCGTCGAGGAGTTCCTGCGCTGGGCCTCGCCCGTCTACCACTTCCGCCGCACCGCGACCCGCGACACCGAGGTCAACGGGACGCCGATCGGCGCGGGCGACAAGGTCGTCCTGTGGTTCGCGTCCGGCAACCGCGACGAGGCCGTCTTCACCGACCCGCACCGCTTCGACATCACCCGCAGCCCGAACGACCACATCTCCTTCGGCAAGGGCGGCCCCCACTACTGCCTGGGCGCCGCCCTGGCCCGCCTGGAGATGCGCATCATGTTCGAGGAACTCCTGCCCCGCCTCTCCGACATCCGCCTGGCGGGCGACGTGACCCGCGTCCGCTCCAACTTCGTCAACGGCATAAAGCAGATGCCGGTGACCGTCACCCTCGCCTGACCCGACGCCCCTCACCCGAGCAAAGGCGTCCGGCGTCTTCAACACCCTGCGGCAGTTCGCCGGCGTGTTCGGCGTGGCGATCCTCGCGGCGGTGTTCTCGGCTCGGGGCGGTTACGGCACCCTGGCCGGTGCGCTGGTCGCCCTCCTGATCCCCCGGCCCGACCGGGCATGCCGGACGGCCGGGACCGGGCGCTACGATCGGCGGCGCCGCAGCGTCACCCGGAGGAAATATGCCGCGATTGAGTGAGATGGTGCCGCCCCCGGTCACGAGGGGCCTGCTCCGCGCGGTGTTCGGGCTTCCGGGGCCGGTCAAGCGGCTGATCGCGGGCGCCCCGGTGCGGCTGGACGGGCAGCGGCTCGACCTGGACGCCCAGCTCCTGCTGCGGATGACGCGGCTGGAGGGCGGGCACCTGGCGGCGCCCACGGTGGAGGAGGCCCGGCGCGGCCTCCGGCGCGGGCAGAGCTATCTCGACCGGGTGCCCGCACGCCCGGTCCGGACGCGGGACGTCGACGCGGGCGGCGTCCCGGCGCGCCTCTACACGCCGAAGGGGCTGCCGGCGGGGTCCCCGCTGCTCGTCTTCTACCACGGCGGCGGCTGGGTCATCGGCGGCCTCGACACGCACGACACGGTGTGCCGGTACCTGGCCGTGCACGCCGACGTGCGGGTGCTGTCGGTGGCCTACCGGCTCGCCCCTGAGCACCGGTATCCGGCGGCGACCGAGGACGCCGTGGCCGCCTACGAGTGGGCGGTGGCGAACGCCGGGACGCTGGACGCCGACCCCGCGGCGGTCGCGGTCGGGGGCGACAGCGCGGGCGGCAACCTCGCGGCCGTCGTCGGCCTGCTCGCCGAGCGCAGGCCCGACTTCGCGCTGCTGTTCTACCCGGCGGCCGACCTGACGGTCAGGCGGCGGTCGCGGGAGCTGTTCGCGGACGGCTTCTACCTCACCGACGACGACATGACCTGGTTCCGTGACCACTACTGCCCGGACGAGGAACGGCGCGCCGATCCGGCCGCATCGCCGCTGCTGGCGGAGGATCTGAGCGGATTCCCGGCGACGTACCTCGTCACGGCCGGGTTCGACCCGCTGCGCGACGAGGGCGAGGCGTTCGCGCGGCGGCTGGCGGAGGCCGGGGTGCCGGTCGCGGCGCGGCGGCAGGACGACCTCGTCCACGGCTTCGTGAACATGTGGCCGCTGGGCGGACGGTTCCGGGAGGCGCTGTCCGAAGCGGCGGGGGCCCTGCGCACCGGGCTGCGCGCAGGACCCCCGAAGCGGCAGGGTTAGAGGGGCAGGCCCGTGAGGATCATGACCTTCTCCTCGGTGTAGTCGGCCATCGCGGAGCGCAGGCCCTCGCGGCCGACGCCGGAGTCCTTCACGCCGCCGTAGGGCATCTGGTCGGCGCGGTAGGACGGGACGTCGCCGATCACGACGCCGCCGACGTCCAGCTCGCGGTGCGCGCGGAACGCGATGTCCAGATTGCGGGTGAACACGCCCGCCTGGAGGCCGAACTTGGAATCGTTGACCTTCGCGAACGCGTCGTCGACACCGTCCACGGCCTGGACGAACATGACCGGGCCGAAGACCTCCTCGCGGGACACCTTGGCGTCGGCGGGCACGTCGGCCAGGACCGTGGGCGCGTACGCGGCGCCCTCGCGGGTGCCGCCGGTGAGGACCTTCGCGCCCGCGGCGACGGCCTCGTCCACCCAGGACTCGACGCGCTCGGCGGCCTCCTGGCTGACGAGCGGCCCGACCTGGGTCTTGTCGTCCCACGGGTCGCCGGTGACGAGGGAGCCGACCGTCTCGACCAGCTTCGGCACGAACTCGTCGTAGACGGAGCGGTCCACGTAGACGCGCTGGACGGCGATGCAGCTCTGCCCGGCCTGGTAGTTGGAGAACAGGCCGATCCGCTTGGCGGCCCAGTCGAGGTCGGCGTCGGGCAGGACGACCGCCGCGCCGTTCCCGCCGAGTTCGAGCGTGACGTGCTTGCGCGGCGCCCGGTCGTTGATCGCCCAGCCGACGGGGACGGAGCCGGTGAAGGACACGATGGGCAGGCGCGGGTCGTCCACGAGCGCGGACGCCCGGTCGTTCGGGACCGTCAGGACGGAGAACATCCCGGCGGGCAGGTCGGTCTCGGCGAGCAGCTCGCCGAGCAGCAGCGCGGACAGCGGCGTCGCGGGGGCGGGCTTGAGGACGATCGGCGTGCCCGCCGCGATCGCCGGGGCGATCTTGTGGGCGGCGAGGTTCAGCGGGAAGTTGAACGGCGAGATGCCGAGCACCGGGCCCTTCGGCACGCGGGTGATGTAGGCCATCCGGCCCTCGGCGGCGGGGTCGGTGTCGAGCCGCTGCGTGGTGGCGCTGAAGCGGCGGGCCTCCTCGGCGGCGAACCGGAACGTGGAGATCGCGCGGGTCACCTCGCCGCGCGCCCAGAGCAGCGGCTTGCCGTTCTCGCCGGTGATCAGCCGGGCGACCTCCTCGGCCCGCTCGGCGAGCCGCGCGGACACGTGCGCGAGCGCCTCGGCCCGCACGTGCAGGGGCAGCGCGGCGGCCTTCGCGCGGATCGCGTGCGCGGCGGCGATGGCCTCCTCCACCTGCCCGGGCGTCGGGACGGCCGCCGTCCCGACCACGCGGCCGTCATAGGGATGCGTAACGGTCAGCTCACCGTCACCGGTCTCGGGCCGGCCGGCCAGCCAGAATGGGGTCACGTTCATGACCTCACGCTATCCCCGGCGGGCGCGTATGCGAGTCTCCACGGTGTCCAATCCGGCCGTCGGGATTGGACGCGATGGCGAGCGCGATCCACAGTTCCGCGCGGACGGCCGGGTCGTCCGGGTCGCGTCCGAGGACTTCGGCGGCCTTGCGCATCCGTGACCGGAGCGTGTGCCGGTGGACGCCGAGCGCCCGCGCCGCCGCCTCGCCCTGGCCGTTGGCCGCCACGTACGCCCGGACGGTCTCGACCAGGTCTTCGTCGCGGAGCGGTGCGAGGAGTGTGTCGGCGAAGGCGTGGGCGAGGCCCGGGTCCAGGAGCCGCAGGACGCCCTGGCCGGGAAGCGCGGAGTAGTGGACGGTGTCCTGGTGCGACCTGGTGGCTGCCGCCAGCGCCTCCTCGGCCTGCCGCAGGGCGGTTCCGAGGTCGCCGGCGGCGGGGGCGGAGACGCCGACCGGGCCGGTGGCGGCCAGCAGCGGCGCGACGGTGCCGGCCACCTCGTCCGGGACGATCACGGCGGCGCGCCCGTCGAGGGGAAGGGTCAGGCACCGGGCCCCGGCGGGGTCGGATTCCAGGACGTCGAGGACGGCGGGCCCGCCCGCGCAGGCCAGCACGCGGACCGGGCCGCGCGGCACGGCGGGCGCGTCGCCGGGGCGTCCGAGCAGGAGCGCCGCGAGCGAGGCGCGCAGGGCGCGGCCGGTGCGCGGCGTCTCCGACTGGAGCGTGAGCAGCGCGACGGCCGCGCCGACGATCGTGTGCGCGACGTGGGGGAGCGGCGCGCCGGTCCCGACGGCGAGGAAGCCGCG
This sequence comes from Actinomadura sp. KC216, assembly GCF_004348535.1. Taxonomy (GTDB): domain Bacteria; phylum Actinomycetota; class Actinomycetes; order Streptosporangiales; family Streptosporangiaceae; genus Spirillospora. The sequence continues at coordinate 14,554 of NZ_SMJX01000110.1, forward strand.
CGGGCGGCCGCCGAGCCCGATCCGCTGGACGACGATGTGATCGTCCGGCAGCGCCAGCGCCACGCTCGCCGCCGCGCCCCCGTCCGCGGGACGGCTCCGGCGCAGCCGGGCCAGCTCCGGCGCGATGGCGCCGGCGCGGTCGCGGGCGTCGGCGGGTTCGGCGTGCTGGACGGCGCCGGACGCGTCCAGCAGCAGCGCCCACCCGCCGAGCAGCCGCGCCAGCCGGGCGACGAGCGCGCCGGGGCCGGTCAGCGCGGCGCGGGTCAGCTCGCGCTGCGCCTGGAACGCGCGGGTCACGTCCTCGTACATCTCGGCGGCGAGCGTCCGCGACACGGCCTTCCCGATCGCGATGAACGGGGTCGGGCGCGGCACCTCCAGCAGGACGAGGCCCTGGTCCCGCGCGGCGCTGATCAGCTCGGGCGGGACGTCGTCGTGGATGACGCCGACCGCGAACCCGAGCCCCGCCACACCCCGCGCGACCAGCCGCGACACGTACCCGGCGGCGTTCGCGCCGCCCAGCCGCATCCCCGTGGTGAGGACGAGCTCGCCGCCCTCCAGGAACGGCGTCGGGTCCTCCAGCTCGCTGACCGCGACCCACACGACCGGGGTGTCCGGCAGCGGCCCGGTCAGCGACCGGAGGCCGAGCTGCGGGAGGGCGGCCACGGTGGCCAGAGTGGGCGGCATGGCAATCCCTGTGCAAAGTGTCTATCCCAAGGGGCGGATTTCGCCGTCCCGTACGGTTCATCGTAGGCGGCTGCCGACCTATGTTCAGGCCATGACCAGCCAGGACCCTGCCCCGACCGCACCCGGCACGCGCCTCCCGCAGGAGCGCCGCGTCGTCACCGAGATCCCCGGCCCGCGCTCCCAGGAGCTGCACAAGCGCCGGACGGCGGCCGTTCCGCCGGGCGTCGGCAGCGTGCTGCCGGTGTACGTGACGGACGCGGACGGCGGTGTGGTCGTCGACGCCGACGGCAACTCGCTGATCGACTTCGGCTCCGGCATCGCGGTCACCGGCGTCGGCAACGCCAACCCGCGGGTCGCCGACCGGGTGAAGGCGCAGGCCGGCCGGTTCACCCACACGTGCTTCATGGTCGCGCCGTACGAGTCGTACGTCGCGGTGTGCGAGAACCTCAACCGGATCACGCCCGGCGACCACGAGAAGCGCTCGTTCCTGGTGAACAGCGGCGCGGAGGCCGTGGAGAACGCCGTCAAGATCGCGCGGTACGCCACCGGGCGGGACGCGGTCGTCGTGTTCGACCACGGCTACCACGGCCGGACGCTGCTGACGATGACGCTGACCGCGAAGAACATGCCGTACAAGCACGGGTTCGGGCCGTACGCGCCCGAGGTCTACCGGATGCCGCTCGCCTACCCGTTCCGCTGGCCGACCGGCCCGGAGAACTGCGGGCCCGAGGCGGCGGCGCAGGCGATCGACCAGATCAGCAAGCAGATCGGCGCGACGAACGTCGCGGCCGTGCTGATCGAGCCGATCCAGGGCGAGGGCGGGTTCATCGAGCCCGCGCCCGGGTTCCTGCCCGCGCTCGCCGAGTTCTGCCGCGCCAACGGCATCCTGTTCATCGCGGACGAGGTGCAGACCGGCTTCGCCCGGACGGGCGACATGTTCGCCTGCGAGCACGAGGGCATCGTCCCGGACCTCGTCGTGACGGCGAAGGGCATCGCGGGCGGGCTGCCGCTGGCGGGCGTGACCGGCCGCGCCGACATCATGGACAAGGTCCACGGCGGCGGGCTCGGCGGCACCTACGGCGGCAACCCCCTGGCCTGCGAGGCGGCGCTGGCCGTGCTGGAGGAGATCGAGGACCGCAAGCTCACCGAGCGCGCCCGCCGGATCGGCGAGATCATGCTGCCCCGGCTGCGCGCGCTCGCCGGGAGGCATCCCGAGATCGGGGACGTCCGGGGCCGCGGCGCGATGATCGCGATCGAGCTGGTGCGGCCGGGCACGAAGGACCCGGATCCGGAGCTGACCGCGCGGATCGCCGCCCGCTGCCACGCGGCGGGGCTGCTCGTGCTGACGGCGGGGACGTACGGGAACGTCGTCCGCTTCCTGCCACCGCTCGTCATCCCGGAGGAACTGCTCGCCGAGGGCCTCGACGTCCTTGAGGAGGCGTTCGCGGGCTGACCTGCACGAACGACGGCCGCCGGCCCCCGAGCGGGGCCGGCGGTTCTGGCATGTCCGGGTACCTGTGAACGGCGTCACTCCGTTACGCGTCCGTTATTGACCCCCCGATATCGGGCCCCGTACGTTCGCAATACGTTTGGGCCCAAATTTTCACCCCGAGGGCGATGGGACGGAGTGCGAGGGATGGACATGAACGCGACGCCGGACCTGGTTCTGCTGGACGGCGAGGTCCTCACGGCCGACGCGGAGTTCACCGTGGCGCGGGCGCTGGCGATCACCGGCGGGACGATCAGCGCGGTCGGCGGCACCGACGAGATCCGCGCGCTGGCCGGGCCGCGCACGCAGGTCGTCGACCTGCGCGGGCGCACCGCGCTCCCCGGCATCAACGACTCGCACCTGCACGGCGCCGCGTTCGGCACGACCCGCCCGCCGCTGGCGATCGACGTCGCGTTCCCCACCGTCCGGTCGATCGCCGACATCCAGGAGTCGGTGAAGGAGGCCGCGTCCCGCATCCCGGAGGGCGAGTGGATCCGCGGCTACGGCTGGGACCCCGGCTACCTGTCCGAATGCGGTGAGGGCGGCCGGATGCCGGACCGCGCCGACCTCGACGCCGTCGCGCCGAACCACCCCGTCTACCTCCAGGACTTCACCGGCCACCTCACCTGGGTCAACTCCCGCGCCCTCGAACTGACCGGCGTCACCCGCGACACCCCGGTCCCCGAGGGCGGCGTCGTCCACACCGACGGCGCGGGCAACCCGACCGGGCTGCTCGCCGAGGGCGCGCAGGAGCTGATCCAGGGACGCCTGCCCGCCTTCACCCGCGAGGAGATCGTGCGGGCCATCCGCGAGAACGTCGCCGTCCTGCACAGGGAGGGCATCACCAGCTACACCGAGCCCGGGCTCGGCCCCGGCGGCAAGAGCCTGTTCGCGGGCGCGTCCGACCAGCTCACCCTGGACGTCTACGGCGACCTCGCCCGCGCCGGCGACCTCGGCGCCCGCGTCAGCGTCCTGCTGATGCTCCACGGCATGGGCGGCTCCGTCGCCGAGATCGCCGAGGGCCTCGCGAGCGCCCGCGTCCCGGAGGACGTCGACCCCCGCATCCTCCGCGTCATCGGCGTCAAGCTCTTCGCCGACGGCACCCCGCCCAACAAGACCGCGTGGATGCGCGACGAGTACCAGGGCGGCGGCTTCGGCTGCCTCTGCGTGCACGGCGCGTCCGACGCGCACCGCACCACCGAACTGAACGAGATGATCCGCCTCGCGCACATCGCCGGGCACCAGCTCGGCGTGCACGTCACCGGCGACCGCTCCCTCGACGCCGTCGTGGACGCGTTGGAGGCCGCGCAGATCCAGCACCCCCGCGACGATCCGCGGCACTACGTCATCCACGCCGACTTCCCGGGGCCCCAGAGCCTCCGCAAGCTCGCCGAGCACCGCTTCGGCGCGAACATGAACCCGGCGATCAAATGGACGATCGTCGACATGCTGGCAGAGATGCTCGGCCCCGAACGGGCCGCCTACCAGTACCCCGTCCGCTCGGCGCTGGAGGCGGGGATCCCCGTCACCGCCAGCTCCGATGCCCCCGTCACCTACCCGAACTGGCGGCAGGGCATCGCGGCGATGATGCTGCGCGAATCGAAGGCCAGCGGCAGGGTGTACGGGCCGGAGGAACGCGTCGGGCTGCCCGACGCCATCCGGGCCTACACCGCCAACGCCGCCTGGCAGGACTTCGCCGAGGACTGGAAGGGCACCCTCGAACCCGGCAGGGTCGCCGACGTCACCGTCCTCGACGGCACCATCACCTCGCTCGACCCGCACGACCTCCCGGACGTCCCCGTCGCGATGACCGTCTTCGACGGCGGTGTCGTCCACAGCACCGAAGGTCTCTGACATGCGAACCTCACATATCGCACGCATTCTCGCCGCCGCAGTCCTCGCACTGCCCGTGGCCGCCTGCGGCTCGGGCTCCGGCTCCGACTCGGGGCCGATCAACATCGGGTCGGTGTCGACGCTGAGCGGCCCGGTCACCTTCCCCGAGGCGTCGGCCGCGGCCAAGGCCGTGTTCGACGACGTCAACGCCAAGGGCGGCATCAACGGACGCAAGATCGCCTACACCGCCGCCGACGACAAGGGCGACCCGGCCAGCGCCGCCCTCGCCGCCCGCGACGTCATCCAGAACAAGAAGGCCGTGGCCCTCGCCGGCGGCGCCAGCCTCGTCGACTGCCAGGTCAACGGCCCGCTGTACCAGCAGAACAAGATCACCGACGTGCGCGGGATCGGGGTGGACCCGGGCTGCTTCAGCTCGCCGAACATCTCGCCGGTCAACACCGGCCCGTTCTTCGGCTCGACGGTGTCGCTGTACTACGCGTCCGAGACGCTGAAGCTGAACAAGATCTGCGCGTTCTTCGTCATCATCGGCAGCACCGCGAACGCCTACAAGGAGGGCGTCGACCGCTGGTCCAAGATCACCGGCAAGAAGCCGTTGATCACCGACCTGAGCCTGTCGGCGAACACCACCGACTTCACGCCCTACATCCTGCGGGCGCGGGACGCGGGCTGCGAAGCGGTCCTGTTCAACGGTGTCGAGCCCATGCTGATCGGCTGGGTGAAGGCCGCGCAGGCGCAGCGGGTCAAGGGCATCAAGTGGCTGTTCCTCGCGCCCGCCTACACCGTGGAGGTGGCGAAGGCGCTCGGTCCGGCCGGCAAGGACATCTACGCGCTGTCGGAGTTCGAGCCGTACACCGACCAGCAGTCCGCGGCCAACAAGGACTGGCGGGACACCATGACCCGGCACAAGCTGCCGCTCACCTCGTTCGCGCAGGGCGGGTACCTGGCCGCCCAGCACCTGGTCACGGTGCTGCGCTCGATCAAGGGCGACATCACCCGCGAGTCCGTCACCGAGGCGATGAAGAACCTCAAGCCGCTGCCCTCCGAGATGACCGGCCTGCCGTTCGGGTTCGGATCCGGCAACGCCCACGCCTCCAACCTCGCCGCCAAGTTCGTCCAGCCGGACGGCAAGGGCGGCTGGACCGTGCTCACCGACGACTGGATCAAACTGCCCAATGGTTGAGGGAGCGATCGCAGGACTCGCCGGCGGCGGCGCGTACGCCGCGCTCGGCCTCTGCCTCACACTGATGTTCCGGCTGGTCAGGGTCGTCAACTTCGCGCAGGTCGCGATCGGCGTGATCGGCGTCTACACGATGGCGATCCTGGCCGAGCACGGCTGGCCCTACGGCCTCGCCGCGCTCGCCGGGCTGCTCGCCGCGACGCTCTGCGCCGCCGCGCTCGGCTGGGTGATGGGCAGATGGTTCGGTGAGGCGGGCCCCGACCAGCGTTCCGCGATCTCGATCGCGTTCCTGGTCAGCCTGCTCGCCGTGTCCTACCTGGCGTTCGGGACGGACCCGCGCCGCATGCCCGGCCAGTTCGGCGGTTCGCTCATCACCGTCAACGACATCACGATCACGCAGGCCGCGGCCGTGTGCACGGCCGGCTCGATCGCGGTGGCGGCGGGGGCGTGGCTCGTCCTCACCCGGACGGTCCTCGGGCTGCGGCTCCGCGCGCTGTCGGAACGTCCGACGACCGCGGAGCTGCACGCCATCCCGTCCCGGCGGCTCGGCGTGCTGATGTGGGCGGTCACCGGGCTGCTGTCGGCGGCGGTGCTGCTGGTCATCGCGCCGCAGCAGACCAGCGACCAGACGTCGCTGGCCCTGATGATCATTCCCGCGGGGGCCGCCGCGCTCGTCGGCGGCTTCCGCAGCCTCGGCCTCACGGTCGCGGGCGGGCTCGGGCTCGGCGCGCTGCAGGGCGCGCTCGCGCACGTGTCCGAGCTGCAGCAGTACCGCGACACGGTGCCGTTCCTGGCGATCCTCGCGATCCTGATCTGGTCCCAGCGGAGGGAGGTGTGGGATGCGGCGCGTTGATCTCACATTCGTGCGGCAGCCGGCGCTGGCGCTGGCGGTCGTCGTGGTCGCGGCGGTCGCCGTCCCGCAGTACTGGCTGTTCCTCGCGACGTCGGCGCTGGTGTCGGCGGTCGCGCTGCTCGGCCTCGGGATCGTCGGGCGCGCGGGCATGAACTCGCTGTGCCAGCTGTCGTTCGCCGCCGTCGGCGCGTGGACGGTCGCGCAGCTCAACGTGTGGAACGCCCCCGGGACGCTGATCGTCTGGACGCTCGCGGGCGGCCTCGTCGCGATGCCGTTCGGGATCCTGATCGGCCTCCCGGCGCTGCGGCTGCGCGGCGTGCACCTCGCGGTCGTCACGCTCGGGTTCGCCGCGGCGGCGGCCGTGGTCGTCTCCGCGATCAACTTCCCCGGCGTCGACACCTACCAGCAGGTGCTGCGGCCCGAGTTCATCGCCACCGACCGGCAGTACTTCGTCTACGCGGGCCTGCTGTTCGTGGTGCTCGCGCTCGCCGTCGAATGGCTCGGGCGCACCCGGATGGGCGCGGCGTGGCGGGCCGTCCGGTTCTCCGAGCGCGCCACCGCCGCCGCCGGGACGAGCGTCGCCCGCGCCAAGCTGTCGGCGTTCGCGCTCAGCGCGTTCGCGGCGGGCCTCGCGGGCGGGCTGCTCGCCGGGCAGGTCGGCATGATCACCGCGCAGAACTTCGGGGTGATCGCGTCGCTGGCGCTGTTCGTCGTCGCGGTGATGGCGGGCAGCGAGTTCATCTTCGGCGCCATGTTCGGCGGCTTCCTGATCATGTTCGTGCCGGAGTTCTTCCGCCGCGCCGGGATCTCGCAGGACTGGGCCAACGTGCTGTTCGGCGTCGGCGCCGTCCAGGCCCTGTCGCAGGGCAGCAGCATCATGGAGGGGCTGGCCAGGCGGCTGCGCCTGCGCCGGCCGGCGCCGACGCCACCGCCGCGCGAGACGTCGGAGGGCGGCACACCGCCGCTCGGCGAGAAGCCGCTGCTGGAGGCCGAAGGGCTCACCGTCCGGTTCGGGCAGGTCGCCGCGCTGCAGGACGTCGACCTCACCGTCCCCGAAGGCACCGTCATGGGCCTCATCGGGCCGAACGGCGCGGGCAAGTCCACGCTCACCGACGCGCTGTCCGGCTTCATCAAGGACGCCGCCGGGACCGTCGCGCTCGACGGGCGCAGCCTCGACGGCCTGCCCGTGCACCGCCGCGCCGCCGCCGGGCTGCGCCGCACCTTCCAGCAGGACCGCGTCCCGACCGGCCTCACCGTCGGCGCCTACCTGCGCTTCGCCGCGCACCGCACCGTCACCCGGGACGAGCTGGAGGAGGTCCGCGCGTTCCTCGGCTGCCCGCCGATGGAGGCGCACGTCCTCGACCTGGACGTCGGCAGCCGCCGCCTGCTGGAGGTGGCCGCCGCGATCCTCGCCCGGCCCAAGCTGATCGTGCTGGACGAGCCCGCCGCCGGGCTCGCCCACGCCGAGTCGCTCGCGCTCGCCGACCGGCTCATCGAGGTCCCGGCGAGGTTCGGCGCGTCCGTGCTGCTCATCGAGCACGACCTGGACATGGTCCGGCGGGCCTGCGCGACGATCGTCGTCCTCGACGCGGGCACGGTCATCGCCGCCGGGCCGCCCGCCGAGGTCCTCGCGAAACCCGAAGTGGCCCGCGCCTACCTGGGAGACGAGGTGGCCCTCACGTGAGAGAGCTGAAGCTGGAGGACGTGTCGGTCGGCCGGGGCGGCGCCCCGATCGTCCGGGACGTGACCCTGACCGTCACGGCCGGGGAGGTCACCGTCCTGCTCGGCCCGAACGGCGCCGGGAAGACGACCCTCCTCGAAGCGATCGCGGGCGTCCTGCCGATCACCTCGGGGAAGCTCACCGGCGACGGTGACGACCTCGCCGGGCTCGACCGGGTGACGCGCGCCAAGCGCGGCATCGCGCTGGTCGAGCAGGGCCGGACGGTCTTCAGCAGCCTTACCGTCGCGGAGAACCTGCGCGTCGCGCGGCGCGGCACCGGCGGCGACCGCGCGCTGGAGCTGTTCCCCGAGCTGACGAAGCGCATGGACGTCCAGGCCGGGCTGCTGTCGGGCGGCGAGCAGCAGATGGTCGTGCTGGCCCGCGCGCTGTCGATGTCGCCGTCGGTGCTGCTGATCGACGAGATGTCGCTCGGCCTCGCCCCGGTGATCGTGAAGCGGCTGCTGCCCGCCGTCCGCGCCCTCGCGGACGGCGGCGCGGCGGTCCTGCTGGTCGAGCAGTTCGCGACGCTCGCCCTGGAGATCGGCGACACCGCGCACGTCCTGGCCGGCGGGCGGCTCACCCACAGCGGCCCGGCGGCGCCGCTGCGCAAGGCACCCGACGTCCTGCACGCCGCCTATCTTGGTGAGCCCGCGATCACGAGTTGAGGAGACGGACATGCAACGGGTTCTGATCGTCACGGGCGGGGGCAGCGGGATCGGCGCCGCCGTCGCCGCGGACGCCGCCGGACGCGGCGACACGGTCGTGGTCTGCGGGCGGCGCAAGGAGGCCCTCGAACGGGTCGCCGCCGAGACCGGGGCCGAGCCACGCGCCTGCGACGTGTCCGATCCGGAGGCCGTCGCCGACCTGGTGTCCGGCGTCGTCGCCGCGCACGGGCGCCTCGACGGCGTCGTCGCCAACGCGGGCGTCCTGCGCAACGGCGGCGTCCTCGACCTGTCGGCCGAGGACTGGAACGTCACCGTCCAGACCAACCTGACCTCGGTGTTCCTGCTGGCCAAGGCCGCGCTGCCGCACCTGATCGAGACGAAGGGCGCGTTCGTCGCGGTGTCGTCGGTGGCGTCGCTGCGCGTCCCGTTCGGCTGCGCGGCCTACGCCACGTCCAAGGCCGGGCTGACCATGCTGACGCAGACGATCGCGGTGGACTACGGGCCGCAGGGCGTCCGCGCCAACGTCGTGTGCCCCGGCTGGATCCGCACGGAGATGTCCGACATGGAGATGGACTACTTCGGCGAGCCGCACGGCCTCGGACGGGAGGAGGCGTACGGCGAGGTCACCCGGCTCGTCCCGCAGGGCCGCGCGGGCACGCCCGCGGAGGCCGCGGCGGCGGTGATGTGGCTGCTCGGCCCGGAGTCGTCGTACGTGAACGGCGCCGTGCTGAGCGTGGACGGCGGCACCGTCCTGCCCGACCCCGGCACCGTCCCGTTCAACTTCCAGGTCACACCGCGCTAGGCGCGAAGCTGTCCTTGTACAGGTCGGCGAGGATGTCGTAGGAGCGCAGCCGGTCGGCGTGGTCGTACACCTGGGTCACCACCATGACCTCGTCCACGCCGGACCGCTCGATCAGCGCGTCCATCCGCGCCCGGACGGTCTCCGGCCCGCCCACGACCTGGTCGGCGAGCCGCGCGTCGATCATCTGCCGGTCCAGCGACGTGTACGGGTAGGCGGCGGTCTCCTCCGGCGACGGCAGCGGGCCGGGCGCGCCCCGCCGCAGCCGCAGGAACGCCAGCGCCTGCGGCTGCGCGAGCTCCAGCGCCCGCTCGTCGGTGTCGGCGGCCGTGACCGACACGCCGATCATCGAGTACGGCTCGTCGAGCGCGCCGGGCCGGAACGACTCCCGGTACAGGTTCAGCGCCGGGACGGTGTTCTGCGCGCTGAAATGGTGCGCGAACGCGAACGGCAGCCCGAGCAGCCCCGCCAGCCGCGCGCTGTACCCGCTGGACCCGAGCAGCCACACCGGCGGCTCGTTGCCCGCGGCCGGGGTCACCTTGCTGTCCGCGGCGAAGTAGCCGCGCAGCTCGGCGACCTGCTCGGGGAAGTCGTCCACCGACAGCGCCTCGGGGGAGCGGCGCAGCGCCAGCGCGGTCGCCTGGTCGGTGCCGGGCGCGCGGCCGAGACCGAGGTCGATGCGTCCCGGATACAGCGCCTCCAGCGTCCCGAAC
>NZ_SMJX01000111.1 GCF_004348535.1 Actinomadura sp. KC216
GGTCGGGGTGCTACTGGTAGCGGCGGTCGGTGCGGGTATTTCGTCGCGGATTTCGTCACGCCGCGCCGCTCGCTAGCGGCGCGTCGTGGGGGGGGTTGGAATCGGCCTGTGGGGCGGTTTCGGTGGGTGCGGTGAGATGGCTGCTAGGTGCTAGATCCCTGCTCAGTGCCCGGATTGGCCGCTAGCGGGGCTGCTAGCGCTAGCAGTGGGTGCCGCTAGCGCTAGCAGTCAAGTGGGGGTGTGGCCGGTGCGGGTCAGGCACGGGCCGCACAGTCCGAACGCCAGCAGCAGCGGACCGGCGGCGGCGGTGGCCGGGTAGAGCGGGCTGGCGGGTTGCCGGCACCGGTCGCAGGTGCCGTCTTCGGCGGGGTCGGGGGTCAGGGTGGTCACGCATCCGGTGCAGGCCAGGCGGCCGGGCGCCCACACCGCCGCGTGCAGGACACGCGGCGCGGTGGTGATGTGCGGGCACAGCTGGGCGGTTCCGGTCAGCAGGGCGGTGTTCAGCGCGGCCAGCTGGCGTGCGATCCAGGGGTCGTAGCACCAGGCGTCACGGGCGCCCGGCTCAGCGGCCATGGCCGCCATGGCGCGCTCGGCGTCGGCCACGGCGGCGCGGTACTGGTCACGGTGCGCGGTGTGGGCGGCACCGGTGGCGCGGTTCATCAGAACCTCACTCCCATCAACGGGCGAACGGAGACAGAGACAGGGACAGGCGGCGGAGACAGCGGAGACAGGGCCGGTTTCGGGCTGTCTCCACAAAACCGGCCTCTGACCTGCGGCGGAGACACGGAGACAGCGGAGACAGCTCCAGACCCTCCAGCGAGCGAGGTACCGTCGGCGCTCCCCTCCCACCGCGGCGCAACCCGACGCGTCGAGTGCGGCCTCAGCCGACGGGTCAGGCGGTGCAGCGCGTTCATGCGGCCTCCCCGTCGGCAGGGACGAAGTAGCGGCCACGGCCGTCGGTGTCGAGCTGGCCCTTGTCGGCCATCCGGCCGACGGTCTTCTTGACCAGGCCGTAGTTCAGCCCGGTGCCGTCGCTGATCTGCTTGGGTGTGTCGCCCTCATGGCTGCGCAGGTGCGCCAAGATGGTCGCGGCGGTATCGGAGATGCCCAGCTCACCGGCGGGCTTGTCGAGCATCTGCCAGGTACCCAGGTCGGGGTAGAACGCCATGGCGTACTGGGCTTCATCGACATCCCGCCCGACCACGTGCAGCACGCCATCGGCCTCGCCACGGGTCCGGCGCAGGACGAGTGTCGCGTCAGCGGCACCGGCCAGCCCGTTGGTCCCCGACACGTCGGTGAGAAAGTCGTCGCTGGTCATCTTGCGGGTGTGGTGGATCAGCAGCACCGCCACGCCGTAGTGGTCGGCTACCGCCTTGATCCGGCTCATGGACAGGTAATCGGCGTCGTAGGCCGACAGGCCGGGCGGGACGGTGCCGCGCAGCTTGGCGAATACGTCCACGATCACCAACCGCGCCGATGGGTGCTCGTCCAGCCACGCGGCCAGCCGGGCGTCACCGCCACTGGTCAGCGGCGGCCACTCGATCGCGAACGACAGCGCGTCCGGCCAGGTGTCGCGGTCGGCTAGCGCCTTGCCCAGCCGGGACTGCAACCGGCGGCCGGTGTCCTCCAGAGCGAGGTAGAGCACCGGTCCGGCCTCCACGTCGATGGAGCCCAGCGCCTTGCCGCCGGTGGCGACCGCCACGGCCAGCGCCAACGCCAGCCAGGACTTACCGACCTTCGGCGGTCCGGCCAGCAGGTTCACACCCTCGGCCAGCACACCGGGAACAGCCCACCGCGGCGGCGGGAACTCGGCCGACAGCAGTTCGGCGGCGGTCCAGGCGATACGCCGGGACGGCCGGTCCGGACGGACGCCGGACGGTCCCGGCTCGGATCCCTCTCCCGCGGTGGGGGTGGGTGCCGGACCGTCCGGCAGTCCCGTGCTGGGCAGGAGCGCGGACGGTCCAGGCGGACGGTGGCCGTTGGTACGGGTTGGGTCAGCCAAGACAGACAGTCCCTTCCTTGGCATGAGGGGTGGACCCGGGGCGCGCCGGTCCACCGACGGTCACGCGGTCTAGGAGGTGGCGGACACGCCCGGCGACGCCGGACGGCGCGCACCCGTTCCGTCGCCGGACCGGACGGCCGACACGACGCCGGACAGCGCACCGGTCACGGCGGCGGACAGGCGGCGCGCCGTCCGGCCGATCGCGCAGCCGACACGGGCCGCACGGGACGGGACGGGGACCAGACCGGACGCCAGCCCGGACGGGCGCAGGAACGTTTGCGGCAACCGGTCGGCCTTGGCGTGGTTGCACGGGCCGCATGCCAGCACCAGGTTCGCCTGCCGCCACGTCGGCCAGATCGAGTACGGGATCAGGTGGTCGATCGTGGCGTCGGCCAGCGCGGCGAACGGGTGCCCGCAGTAGAAGCAGGACGCGCCGTCGCGCGCCGCCAGCTGGCGCTTGAGGTGGCGGCGCTTGGCCGCGTTCGGGCCGGTGGGGCGCTTGCCGCCGCTCATGCCGCGCCGCCCGTTCCGGCCGCCAGCTGGCCGGGGCGGCGTACCGCCACCAGCCACCAGGACCCGCGCAACTCCCGCACGGTGCGGCGACCGGCGGCCAGCGCCACCCCCACCGCGCCCGCACCGGTCACCACGACCACCGGCACCGGGAAACTCACCAGCAGCGCCAGAGCGGCCAGCACCGCGACACGCACCATGAGGCCGGTCATCGCGCACCGCCCGCCAGGGCCAGGGCCGCGCCGCCGTCCGCGGTGCCACAGCGCACCGCGGCGGAGCGGGGACCTCCCGCGCGCCCGATGGCGACCGGCCGGTAAGCCAGCGTGCGCGGCGGTAGGGGCTGGTCGCCGTTGAGCGCGGCCAACAGATCGGCCCGAGTCCCGAAGTAGTGCGCCGGAAGCCCGTAGCTGACTCCGGCCTCCTCCGAGACCGCGCGCATCGTGAACCCGTCCTCGCCGTGCTCGGCCAGCACCCGCCGCGCAGCGGCCAGGATGCGTGCGACCTTGTCTGCACGGTCGTGCTTGACCCGCTTGGGGGTACGCAGCTCGTCCAGCGCGGCGGCGGCCAGGTAGTTGACCGAACTAGCCGAACGGCCCATCACCGCGGCCGTCTGATCGATCGACAGCCCCTCGACGTGACGCAGTTCGAGAACCTGGCGGTAGTGCGGCCTCAGCGTGTCCAGCTTGCCGCGCAGCGCCTCACCCAGCCCCGTCGCGACCGGCCCCGACGGCGCAGCCTGCCCAGGGTTGTCGCGGACCTCGCGGCGGAACTCGTCCTCGCAGCGGAAGTACGCCTGACGGCGCACCCAGTACTCCCTGCCGTCCTTGTACAGCGTGAAGTGCGCCACCCGGCCGAACAGCCAGCGGCGGAACGAGTTCGCCCGGCCGTCGTCGCGCCAGTCGTCCAGCTCGGCCAGCGCGTCAGTGAAGACCTCCTGCACCAGGTCTTCGCACTCGACGGACGGGGTCCGCGTGCGACGCTTGCGCACGTACCCGGCGACCTGATCGACGTACCGCCAGTACAGCACCGCGAACGCCTCACGGTCACCAGCCTGGAACTCCTTGACCAGCGTCTCGTCCGGCACGCTCTCGCCTGCGGTTGACCGCAGACGTGAGACGGCACCGCGCGAGGTAGCGTTGAACTGCATCGTTGAGTCTCCAAACACTCGATGCTCCGGGCTCTGGCGGGGTGGCGTCCCCGTCAGAGCCCCCTTTCGTGGTGGAAGCCGGTCAGCCCAGAGCGCCGGCGAACGTCGTGATTGCGTGGATCACCTTGTTGACCAGGTCAGCGGCCTTCTCGGGGTGATTCACGGCGTAGATCGCAATCGCGATTCCCGCGATCATCTGGGGGATCTTGCTGGTCTTCTGCGGAAACATTCGTGCTCCAAACACTCGGTGCTCCGGTTCCGGCGGGGTGGCGCCCCCGTCAGGTCTGGTCTTGTCTGCTGAGGTCCGTCACCGTCCGGCGACGTTTACTGTGCTAGTACGTATCAACATAGATGGCACTGTGCTGGCACGCAATAGGGCGTGCCATGGCGTCAGGGACCGAGGACGCTTACCCTTGGCGGGTGACCATCAATGCGAACGACCCTCGCCCGGCGTACTTGCAGGTGGCGGATGACTTGCGGCGTCGAATCCAGTCGGGTGACGACTACCGCCCTGGTGATCGACTCCCGTCGATCCGCGCCCTCGCGAAGGAGTACGAGATCGCTCCGCAGACGGTGCAGAACGCTCTTCGAGAACTGCGTTACGCCGGTCTCGTCAACTCCCAACAGGGCCGGGCCTTCTTCGTCCGCGATGCCGGAAAGGAGGCGGGCGTTGCCCCGGACATTGGGACTCTCGCCGACCGCCTCGCGGATGTCGAGAGGCAGTTGCAAGAGCTTCGCAACCGTGTCGATTCCCTGGAAGTCCGAGAGTGACTGCTGTGATCCGTTCACGTCCTCCATGAGACGTGATGATGACCAGCAATCGCTAGGCAAGAGCAGTGCAGTGGCAGTGCAAAAGCAGTGCAACTCGGGTTGTGTGGCAACGTAGAAGGGCCTCGAATGTCGCATGTCGTCGCTTCATGGACAAGCGGTCGCGCAGACACGCTTCGGCAAGCGCTCCGCATGAGTAATGAGGCATTCGCAGAGCATCTAGGAGTAGCGGTTCGCACGGTGGCATATTGGCGGACGAGACCGAATATCATCCCCCAACCAGCGATACAGGAAACGCTGGACGCGGCGCTAGCAAATGCACAGCAGTCGGTGAAAGAACAGTTCTTTCTGCTACTTGCATCCGACGAGTCGGGAGACGGGCAGGCGCGTCCCCAGGTCGGCGGCGGGGGAGCGAACTACCGATCTGACGAAACAGACAAGGATGTCCTGGCCAGTCATAATGACTGGTTGTCCGCACGTCGCAACCTTAATCAGAACAGAGCCAAACTGACGCAGATTGTCAGCCGGATCTATCCTGAGGAGATCCGGCTAGGGGCCACAGGTATTCTGATGCCGGAGAGTTGGCGTCTTCGCGCGCCCGTAGACCTTACTTCGGTTGAACTTAAATGGCGGGAGATTGCCCCGCCTTTGTCCGTCACTGGCCAACATGCTGAGACGGCCCGTCTACGTCCACTGGTAGCGCCGAACAGGCAATACACGCGGTATCACCGGGCGATGCGTGATTTGGATCGCCCCAGGCTATTCGAGAATCGCTTGTGCTACCGGCTTCTTAGCGTTGACGCCGGTGCCAGTGATTCCGATAAGCGCCTGACATTGGATATGACGCTCGGCAACATGTGCTACTTCGACATGATCGACGTGGGTGAGGCGCTCGCGCATGAGACAGGTCTTGTCGGGTGTCCGCAAGGTGATGTCGTGCCGAATCGGATCACGTGGGAGAGTCTTCCATTCCGGCGAATGGTTCGTGACCCGTTCGCACTATCTCGGTACCCGCTAATGCTTTCGGTTAGCACTTTGACAGTGCGTCAGAGCGACGCTGGAACCACCTTCCTACTTCTACGCCGGAATCCTGCGAAGGTCGCAATTGCAGGAGGAATGCTAAGCGTATTTCCGACCGGAGTTTTTCAGCCCGCGTCTGTAGCTCCTGCGCCGGATTCACCAGACTTCGATCTGTGGCGTAACGTAATGCGCGAGTATAGTGAGGAATTTCTAGGCAATCCGGAACACGATGGAGACGGCCCGCCGATCGACTACGAGAACGAAGAGCCGTTTAGGTCGCTTAACCAAGCGCTTCGGGCGGGGAAGATTCGCGTTCTGTGTCTCGGTGTGGGTGTGGATGCGCTGAATTATGTCGGCGATGTGTTCACGGTCGCAGTCTTCGATGCGGACGTCTTCGACAGAGTCTTTGATGGAATGGTTAAGCAAAACGACGAAGGAGACGTCGTTAGCGGCGACGATCGTCAGGCATTCAACTTTGATGGTCCGACAATCGAGCGGCTATTGTCCACGGAACCTATCGCGCCGAGTGGTGCAGCCTGCCTCAGTCTGGCATGGCAACACCGGGATGCGATCGTCAACAACCGGCCCTAGCGCCGCTGCCCTCCGCGCACGGCCAGACCCCGTATTGGCTGAGCAGTCCGCCGGCGGTCGCGTGGTAGCGGCGATATGCGGGGAGGGGAGGACACCCCTTGGACTCGGTGAACCGTGCCGGTGCCTGCCCTGCCGCTACCCGCTACCGCGCAGGTCAGGGCGGGCGTGCGGGTAGCGGCAGGTAACGGCAGATCGCATCTGCGCAGGTCAAGTGAGGTAGCGGCGCCGCTACCTACCGCGGGGGTGCCGCTACCTCTGCGGAGGCCGGTCGCCACTGCTCCGCTAGAGGTAGTGCGGCTTCGTGGCGGGGTGGCTGGCGAGAGGGAACAGCGCAGCCGCGGGAACGTGCATCTAGACGCTAGGTCCCTGGTCAGGACGGGACTCGACCTCTAGAGCGGCCTCTAGGTCTAGAGGTCTGCCCCTCTAGACCTAGAAGGGGGCTGAAGCTGTCTCCGCTGTCTCCGTGTCTCCGTCGCAGGCTAGAGGCCGGTTTTGCGGAGACAGCTACAGACTGGCCCTGTCTCCGCTGTCTCCGCAGGGGCACGGGCGCGGAGGGTCCGGGGGTGGGTGACGTAATGAGCGACTACCGTGCCGGTCCTTGGCGGACTCGCGCGGACCTTCGCGGACACCTCCCGCGCTGGTCAGCGCACGTTTGCGGACGGCCAACGGGTGAGCGCTTGCGTTCACACCGAAGAGGTCACTGGTTCGAACCCAGTATCGCCCACCCTGCAGACATCAAGCTCAGAGGCCCCTTCCGATCTCCGGAAGCGGCCTCTTCGTCGTTCTGATGCGTGCATCGTGCGTGATGCCTGACGACGGCCCCCTCGACGGTCTGGGGAAAGATGCTGTCCATCGCCGTCGCTCCCTCGTCCATCACCGGCCTGATCTGCTGCCGGTAGACCTTCTCGGTGACCGTCGTGCTCTTGTGCCCGACCAGCCGCGAGACATGCCCGATGGGCACCCCGCGGTCCGACAGCACCGGCCGAGCCTACGACCCAGACCGTAGCAGCGTGTTCACACCCGAGGCGGTGCCCGGTGCCTGGCAGCGTTACCTCGATGGCGTGAGCCAGTACGCGCTGAGCCGCGAGGGCCTGGTGGAGGGGCGGTACCGTGACGCTGAGGACGCGGTCGGCGCCAATTCCCAGGGCGGTGCCTTCCATCCCGTTCTCTACACGGAGGCCGAGGAGCTCCTCTCGACTCGGCCTATGGGGCGGCCGGTAAGGCCGCTCAAGTCAGCACCGAGATGGATTCGGCCGATACCTTGGTGGGCTGTTCGGCCAAGGAGCAGACCGTCACGGTCCGCGCGACCCTTCGCTTGCGTGCTCAAGTGAGCAGTAGCGACCGGACGCTGTGACGAAGCACTCGGTAACTGCGATCTTCTGACACCCCTGGGTGGGAGGCGTCTCCGCGAGGCGCAGCCCGCCCAGGCGTCGTCTTGACGACGGGATCTGCTGTGGGACCAAGCGAAAGAAGTCAACGGCTCTGGAGGTGGTCCTGCCTGTGCGCGGCGGTTTTCAGCGTCTCGGGGGCATTACTTCTCTGGCTGATGAATCTTCTTGGAGATCGAGCTGTCCGTACCACCTATCGGGCATGTGAGGTGAACCCGTCGACGGCGCAGTGGACGAAAGGGTATCCGTTCATTGTTCCAGTGTTCTCGCTGACGGCACTCGTGCTCGCAATGCTCTCGGCCCTGGTCGCATTTACCGTCGTGCGGAGGTCGCCCTTCTGGGCGAGCTTCATCAGCGTCCCCTCGCTATTCCTGGCCCTCTTATTGCTGACTCCGGCCATTTGGCAAGTACAGGAGTACGACGATTATCCCGGCCCGGACATCTCGACACTCAACGCTCCATGCGGCGGGGGATCGGCGGCACGGGCTGCGGTGGTGCCGCGTGCGGGGTCATCCACTGATCCTGGTGGTTTCGGCGCTCTATCCTTGATCGCGTAGCCGTTCGTCCCGAGACCGTCCTCCCAGGGAGCCGTCATGTTCGCGCTCGTCCTGTTGCTGGGTTCTCTGGCCGGGCTGGTCGTCGGTGTGGTGGTGCTCGCGCGCGGCCTTCTGGCCGTGGTTCGGCATGGACGGCGTGCGCGGGCCGGGCTGCTGCGTGGGTGCGCGCTACTTGCCCTCGGAGTGGCCGTCGGCGCGTACGCCTGGGGCGCGGCGCAGGCGGGGGCGGCGGCCCTGGAAGCCGAGGATGGCGGAACAGACTCCTCGCCGCTCCGGCCGTGCCGTGGAGAGGCCGACCCCGCGACGGTGGCGCGGGTCGTCGACCATCAGGTGAGGCTTGTTCCGTTGCGTTTCGAGTGCCGCCTGGCAGGCGGCGGGAGCTATGCCACCTCGGCGGTGTCCGGATTCGTGAACCCGGTCGCGGGACTGCTCGGCGGGGCGGGGACCGTGGGCGCCGTCGCGTCGGCGGTGGTCGCGGAACGGCGACCCCGCAGGTCCGAGGACCGGGCCGGCGCCGAGAACACGGGATGAGCTTGCAGATCATCGCCGTCCCAGCGGAAAGCATCGTGTGGGTGCCGGGACCGCCGGCGCGGCTCCGTCCACGACCTCAAGGCCGTCAGGATCCGGGGCCCGATTCATGAACCGGCCGCCTCCGGGCCCCTGACAGGCACCATTCCGGGTCGCCCGGACGAGGTCATTCATGTCCGCCAGAACTGTGAGCCAGGCGCACATTTAAAGGGCTCAATGGGCGCAAGCTGCAAACTCGCCTTTCTGGCCGGATTCGGCTACTCGCGGGAGTGGACACGCGTGACGGCACGGCTACCGTTGATGCACCTGCCGGAAGGAGCGGATATGAGCAGACTGCCGCTGGGGCCCTATCCAGGGATCGGGTACGGGCATTTATTGTCCACCAATCCCGGTGTCTTCGTCACCAAGTACGAGTGGCTCGTCCATCCGATCCCCGTCGAGCGGCCGGAGAGCGGTTTTGTGGACGTGCGGATGGAGTGTCCCGTCTGCGGCAGAACGTTCACCGTGCGAGTGTCCTCGTTGGCGAGGGCCAGGCGGCGACAACAGATGTTGGAGTGGGCGTGGAGGGTGAGCCTGGCGATCGCCGTGCTCAGCCTGGTGCTGATGATCCCCGCTGGGGCCGCGCTGCGGTGGGTCTTGTTCATTTTCGTGGTATTCGGGGTCGTCTTCGCGTTTGCCCTGTACATGCGCTTGGGCCTGACGGACGGGGTGTTCATCCGCTGGCCGACGTGGACTCGCATGCGCGGTCACATGCTCCGCTGGCCTCCCGGGACCCCCAGGTGGTGGTAGCACTGAATCGGGCGACCGGAAACCGCGGGCCCGGTCGACCGTAGCGCGGCGGATAACGGTTCGGTGTTGCGTATTCCCTTTCCGCGGGCCAGGCCGGGCCATTCCCCTAAATTCCGTGGTTAACGGGAGAAGAGGGCGAATGGCTTTAATGGTGGGTCCGGAATGGTCGCAGCGGGGGATCGAGCAACGGGCGGGACGGTATCCGCTGCGGGTGGAGGCGCCGATCCTGCGGGCGATTGAACTGCTGGTCCCGGGGATCTCGTCGGTGACCCGGTACGTCCGCTACTACGCCTTCTACGCGGCACTCGGCGCCCACTCGGTCGAGTGCGGCCTGGACAGCGCGGCGAGTCTGCGGCTGTTGCGGCGCGGCGAGGTCGTCCTCGCCGGGGTGTCGCGCCTGAACGACGACCCGTACGGCCGGCCGGGCATGGCGCACGCCGTAGACGAGGTGCGGGCCTCGCTCGACGGTGACGTCCTCCACGTCGGCGCGGCGGCCGAAATGGACGGCGACCAGGCGTACTCGACGCGGCGCTCAGGCTCCTGGGACACCTACCTCGGCCCCAGCGCGGTCCTCGGCACGGCCGTCAACGAGGACGGCGCGCCGCGCCCCGGCAGGCACGCATGCCCTCCGGAGGTCGCGGCCCTGTTCGCGCCGCTGTGGCGCGAGTCCGGCGCGGACGTCCTCGACGGGGCGCGGCTGGAGGCGCTCGCACCGCTCGCGATGCAGGCCCCGGAACGGCCGGAGGTCGGGTGGATGCGCGGGCTGTTCACCGCGACCCGGGACGGGCGCCACGACCCGGAGGAGTGGGGGCCCGACGACCGGCGGCGCCGGGCGACGTTCCGGATGCTCGGCCGTGCCGTGGGCCTCCACGGCGGGGACGCGGCCCACGGCTGGGAGGAGTGCGTCCGGTCCGCCGTGGCCTTCGGGCACGAGGCGGAGACCGATCCGGTCCTCCGGCAGGTGGACAACGTCCTCGGGTGGCGGGGGCTGCTGCTGCGGAACTACTCGGTCGGCGCGTGGCGGCGGCTCTGGGCGGCGCTGGTCCGGTCGATCGGGTCGCAGGACGGCGAAGCCGACCGGAGCCGGGACGAGCTGCGCGCATGGCTGGCCGACCCGATGCCCGCCACGTCCCTGCGGGCCTGCCTTGACGAGCTGCCCGCCACGATGGCGGGCGGGCATCCGGCACCGGCCGAACGCCAGATCATGCAGGACCCCGACCGCCGCGACCCGCTCGTGAACGTGAAGCTGCTGCTGGCCGGCGGGCGCCGCGCCGGTGAGCTGTCCGGCGAGGCGCGGACCACGTTCCTGGGGGCGCAGCACGACATCCTCAACCCGCTGTGGGTGTCCCGGCTGATCGGCGACTTCGCGGACCGGCCGATGCGGGACCTGGCCGTCCGGCTCGTGGACGACATGCTCGCGCAGGCCCGCCGCGTCGCGCTGGCCAAAACCCATCCCGACGCCAACGGGCGGATGAAGGTGTTCTCCCGCGTCCACGAACGCGGCGGCCGCTACTACAAGACGGGCGACGAGGGTGACGGCGACATCGGCACCCGCCTCCACCAGGCCGGGGACATCGCCGAGCAGCTCGGCATCCTCGAACACCGCCCCGACGACGAGACGGCGTCGCTCACACCGCTCGGCGCCGAGCTGCTGGAGGTGGGGGAATGACCTGGGAGTTCACCTCGCCGCTCGCGCTGCTCGGCGAATGGCGCGACCGCACCGACGAGGCCGAGCTGCACGAGCTCCTGCTGCTGGGCTTCACCGTCGACCTGCCGTTCCTGGAGAAGACGCTGGTCCCGACCGCGCGTGCGCTCGGTGCCCGGATCACGGTGATCGGCGACGCCGGGCAGGGCCTGTACGACCCGGTCGACGTGCGGATGGCCGGACGGTCCTACTTCCACGGCCTCGCCGCCTGCCGCGGCGCGTTCCACCCGAAGCTCGCCCTGCTGATCGGCGCGCGCGAGGCCGTCGCGGCGGTCGGCTCGGGCAATCCGACCATGGCCGGATGGGGTTACAACGACGAGTTGTGGACCGTCCTGCGCGGTTACGAGACCGGTGCCCCCGAAGCGTTCCGCGAGCTGAGCCGGTGGCTGGCCGCGTTGAGCGGCCTGGTGCCGATGCCGTGGTACGCGGCGGAGCTGGTGACGGAGATCGCCGCGCGGCTCGCGGAGTTCCCCACCGTCTCGCATCCGGCGCGCGTGCTGCACAACCTCGGCACCGGGCTGGTCGGCCAGCTGCCCGGGGGGCCGGTCGACGAACTGCACCTCTACGCGCCGTTCATCGACCAGAGCGGTCGCGCTCTGGCCCGGATCGTCGAGCATTTCGCGCCGTCGCGGGTCGTGCTCGGCGTCCAGGAACGCTGGAGCAGTTACGACGGGGACGCCGTCCTCGAATCGCTCGCTGGTACCGGCGCAGAGCTGCGGCTGCTGGCGGAGCGCGTGCCACGCCACGGCAAGCTGCTGGAATGGCGGACCGGTGACCGGTGGACGGCCCTGACGGGCAGCGCCAACCTCACCGGCGCCGCGCTGCTGGACACCGTCGCGCACGGCGGCAACTGCGAGCTGGGCGTGCTCGCCGCGGTGCCGTCGCCGCTGCTGCCGGAGGGCACCGCCACACCTCTCACGCACCTGCGCGGACGGCGCACCGTCCGGCCGGTGGAGGGACGCCGGAGCCTGCTCGTTCTCGGTGCGCTGCTCACCGGCGCGGGCCTGCTCCAGGTCACTCTGGCGCGTCCCTATAACGTGGACGTCGCCGTCGAGGTGTCGCCGGACGGCTCGCCCGGGTCGTGGACCACGGTCGGAACCGTCCCGGCGGGGCGCACCGCGCAGGAGTTCGCCGTCCCCGAGTTCGCGGGCGCGGTGGTGCGGATCATCGACCCGCTTACCGGTGGCCGGACCGAGTCGCCGCCCGTCTTCGTCGTCCACCCCGCGCGCTGCGCCCGGCGCCAGGCGGACGAGAACCGCCCGCGCCTCCGCCACGGCTACACCGAAGAGGAGATCTTCACCGACGAGGAGCTGGGCCGCCGGTTCCGCTACGACCTGCTCCGGCTGTCCGACCTCGTCGCGGAGAACCGCACCGCGCGGCCCGCCCGGTCCGCCGCCGCACCGGCACAGGCGTCGGCCGTCCACGACCGCTACGCCGCCTACCTGGACGAATGCGAGCGGACCATCGGGCGGCCCCTCACCCTGAAACTGTTCGGCGGAGCGGGCACCCCCGATCTCGCCCTGGGGCCGCGCTGGGGGCTGACCGCCGAAGCCGTGATCGACGACGAGGACCCGGACGAGCCGGACGAGAACACCCCGCCGGCGGAGATACCGCCCGACCGCAAGCGCGAGTGGCGGCAGTGGGCCGTCCGGGCCGTGGACCGGACCGTCCCCGCCGGGCGGGAACCGGCGCCGATGATGTTGCGCGTCCTTGTGGCCCGGCTGTTCGTGCAGCTTCTCGGCCACGGCGTCTGGGAACTCGACGACGACTCGTGGCGCGCGCCGCTCGCCCGGCTGGCGGAGGGGCTGGTGCCCCGCGCGGAGGACGAGGTCCCGGACGAGGCCGTCCAGCACGTCACGGCGGTCACGGCGGTGTGCATGGGCCTGCTGCTCGGCGGCGCCTCGCTCACCGGCGGGACTCCCCATGACCTCCTTGGGGCCCGCACCTGGCAGGCCGTCAAGGACCGGGTCTCGGCCGCGGAAGCGGACCTGGCGGGCGATCTGCTCATCCCGCCCCGGCTGGCGCACGCCGTCGTGCTGGGCCGCTCGGGGTGGGAGCGCCTGCTCGACCTGGCCCGCTCCGACGACCCGGTGGCCCTGATCATCGCGGAGCTCGCCGAGGACGAGCTGACGCTCGAAGCCGACCGTGGGATCTACCGGGTCACCGGGAGGTTCACCAACCCCGTCCCGGTGGCCGCCCGCGTCGCGACCCTCCTCGGGCGGCATCTGGAGACGGTCCTCGTCCACGCCGTCACCGGTGGCCGGTGGACCTTCGTCGCCTGGCGGCGGCCCCGGCTCGTCGTCGCCGGTTCCCGGGCCATGTGGCCGGGATGGCGGGTGTACCAGGTCCCGCCGTCGGGCACGCCGGAGTCGCGGCTGACCGGGGCCGAGGGGCCGCCGCGGGCCGGTCTCGTCGCCGGGCCGGTGCCGCTCGTCCGGACACCACCGCCGGACGTGCTGGACGCCCTCGAACGCGGCGGAGCCGACCCCGCCGACGTCGTCCGGAGGCTCAACGACCACGGAACCTGAGCGGCTTCGCCGGCCGTCGGAATGTCCGGGTGGCATGGTTCGTGGGGGTGTGTAACTATTGTCGGCGCTCGGCGGCCGTTACCGGCGGCTTGTGTCCGGGCGACGGGGAACGGGAGGGCTGGTGCACCGGACGGTCGTCGCGGGTGTGCGCGGGCGAGGGCGGGCCGCCTGATGGCCCATGCGCGTCCTCCTTCCAGGTCCTCCGCGCGGCGGCGGTACGCCGTGCTCGGCATCGTCCCCGCGATCGTGCTGTTCGCGGCCGTGGGGTACGCGGCGGCCCGGCCGTCCGAGGACCGGGGACCCTCCGCCGCCCCGGTGACGACGGGCGCGGATCCGGGTGCCGGGGACCGGACCCCGCACGCGGCGTCGCCGGATTCGGTCGGGGTGGGGCAGAAGAGCACCGCCACGCCGTCCGAGACGCCGTCGACCGCGACACCCACGCCGTCGACCGCCGCGCCCACGCCGTCCACCACCGGACGTGTCGCGCCGGCACCGACGCCGCCCAGGAGAAGGCCGGGCGCTCCCGCATGGACACCCGGCGTCCACTACCGTCCCGGCGACGCGGTGACCCATCGCGGCGCCGACTACGTCTGCCGGCAAGCTCACACCGCACAGGCCGACTGGCAGCCCCAGGACACCCCCACACTCTGGCGCCCGGCCTGATCCGCACCGCGCGGTCATTGTCGTGAACGCATGCCTTATGCAGATTCATCGGGTGTGACCCTTTTAAGGGATCTGGTTTAGCGTGGGGATGATTTTGCTGGCGCGTTGAATGGGGGCCCTTCTGTAAGGGTTGGGTTTGGGTATTGCCGTGGTGGTGACAATGGGGAGTTCTCGCGGTAAGTGTGTGTTCAGATTGGGGCGGTAGGACTGGTCGCTCTAATCTGTGGTGGGGGCAGCGGGATGATGTATCGGTGGGTTCGGAGTGCGGTGGCGGTCGGGGTCGGGGCTGTCGCCGTGGCGTCGATCGGGCATGCGGTGGCTGCGGAGCGGGCTCCGGGCTCGGTGCTTGTCGAGGAGTCGTTCACTGGGGCCACTGCGGATTCGCGGTTCATCGGGTACGGGGCCGCCTGTCTCACGGGTGCGCGGCGCGGGCCCGCGGAGGCGGAGGCCTCGAATCACCCGCTCAGGGGATGTCGTCGGGATCCGATCGGGCCTGTGCCGCCGGGTAACGCGGCGCCTCGTGGATACCTTCAGCTCACCGATGCGCACGACGAAGTGACCGGCGCCGTGCTGTTCGACACGCCGATCCCGGCGCGGCGGGGGCTGGAAGTGGTCTTTGAGCAGTGGCAGTACGGGAACACCACGCGGGCGCCCGCCGACGGGATCTCGTTCTTCCTTACGGATGGTGCTCGGCGGCTCAATACGCCGGGTGCGTTCGGTGGGAGCCTCGGTTACGCCCAGAAAAGGCCGGGCGGCAGGCCGGAAGCCCAATTCGTTCCAGGGGTCGACGGTGGGTATCTCGGTATCGGGCTTGATGTGCTGGGCGAATACTTCGGTGACGGGGAAGGGCGCGGGAACGGGTGTGAGCGGCGCTCTCCGGCCGGCACCTCGTTCCGCCCGCCTGCTCCCGGCCCCAACGTCGTCAGCGCGCGAGGGCCGGGGGACGGTGTCAACGGGTACTGCCTGCTTGATGCGACGGCCGGTAACAGGAGGGCGAATGGGGTCTGGTCGTCGTCGCTTCCCGGGCGGTTGCATGGGGACCTGAGGAAGATGCCCGCCGGGGTTACGGCGAAGCGGGCCGAGCGGTTGCTGGAGCCGGTGAAGAGGGTTGTCCGGGTGGCCATCTCGGCTGGACGGGACCCGGTCGTGACGGTCGGCATCGACTTTCGGGACGGCGATGGGTTCACGCGGGTTCTGCGATTTGCCGCGCCCGAACCCATGCCGGAAACCTTCAAGTTCGGCTTCGCCGCGTCCACCGGGCCCCTTACCGATGTGCAGCTCATTCGGCGAGTTGTTCTGCGTTCCAAGCAGCCGGTGGAAAGGTCGTCCTAGCCGCTCAGGTATGCGCGGTGTCTATTACGCAGAAGCGGTTGCCTTCGGGGTCGGCCAGGACGATGAAGTCGGGGTCCTCGGGATAGAGGTCCCAGTCGACGTGAGTGGCCCCTAGGGACACGAGGCGTTCTACCTCGGCTGCTTGGGCGGCTGCGTTCTCCGCGTACAGGTCCAGGTGTACGCGGGGGTGGGTTTGGACGGGTGTCTCGCTCAAGCCGAGTGCGAGGTTGGGCCCGGTTCCGGTCGGTGGCACCAGGACCGTCCAGGTTGGGTCTACTTCGTCGCGTGGGACGTATCCCAGAGCTTCCATCCAGAACGTGGCCGCGCGTCGTACGTCCGACGCCCCTAGAACTATGGATCCGAGCGTGAGCATGCGCTAAGCCAAGCAGGTTGCGCATGCTGTCCGCATCCGGTCACTGTGTGCGATCTCGGCGCGCCGTGCGGGACGGTGGTCGTTCTAGGATGGGGACGACGACCACATTGCCGACATTGCGGGCGTTGGTGATGAAAACGAGCAGCCGGCCGGCCAACGGCCGATGCCCGCGGGGACGGTCGGCGCCGGACACCGGGGTCCGCGCCGCAGAGGTCACGGAGGCCGCGTCGTGAGCATCGCCGGTGGGACGGCCTCCCAGACGCGGGCCGGGATGCGTGCCCCCGCCCGGACGACGGGCCGTGCGTGACATGAAAGGCCCGGCCGCGCCGGCGCCCGTGCTGGAGCTGCGCGGCGTGTCCAAGACGTTCGGCGGCGCCCACGCCCTCACCGACGTCGATTTCACGTTGTCGGCGGGTGAGGTCCACGCCGTCGTCGGGATGAACGGCGCGGGCAAGTCCACCCTCGTGGAGACGATGTGCGGCGCCATCGTTCCCGACCGGGGCGCCGTCCACGTCGCCGGGCGCCGCCACACCGCGCTGACTCCCCGCCGCGCCCACGCGTCCGGTGTGAGCATCGTCCACCAGAAGCGGTCGCTGGTCCCGGGGCTGACGATCGCCGAGAACCTGCTGCTCGGCCGCCTTCCCACCCGGTTCGGCGCGGTGTCGTGGCGGGACGCGCGGCGGGAGGCGGCGCGCGCCCTCGCCGAGCTCGGCATCGAGATCCCCGCCGACCGGATCGCCTCGGCGCTCGACCCGGCCGGGCAGACCCTCGTCGAGATCGCGCGGGAGGTGCATCGCGGCACGCGCATCCTCATCCTGGACGAGCCGACCGCCACACTGGGCGCCGCCGACGCCCAGCGCATCCACCACCTCGTCCGGACGCTCCGCGCCCGCGGCACCGGTGTCGTCTACATCTCC
The DNA here is from genome assembly GCF_004348535.1 of Actinomadura sp. KC216. Classification (GTDB taxonomy): domain Bacteria; phylum Actinomycetota; class Actinomycetes; order Streptosporangiales; family Streptosporangiaceae; genus Spirillospora. Next base: position 16,819 of record NZ_SMJX01000111.1, read on the forward strand.
CACGACCTGGACGAGGTCCTCGACCTCGCCGACCGGATCACCGTGCTGCGGGACGGGCGCCGGGTCGTCACCGTCCCGGCCGGGGACGTCGACCTGCCCGCCCTCGTCCGGGCCATGGCCGGCGACCGGCTCGGCAAGGAGACCAGCGAACGCCAAGACCGCGTCGCCGGGGAGCCTGTGCTGGAACTCAGCGGCCTCACCGGCGGGCGCCTGCGCGGGTTCGACCTCACGGTTCGCGGCGGGGAGATCACCGCGGTGCTCGGGCCGTCCGGCGACGGGCAGTCCGAGCTGTTCCCGCTGCTCAGCGGGCTTCGCCGGGCGGAGTCGGGACGGGTGCGGATCGGCGGGCGCGACGTCCCGTCCGGCGACGTCGGCGCGGCGCTCGCGGCGGGGATGCGCTGCGTGCCCGGTGACCGGCTCCGGCACGGGCTGGTCCCGGGGCTCGGCGTGGACGAGAACCTCGACCTGGTCCGCCGCGGGCTCCGCCGCCCCTGGCTGGTGCGGTGGGGCCGGATGCGCGGGGACGGGCGCGCGGCCCGCGACCGGTACGGCATCACGGCCCTGCACGCCGACCCGCCCGTCGCCGCCCTCTCCGGCGGCAACCAGCAGAAGGTCCTGCTCGCCGCCCGGCTCGGCGCCGAGGTGACCGCGTGCCTGCTGGAGGAGCCGACCGGCGGCGTGGACGTGGCGTCGAAGGCCGACGTCCAGCGGCTGATCGGCGGACTCGCCGCGCGCGGGGCCGCGGTGGTGCTAGCGTCTAGCGACGTTGACGAGGTCGCGGGGCTCGCCGACCGGGTCGTGGTCGTCCGGGACGGCCGGACGGTCGCCGACCGCCATATCGCCCAGGTCACCCGCGACGGCCTGCTCGCTCTGATCGCGGGAGGGCGGACGCCATGATCTCCCTCGGGGCCCTCCGCGGCCGCGCCGCCGGGCCGACCGTTCCGGCGGGGGTGGCCCGGCACCTCGGGCTGCTGACCGTCCTGCTGCTGGTCGGCCTGTTCACCGCGCTGAAGAGCTCCGCGTTCCTGACCGGCGCGAACCTGCTCAACGTCTCGCAGCAGGTCGCCGTCACCGCCGTCCTGGCCGCCGGGCTCACCCTGCTCATGACCGCGGGCGGGATCGACTTCTCGCTCGGCTCCATCGCGGCCGTGACCGCGGGCGTCGTCGCGCGGCTGATCGCGTCCGGGACGGCGGAGTGGGCGGCGGTGCTCGCGGGCCTGGCGGTCGGCGCCGCGATCGGGTTCGGCAACGGCGCGGCCGTGACGGTGTTCCGCGTCGCGCCGTTCGTCGTCACGCTCGCGACGTCCACCGTGCTCGGCGGCGTCGCGCTGCTGATCATCGACGGGCAGAGCGTGTCGATCGGCGACCATCTGGAGGGACTCGGGTTCGGCGAGGTGCTCGGCCTCGTCCCGGCGACGGTCGTCGTCGCGGCGCTCGTGTGCCTGGCCGCCTGGCTGGTCATGCGCTGGACGGCGTTCGGCCGCAACGCCTTCGCCATCGGCGGCAACGAGGACGCGGCGCGCCTCGCGGGCATCCCCGTCGCGCGCACCAAGCTGCTCCTCTACACGCTCGGCGGGCTGCTCGCCGGGCTCGGCGGCGTCATGCTCGTGGCCCGGCTCGGCGCGGCGAGCCCCGGCACCGGCGGGCTGCACATGGAGCTGACCGTCGTCGCCGCCGTCGTGATCGGCGGGACCGCGCTGAACGGCGGCAGCGGCACCGTCACCGGGACGGTCCTCGGCGTCGTGCTGCTCGGCGTCGTCGCCAACTCGCTCAACCTCCTCCAGGTGGACGCGCACTACCAGGACGTCGCGGTCGGCGGCGTCCTCCTCGTCGCGGCCATCACCAACCATCTGCGCGGGCGGATCTCGCTGAAAGGGTTCTTATGATCGATGTCTCACGCGGACGCCTCCGCCGGACGGTGGTCCTGACCGCGGCGCTCGCCGCGACCCTCGGTGCCACCGCCTGCTCGGTGGACGACGACGGCAAGCAGGCCGCCGTCCCGTCCGGCAAGAAGATCAAGATCGGGTTCGTCAACGGCAACCGCATCCAGTTCCACATGTGCCTGGAGAAGGCGCTGCAGGCGCGGGCCGCCCAGAAGGGCGTCGAGGTCGTGACGGCGAACTCCGCGGCGGACCCGACGCGGGAGCTGGCGAACATCGACGACATGATCGTCAAGAAGGTCGACGTCATCGTCGTGCAGACCGTGCACGTCGACGCGCTCCGGGGCGGGGTGAGCCGCGCCAACCGGGCGGGCATCCCGATCTTCCTCACCGGCGTCACGGGCGGCATCGACCAGTCGAAGATCCTCGGCGCGGTCGTCGCCGACGTCAACCAGGTCGGAAACTCGCTCGGCGCCTGGCTGGCCAAGGACACCGGCGGCCGCCCCGCCGAGGTCGCGGTCATCGGCGGCGCCCCCGGCGGCGCCGCCGAGCTGATGACCGCCGCGTTCAAGAAGAGCGCCGGGACGAAGGCGAAGGTCGTGTTCGAGCAGCCCGCGTTCTGGCAGCGGGCCAAGGCGCAGGACGTGGCGGAGAACCTCCTCCAGGCCCGGCCGCGCGTCAAGTACGTCTTCGCCCACAACGAGGACATGGCCTTCGGCGCCGAAGCGGCGTTCCGGGCCGCGCGCCGCACCGACATCAAGATCCTCAGCAACGGCGGCACCCCCGAGGGCGTCCAGGCGATCAAGGCCGGGCGGTTCGCCGTGACGGTCAGCAACACGCCGAAGGACATCGGCGAGATGGCCGTGGAGAACGTCGTCGGGCTGCTCCGCAAGGAGCCGTCGGCCAAGAAGATCGACAACGTCCCCCAGCTGGTCGTCACCAAGGCCAACGCGGACAAGGCACCGCCCTACTGCGCCGTCTGAACGATCCGCCGCGGGGCGGCCTCAACCGTCCCTTGGCGGTCGCTCGACGCGGTCGGCGAGCCGCTGCCGTCCCGGCCCGGAGAGTTCCGGGACGATGCCGCGCCGTCCCGCGATCACCATCAGCAGCGCTTCGGCGGGCCCGCGCACGTCCGGCCCGGACCCTCGCGACCAGTCGAGATCGGTCGCCACGAGCCGCACGCCCCGCGCCCTCCAAAAACCGCCGATCACCGGGAGCTTCAGCGCGCCGCGCAGCGCGGGCAGCAGCCGCTCCGCCGGGATCTCGCGGGACATGCCGAGCGGGCGGCGGATGTCCTGATGGTGGATGACCCCGTCGGTCAGCGCGATCAGGCCGCTGAACCCGGCGGTCAGCCCCGTCGGCTGGAGGCGCTGCCTCAGCATCGCGAGGAGCTCGTCGGGCGTCCGCTCGCTGGACCCGGCGACGCCGACGGCGTTCGTCCGGTTCACCGTGAGGCGTCCCTGGGCGAGCCGTCCCGCCAGATCCCGGACGCCCAGCCCCTCGTAGCTGATCATGTGGGCGACGACGTCGCGCACCCGCCATCCCGCGCACAGCGACGGCGCCTCCCACTGCTCGGGCGTCAGCGTCTCCAGGAACGCCGCGAGATCGGCCCGCTCGTCCCGCGCCAGCGGCTTCAGGTCCATGAGCACACTCCCTAACGCACACCGGCGCGCCCCGGCAACCTGCGGCCGCCGCCGACCGGGCGGGGTCCGTTGCGGGACTCGTCACAGAAATCCAAAGTTGATCAGACGAGGACCTGCGATTTCACCTCGGCGATCAACGGCGGCAGCTCCGGCTCCAGGACCTGCCGGCTCCCCGACTCGGGTTCCTACGTGAACATCAGCGGCAACACCGCCGACGGCCACGTCGTGGCGAACGTCAACGACGACGGCGACGGCAACAAGACCTGGGGCCTCCAGGGCACCCCGTCCCTCTGACCCGCCGCGAACAAGGAGGGGCCTCGCCCGGACGTTCCGGCGGGCCCCTCCGTCATCGACGGGGACGGGCCGGGAAGAGCTGCACATTCCCGCGCCGCTTGAAGGCGTCCTGCCCACAGACGAGTTCTGAGGTTCCGGGCTCGCCGGTGTCGTCGCGGCTGAGCTGGGCGGGCGGCGGGCGCGTCTCCGTGCGATGAGGGGAACGTCAGGACGGTCCCTCCTCTCATGGGCACGTCATATTTCGCTCTAAGGGACGCCGACCCGGGGTCTGTCCGGGGCGGGCGGTGCCCGGCGTGCTCGATGCTGGCCACGACATCGGCGAGGGCGGAGCGGACCCGGGGGCGCACATGGTCAAGGACCGGCTACGCCGGGCGCTCCGCCGCCTGCTGCGCCAGCGCAGCAGGCGCGCGGCGTCGCAGGACCCCGCGCTGGTGGGGTTGCTGGCCGGGAGCCGGTTCGCGGGGCTGCCGCCGGGGGAGAACGCCATGTCCGCCGAGCAGGCGCGGCGCGCGATGGCCTTCCTCCTCGACCTGGCCGAGCAGATGTTCCGCGCCGGGGCGGAGACGAGGCAGATCGAGATATCCGTGATCGCGGTCGCCGCCTCCTGCGGCCTGCACCCGCTGGAGCTCAGCATCGTCGGCCACACGGTCGTCCTCCAGCATGCCCCGCCGGACAGCGACCCGCGGGTCATGATGAAGGTCGCCCGGTCCACCGGCGGCCGGGACCTGTCCCGGGCGGTGCGGCTCCACCGCATGGTGGACGCCATGGTCCAGCACCGCCTCGACCTCTCCGGCGGGGAGCGCACCCTTGAGGAGATCAAGCGCCTGGAACCGCGCTGGCCCCTGGGGGTGCGGCTGGCGGGCCGGGCGGCGCTGGTCTCGTCCGTCACCCTGCAGGCCAACGGCACGTACGCCGGCGTGCTGTTCGCCGTGGCCGTCATGGTCGTCATCGAGCGCACGGGCCGGGTGCTGGCCCGCGGCGGCGTCCCCGGCTACTACGCCACCTTCGTGCAGGCGGCGCTGGTGGCGGGGCTCGGCATCCTGGCGCTGGACTTCGAGGTGCTGTCGCTGCGGGCCTACGCCAGCGCCACCGCGGCCAACCTGGTCCTGCTGCTGCCGGTGCGCGCGGTGGTCTCCCTCTCCCAGGACGCCATCACCCGCTTCGGCACCACCGCCGCCGTGCGGCTGATCAACGTGGTGATGGAGTTCGGCGCGCTGTTCGCCGGCATCGCCACCGTCGCCTTCGTCGCCAGGGACGTGCAGGTCGTCGGGCACGCGCAGGGCGTCCAGTTCCCCAGCCTGCCGATCTGGCTCGCGCTGCTGGCGGCCGCGGTCGGCGCCACCGCCAGCGGCGTCGCCGGTCAGGCCCCCTTGCGGCTGCTGCCGTTCGCCGCCCTGATGGGGACGCTCTCCATCGCCATCCGGGTCGTCGGCAGGCAGTACGTGAGCCTGCCCCCGGCACTGGCCGTGCTGCTCGCCGCCATCGTGCTGGGTACCGTCGCGGGCCGTCTCGCGTCCCGGTTCCGCCTCCCTCCGGGCGCGCTGATCACGCCGGCCATCAGCGCCTCCCTGCTGCCGGGTCCCGACATGTACCGCAGCCTGTCGGCCTACACCGTGGGACCGGGATCGTCGCGTGCGGGGTTGCAACTTCTCAGCGCCGTGATCGTCACCGTGGCCATCGGCGCCGGCATCGTGCTGGGGAACATCCTGGGCGCCAAGAAGGAGCTGCGGGAGGAGCAGACCCCGCAGGAGCAGTGAACAGCGGCTCAGCCCGGGTCGCCCAGCGAGGCGATGGCCCGCGGCCCGTACCCGGCCGCGGCGAGCGGGGCGCGGACGTCGGCCTCCAGGTCGGGCAGGTAGCCGACGAGCACGTCGGCGGGCCCGGCGATCTCCGCCTCGCCGAGGACGGCGGGCAGCAGGAGCGTCCGGGCCGGTTCGAGCACTCCCGACCAGCGGCCCGCGCTCACCCGCACCGCGGAGCCGGGGTTGCTGAGGACCTTCGCGGTCGGCAGCGGCAGCCGGATCGAGGCGCCGGCGGCGGCGCGCCACCGCTCCAGCGCGAAGTACGGCCCGGCGCAACAGACGACCCTCTCCACGTCCTCCGTGACGGCGACGCGCAGGCCCGGCTGGAAGTCGGGCCGCGGGTCCGGTTTCCATTCGGCGAGCAGCATGTCGAGGTTGCGGTGCCATTCGCCGTCGCCGATCGGCGAGCCGTCCTCCATGTGGTGGCGCATGGCATGTTGCTGGACGTCCGACGTCTGCTCGATCTCGTACACGAGCGTGCCGGGGCCGAAGCTGTGCAGCGTTCCGGCCGGGACGTAGATCGTCTCGCCCGGGCGGACGGGCAGCCGCCGCATCACCGCGTCGAAGTCGCCGCGCGCCAGCGCGTCCCGCAGCGTGCCGGCGTCCACGCCCGGCCGGACCCCGGCGAGCGCCGTCGCGCCGGGCCTCGCGTCGAGGATGTGCCAGGCCTCGGTCTTGCCGTGCGGGGCGCCCTCCAGCCGCTGCGCGTCGGCGTCGTCGGCGTGCAGGTGGACGGGCAGCGGCCCCGTCGCGTCGATGAACTTGGTGAGGACGGGGAACCGGTCGCCGCGCCAGCCGCGGCCGACCAGCTCGTCGGGGAAGCGGGTGGCGAGGTCGCGCAGCGAACGTCCGGCGAGCGGGCCCTCGGTGACCTCGGCGATGTCCCCGTCGACGTCGCTGACCTCCCACGTCTCGGCGACCCGCCCGTCCGGCGCCGGGCTCCGGCCGAGCCGCTCGAAGATCGCGCGCCCGCCGAACACGTGCGGCTTCTCCGGCGTGGACAGCCGCAGCGGACACCAGTCCATGTCAGAGGATCGGCTGGCCGCCGGTGACGGCGACCCGGGCGCCGGACACGTAGCCGCCCTCGTCCGAGGCGAGCATGACGTAGACGGGCGCGAGCTCCGCGGGCTGCCCTGGACGGCCCAGCGGGGTGCCCGTACCGAACGCCTCGACGTCGCCGGGCGGCATCGTCGCCGGGATGAGCGGCGTCCAGATCGGCCCCGGCGCGACGCTGTTCACCCGGATCCCGCGCGGCCCGAGCAGCTGGGACAGCCCGCCCGCCAGGTTCGCGATCGCGGCCTTCGTGCAGTTGTAGGCCAGCAGCTTCGGCGGCGGCATGTCGGAGTTCACCGAGGTGGAGGCGATGATCGAGCCGCCCTCGCCCATGTGCGGGAGGGCCGCCTTGCACAGGTGGAACATCGCGTGGATGTTGGTCCTGAAGGTGTAGTCCCACTCCTCGTCCGGGATGTCCTCCAGCGCGTCCCGGGTCATCTGGAACGCCGCGTTGCTCACCAGGACGTCGATCCGGCCGAACGCCTCCACCGCCTTCGCGATCGCGCCGCGGCAGGCGGCGGGTTCGGACAGGTCGCCCGGTACCAGCACCGCCCGGCGTCCCGCCTCCTCGACGTGCTTGGCGGTGTCCTGGGCGTCCTCGTGCTCGTCCAGGTAGGAGATCAGGACGTCGGCGCCCTCCCGCGCGTACGCGATGGCGACGGCCCGCCCGATCCCGCTGTCCCCGCCGGTGATCACGGCGGCCTTCCCGGCCAGGCGGCCCGAACCCCGGTAGCTCTCCTCACCGCAGTCCGGCCGGGGATCCATCGCGGACTGGACACCCGGCGGCTTCTGCTGCTGCGGCTTCGGGCTCATGGCCACCTCCGATGCGGGACGCGTCGCCTGCCACCCTGCGACTACCCCGCCTCGATCTCGCACACCAGCCGGCGCGGGTCTTGGCGAAACCTTTTGCTACAGCCATCTCCAAGGCTCCTTCGCCGTTTCGCGGGGACGTGCCGTCCTCGGGGGCTTGGGGCGGGGAT
>NZ_SMJX01000112.1 GCF_004348535.1 Actinomadura sp. KC216
CGTAGGTGTTGGTCGCGGTGACGGGGGAGCCGACCTTGTCGACGGTGGGGGCGGGAGCCGCGTGCTTGGGGGTGTACGTGGCGACCTTGACCTTGGACGGGTAGCCGAAGCCGACGACGTGGTCCATGTCGCGGGTCTTGCGCATGAGCTTGTAGCCGTCGGCGTTGCCCTCGATGGTGTGGAGGGTGCGGCCGTCGACCTTCTCGACGATGCCGACGTGGTCGATCTGGTCGAGGTCGCGGGAGCCGCTCCAGTCGTAGAAGACGATGGCGCCGGGCTCGGGCTCGCGGCCCCAGGCGTCGTTCTTCTTGAACCATTTGGCGTGGTCCGTGGTGGCGGCGAACTGCCCGGTCTGCTCGGTGACGTCGGCCTTGTGGGCGGCCCAGGCGAGGAACATGTCGCACCAGGGGGCGGTGGAGAAGTACTCGTCGTGGTCGCCGTCGACGTTCTTGCGGTACCACTCGCCGAACTTGGTGTAGCCGTCGCCCTTCTCGGTGTAGCCGAGCTCCTTTTCGGCGATGTCGAGCAGCTTCTTGCCGATGGGGTCCATGTCGCTCCCTGCCGACTATCGTTCGGGCAGGGTGGCGCCCGACCGGGGTCGGAACGTGCCGCGTTCCAAGGTCACGTTCAGGTCTCGACGGAATGTAGCGAAGGTAAAGCCCGGGCGGCAACCTGTTCCGGGGATCCGGTCAGAAGTAGCCCCGCGGAAGGACGGTGACCGGGCACGGGGCCGCGCGCAGGACCTTGAGGGCGACCTCGCCGAGGAAGACGCGGTGCGCGGCGGCGTCCTCGCTGGACGCGCAGATGAGGATCTCGCCGTCCTGCCAGTCGACGTCGTCCAAGGCGTCGGCGACGTCGGCACCCTCGGCGAGCTCGGCGGACACCTCCTCGGGCGGCAGGTCGGCGGAGTCGACGGCGAGGCGGATGGCGAGGGCCAGGTCGTCGCGCAGCCGTTCGGGCCCGACGTCGCCGACGGCCAGGGTGACCAGGCGGAGCGGGACTTCCAGGCGCTCGGCGGCCTGGGCGGCGCGGACGACCGCGTCGTCGCACTGGGGCCGCCGGACGTACATGACCGTGAGGCGGTCGAGCTCGTCCGGCGGGACGTGGCCGGACGGGGCGAGCATGACGGCCTCCGTGGCCGAGTGCAGCAGGTGGTCGGCGGCGGCGCCGACGCCGATGCGGCCGCGGGCGCCGCCCTCGGGGGAGCCTACGACGATCAGGTCGGCGCCGATCCGGCTGGCGAGCACGGTGAGGCCGCGGCCGACGCTGCGTCCCTCCTGGACGTGCAGGTCGGCGGGTTGGTCGTCCAGTAGGTCGGCCGCCTGGTCCAGCAGCGTGCGGGCCTCGCCTGCGGCCGCGGGCAGGCCCGGCGGGTGGACGGTCGCCACGCTCAGCCGCCCGCCGGTCAGCGCGACCATGGCGCACGCGAGGTCGAGGGCCTCCCTCCCGCCGGCGTCGTTGACGTATCCGGCGAGGACGTGGTCCCCGATCATGCGACCCGAGCTCCGCTCATACGAGCGAGCATTCCCCGCAGGGGGCCGGTCAGACCATGGGCAATTTGGGGTAGTTTTTCCTGGTTGTCAATCTTTGGGGGGATGTGACATGGGGCCCGAGGCGTCGGACCTCGAACCAGGCCGCTGGACCATCGACCCGGTCCACTCCGAGATCACCTTCACGATCCGGCACCTGATGACCACGGTGCGCGGCACGTTTCCCGACTTCGGCGGCGAGGTCGTGATCGGGGACGATCCGCTGGACTCCAGCGCTCACGCCGAGATCCGGATGGCCTCGATCGACACCCGAAGCCCGGAGCGCGACGAGCACATCCGCTCGTCCGACTTCCTGGAGGTCGACAAGCACCCGGTCATGACGTTCACCGCGACCGGGGTGGCGCCCGCCGCCATCGGCCGCCGGGCCCGCACGCCCCGCTACCACCTGGACGGCGACCTCACGATCAAGGACGTCACCCGCCCGGTCCGGCTGCTGACCGAGTTCCACGGCGTCGGCCCTGACCCGTGGGGCGGCACCCGCGCGGGCTTCACCGCGACCGGAACCCTCAGCCGGCGTGACTTCGGCATCGAGTTCAACATCCCCTTCCAGGGCGACAAGGTCATGCTCGGCGACGAGATCGCCCTCGCGCTGGAGATCCAGGCCGTCCAGGCCGCCTAGACGATCGTGCGGGCCGGCCAGTGGTCCAGGAGCGATCGGTCCCCGGTCACGTCCACGGCGGCGGGTCTGATGCGGCGGGCCAGCACCAGGAGCAGGACGCCCGTTCCGCCAGTCCGGACGGGTCGGGGCGCGCGTCTCCGAACCCGGCGGTGTGCTCGCGTAGGCCCTCGGCCAGGCGGACGGGGTCGGTGGCGTCCATGTCCCGGTCCCTTCGCCCTCCCGCGCGGCCGAGCGCGACACGCCGCGCTGCCGCCGCGAGCTGCTGCCCGCCGTCGCCATGGGGCGGGACCCGCGGCTCCGCCGGTGCTGGGCCCTGCACGGCGAGGTCACGGGCGAGCCCCCGGCCACCGGGACGGTCAACGCCTGGCTGGTCGACGCGCTCGAACGGGCGGTGGCGTGACGGGTAGGACGGATGATGGGCCGACGGCTCGGACGGGCGGCGGCGGTGGCCCGGAATACGGGCCTTGGCCGCGCGGTTCCGGTAGGTTAATTGAACGTTCTACTATTGGGAGGCCGGCAATGCAGTTCGGCATCTTCACCGTCGGCGACGTCACGCCCGACCCGACCACCGGGCGCGTCCCGTCCGAGGCCGAGCGGATCAAGGCCATGGTCGCGATCGCCGACAAGGCGGAAGAGGTGGGCCTGGACGTCTTCGCGACCGGCGAGCACCACAACCCGCCGTTCGTGCCGTCCTCCCCGACGACGATGCTCGGCTACGTCGCGGCCCGCACCGAGCGGCTGATCCTGTCCACCGCGACCACGCTGATCACCACCAACGACCCGGTGAAGATCGCCGAGGACTTCGCGATGCTCCAGCACCTCGCGGACGGCCGGGTGGACCTGATGATGGGGCGCGGCAACACCGCCCCGGTCTACCCGTGGTTCGGCAAGGACATCCGCGACGGCATCGACCTCGCCATCGAGAACTACCACCTGCTGCACCGCCTCTGGCGCGAGGACGTCGTCGACTGGGAGGGCAGGTTCCGCACCCCGCTCCAGTCGTTCACCTCGACCCCGCGCCCGCTGGACGGCGTCCCGCCGTTCGTCTGGCACGGCTCGATCCGCAGCCCGGAGATCGCCGAGCAGGCCGCCTACTACGGCGACGGCTTCTTCGCCAACCACATCTTCTGGCCGAAGGAGCACTTCCAGCGGCTGATCGGCCTCTACCGGCGGCGCTACGAGCACTACGGGCACGGGTCCGCCGACCAGGCGATCGTCGGGCTCGGCGGGCAGGTGTTCATGCGGAAGAACTCCCAGGACGCCGTCCGCGAGTTCCGGCCCTACTTCGACAACGCCCCGGTGTACGGGCACGGCCCCTCACTGGAGGAGTTCACCGCCGAGACGCCGCTGACGGTCGGCAGCCCGCAGCAGGTCATCGACAAGACCCTGACGTTCCGCGACAACTTCGGCGACTACCAGCGGCAGCTGTTCCTGATGGACCACGCGGGACTGCCGCTGAAGACCGTCCTGGAGCAGATCGACATGCTGGGGGAGGAGGTCGTCCCGGTGCTGCGCAGGGAGTTCGAGGCGCTGCGCCCGGCGCACGTCCCCGCCACCGCTCCGACCCACGCTTCGCGCATCACCGAGGAGGCCCGATGACCGCAGCGGAGCGAGGATCATCGGGCCGACCACCCCGGGGGCCTGGGGGTCGCCCCCCAGAAAGGAAGGGCCCGATGAGCGCGCTCGCCGTCGTTTCCGCCGGGATCGGGCAGCCGTCGTCCACCCGGCTCCTCGCCGACCGGCTCGCCGCGGCGACGTCCGCGGCTCTCGGCGGGGACGTCGCCGTCGAGACGATCGAGCTGCGCGACCACGCGCACGCGATGGTCGACGCGACCCTGACCGGCTTCCCGTCCGGGGCCTTCCGCGCCGCCGTCGAGACGGTGACGAACGCGGACGGCCTCATCGCCGTGACGCCCGTCTACAGCGCGTCCTATAGCGGCCTGTTCAAGACGTTCTTCGACGTCCTGGAGCGCGAGGCCCTGGACGGCAAGCCCGTCCTGCTCGGCGCGACCGGCGGCACCGAGCGGCACTCCCTGGCCATCGACTACGCGATGCGGCCGCTGTTCGCCTACCTGCGCGCCGCCGTCGCGCCGACCGCGGTGTACGCGGCGTCCGAGGACTGGGGCGGCGGCGCCGGCCGCCTCGGCGACCGCGTCACCCGCGCCGGGGGCGAGCTGGCCGCGCTGATGGAGGCCCGTCCCGCCGCCGCGAAGGCCGACCCGTACGAGGAGCCCGTCCCGTTCGAGGATCTGCTGACCCGCGGATAGTCCTTGTTAAGGCTTGGCTTATATAAGTGAAGGCTGTAGCTTGTGGGCGTGCACGCGTTCGATGTGCTGGGTGACCCGGTGCGGCGCCGCATCCTGGAGCTGCTCGCCGACGGCGAGCGGTCCTCCGGGGAGGTGTCGGAGGTCATCCGGGAGGAGTTCGGGATCTCGCAGCCCGCGGTGTCGCAGCATCTGAGAGTGCTGCGGGAGAGCGGGTTCGCGGTGGTGCGGGCGGAGGGGACGCGGCGGCTCTACGCCGTCGACTCCGGTCCGCTGCGGGAGATCGACGCCTGGCTCGACCGGTTCCGCCGGTACTGGACGCCGCATCTGGACGCCCTGGCGACGGAGATCGCGCGCGGCAGGCGCGCCCGCCGCCCGGATCAAAGCGACTCAGGGAGCGAGCCATGATCGATGTGACGGGCCAGATCAACGCCGTGCGGCGCCGAGTCGGCCAACGGGTCCTGGAGGCCGGGACCGCGCGGACGGTGACGATCGGCCGGACCTACGACACCGACGTCGAGGACCTCTGGGAGGCGGTGACGTCCGCCGACCGCATCTCCCGCTGGTTCCTGCCCGTCTCCGGCGAGCTGCGGGAGGGCGGGCGGTTCGAGCTGGAGGGCAACGCCAGCGGGACGATCGAGCGCTGCGACCCGCCCAAGAGCTACTCCGCGACGTGGGAGTACGGCGGCCAGGTCAGCTGGATCGAGGTGCGGCTGACGCCCGAGGACGGCGGCCGGTCCCGGCTGGAGCTGGAGCACATCGCGCACGTCGACGACCACTGGGAGCAGTTCGGGCCCGGCGCGGTCGGCATCGGCTGGGAGCAGGGGCTTCTCGGCCTCACGCTGCACCTGGAGTCCGGCGCGGACGTCCGCGAGGACATGGGCCCGGAGTGGGCCATGACGGACGAGGGCAAGGAGTTCACGCGGCAGAGCGGCGAGGGCTGGTACAGGGCCCACGTCGAGTCGGGGGACGACGAGGCGACCGCCCGGACCGCCGCCGACAATACGATCGCCGCCTATACCGGGACGATGGAATGATCTCCGTTCTGTGACGCTGCTCCGGGGCCTGGACGACATCGACTGGACCGCTCTCGAGCACGCGTACGGGCCGGCGGGCGACGTCCCCGGCCTGCTGCGCGGCATCGCCGAGGGCCCCGATCCCGGCGGCGACCTGGGCGATCTCGACGTCAAGATTTTCCATCAGGGCGGCTTCGTCTGCTCGGCCGCGACGGCCGCGCTGCCCTACCTGACCGCGATGGCCGGATCGCCGGCCATCGCGGTGCGGCCCGGCGTGCTGGAGCTCATCGGCAGCCTGGTCCGCGAGGCGGGCCGGGTGCGGGGCGTCGACGCCGGATGGCCGGACGCGTGGGCCGCCGCCCTCCCGCGCCTCCTCGCGCTGCTCGATGATCCAGACGCCGCGGTGCGGCGGGAGCTGGCGAGCACGCTGTCCGGCGCGACCGGGGACGCCGACGCGATCGTGCCCGCGCTGCGCGGACGGTGGCCGGACGAGGACGACGGCGCGGCACGGATCGGCATCGTCGTCGCGGTCGGCGCCCTGGCCAAGGGCTGCACCGCCGACGTCCTGCCGGAGGCCCTCGGCTGGCTCCGAGACCTGCGGGACGGCGGCGACGGCGGTGGCGACGGCGGCGGACAGGTCGCGTTGGCCGCCGAGATCGCGCTGGCGGAGGCGGTCGGCGCGCACCGTCCCGATCTCGGCGCGCTCGTGGCGGCCGTCCGCGGCGACGTCGCGGTGTGGCGGAACGTCCCGCGGGTCGGGGACACGCCCCCCGACCTGGCCGAGTTCCACGGCGGCGTCGCGGCGCGGCTGCTCGGCTGGATCTCGTTCCGGCTCGCGGCCACCGATCCCGGAGCGTCCGGAGCCGGGGGCGCCGACCCCATCGCTCCGGCAGGCGCCGCCGCGGCGCGCACCGGCCTCGCCGCCGCGTTCCTCGGCGCGCCGGACGCCGACCGGCGGCGAGGGGCCGTCCGGATCGCCGCCGACGTCCTGGTCCACTGGCGCTCGCCCGCGCGGCGGCTCCTGCCCGGCCTGGTCCGGGCGTCCGCCGACGAGGTGCCCGCGGTGCGCGCCTGCGCGACGCACCTCCTCGCGGCGCTCGACGATGACGGCACCGACCCGCCCGGAACCCGCGCGGACCTCCTCGCCGCCCGCCTGGACGACGGCGCGCGCCTGTCCCGCCATGGCGACGGCCGGATCGTCGACCTCGCCGTCTGGGGCCTCGCGCGGCGGCGGGACCCGCGCTGCCTCCCGCGCCTCCTCGACCGGCTCGAGGCCGGGCTCTCCGCCGCCGACGTGCAGTCCGGCTCCGCCGGACCGTTCAGCACGAGCCCCCCGCCGATCCGGCACGTGCTGACCTCACTCGACGGGCACGCCGACGTCCTGCTCCCGGCGATCCGCGCGCGGCTCGGCGAGCCCGCCCTCGCCCGCGGTCTCGCCGGAGTGCTGGAGGAATGGGGCCCGGCGGCGGCGCCCGCCGTCCCCGAGCTCGTCCCGCTCCTGCGGACGGACGCGGTCGTCGAGGCCGCGAGGGCGCTCGGCGCCATCGGACCGGCCGCCGCCGGCGCGGCGCCCGCCCTCGCCGCACCGTTCGACCCGGCCAACGACTGGGTCGCACGGAACGGGAGGGTCGTTCTGCCATGGGCGTTCTGGAAGGTGACCGGCGACCCGGAACCGCTGCTCGCCGCGCTGGAGGGCTGCTTCGACGACACCGGCGACGCTCCCGTCGCGCTGCCCCGGATCGCCGACCTCGGTCCGCTCGCGGCCGCCCACGCCGCACGGCTGCGGCCGCTCCTCGACGTCCGGGAGGACTGGATGAGGGTCATGGCCGCCCACGCCTACCAGCGGATCACGGGCGACACCGGAGCGGCCGCCGGAACGCTGCGGCGGGAACTGCACGAGCTGGCGCGCGGGCGTTACCTGCCGATGCGGTGGGCGGCCATGCGGTACCTCGCCGAGCTGGGGCCCGTCACGGGCGGCGCCGCGGCGGCGGCGCGGTCGCTGCTCGACTCCGACCGGCGCCACCACTGGGACGGCGGCTGGCGCGCCTTCACCGAGGACCGCGAGCTGCGCGCCCTCGCGTCCCGGCTGCTCACCGATCCGGAGGATCCCATCACGAATCGTGCCGAATAGCCCCACGGCGGGCATCCGGCACGGCATGATCACCCGATGGCTGACGAACGGGATGAGCCGCAGGACCGCGAACCCCCGTCCTGGCGGCTCCGACGATGGGCGGCGCCGGTGGCCCTGGCCGTGTCGGTCGCGGCCTCGATCGGCGCGGTGCAGCTGCTGGCCGGCGACAGCGCCTCCTCCGGCGGGTGGCCCGGCGGCCGGGAGCCGCGCTTCGTCCTCAGCGTGGGAAGCGTCCCGACGGTCTCCCAGCCGCAGGGCGGGCCGGAGCCGTGGATCAGGATCGAGGCGTTCCGGCGGGACGGACGGTACCGGCCGGTGGGCTCGGTCCCGCCGCCGTCGCCGTCCGCCGGCACGGCGCGGGAGATCGTCGGCGGTCCCGGCGGGACGTTCGTGGTCGCGTCCACCCGGGACGAGCCGTGCGAGACGCGGCTCTACCGCTTCACGCTCACCGGCGGCGGGCGCGCGACGGGGATCGCGCCGCTGACCCCGGACGCCGTCCCGGCCCGCGCCGGCGGGCTGGCGATGAGCCCGGACGGTGACAGGCTCGCCTACACGACGGCCCCCTGCGCGGACGGCGAGGGCTCGGCCGCGCCGCCGCGGGGCGCCTCCGTGACCGTCCTCGACATCGGCTCCGGGCGCCGCCGCACATGGAGCACGCCCGGCCCGGCGCTGGTCAGCCAGATCGTCTGGGCCGAGGACGACCGCACGCTCGGCTACGTCATCAGCGACATCCGGCCGGACGCGACGCCCGGGATCGACGTCGGGAGCGGCGGCCCCGGGAAGCCGTCCGGACACGACGTCGGTAACGCGACCGTGCACGCCCTCGACACCGAGGCGCGGGGCGCCGACCTGCGCGCGGGCCGTGTCCTGTTCCGGCAGCGGGACGCCGCCGCGGTCCTCACCAGCGCCGTGATGGGCCTGGACGGACGCAGCGGCTACGGCGTGCTGCGGAAGGACGCCCCGGAGAGCACGGTCTTCTTCGATTTCGAGGAAGGCGAGCCGATGCGCGTCACCCGTACGATCACCCCCAAGCGGACGGAGGCCGTCTCGCAGGGGATGGTGGTGCTCGTCTCGCACGATCCGCCCCGGTACGCCTGCCTGGCCGGCGTCGACCCGTTCGGCAGGGCGATCGGCGGGGACCTCTCGGAATCCGATGACATCCCGCTGTGCGGAACCGCGTACGCCTATTGACCGGAGGCGCCGGTCGACGGTGGCCGGGTCCGGCCGGGGCGGGTCTGGCAGGGAGGGACAAGAACGGCTTCGCATCCGGCACTGCCTGCAATGGCGGACGCCGGGCGCGTTCCCTACGCTGCGGCCAGAACCACCTGGTGAAGGGGCGGGGGAGTCAGCTTTTCGCAACCCTCTAGGAGCCTCCGTGACCATCAAGCGAGTCGTGTTGTCCGCCCTGCTCGTCGTCTGCGCAGGCGGCTCCACCGTCGCCGCCGCCACGCCGCCGTCGTCCGCCTCGCCCGACGCCGGGCCGGCCGGCGCCGCGCTGGCCATCACGAGCACCGCCTTCACCAATGGCGGGCGGATCCCGATCGTCCACGAGTGCACCAGCAGCGGTGACAACGACCCCCGCAAGAAGAACGAGTCCCCGCCGCTCGCGTGGACGGGCGGCCCGGCCGAGACGCAGAGCTACGCGATCATCATGCGGGACGTCGACAACCGGAACCTGCTGCACTGGATCATCTACGACATCCCGGCGACGGTGGCCGAGCTCCCGCAGAACGTCGAGCACGTCTACAAGCCGACGGTCCCCGCAGGGTCCAGGCAGATCTACTACCGCGGAAGCGCGAGCCTCTTCGGATACCAGGGCCCGTGCTCGCCCTCGTCGGTGAACACCTACACGTTCACGGTCTACGCCCTCAACCGGGCGACGCTGACGGAGCTCAACGAGAACTCCACGATCCAGACCGCCGCCAACAGCATCACCCGGGCGTCGCTGGGCTCGGCCGTGATCTCCGGCGAGTCGTAGGCCGTCCGGTAGGTCCCGAAGCGCTGGACGGGCGCCCGACGCACCGAGAGGGCGCCGGACGCGCCGAGAGGCGTCAGACGCGCCAGGAGCGGACGAGCTCGTCCAGCGCGGCCTGGTCGTAGCGGATGCCCTGCGACCTCAGTTCCTCCGCGACCAGCGCCCCGTCGCCGTGGTGCTTGGCCAGCAGCCGGTACACCGCGTACGGGAACCAGTGGTTGTCGCTGATCCGCTGGATGTCGGCCTCGCCGCAGACGTGGCCCTGGGCCCTGACCTCGGCGAGCGTCGCGGCGACGTCGCCGTGCCGGCGTTCGAGGACCTCGATGACGAGGGCCCGCAGGGTCTCCGGGTCGGCGACCGGCGCGGCGGCGGCAGGCGCGGCGGGCTCCTCCGCGGTGGCGCCGTAGGTGCTGCGGCCGTTGGCGCTCCCGCGCGCCGCGGCGCTGACGACGGCCAGCTCGGGCTCAGGGTCCGGGACGGGCGCGGCGGGCGCGGGCGCAGGAACAGGCGGCGCGGCGGGCGCAGGCGCGGGCGCCTGTGCGGCGGCCGGGCTCGGCGCGGCCCCCTGCGCGGGCTCCGCCGGTTCCGCGGGCTCCGTGCCCTCGGACGCCCCGCCCGGCGCCTGCCGGGTCGCGGTGGCGGTGGACGGCGCGCCCGACTCGATCGCCCGCCCGGAATGGCCGGGGACCTGGATCTGCGGGAACGGGCCGGTGTTGCGCAGCGGCATCAGCGTGATCTGGTTCAGCGTGACGGGCCCGGCGATGGCGCGCGTCTGCGGCTCGGGCTTGGCCTTCTCGTTCTCCGCCTCGACCTCGCGCGACACGTACCGGTGCAGCGTCCGCAGCAGGACGAACAGGCCGAGCATCGACACGATCGGCGGGACGGCGGCCGTCGCCTGGTAGGAGAACGACTGCTGGCCGACGTGGCCGACGTTGAAGATGAGGCTCGCCGTCCACCCCGCGATGGCGATGGTCAGCGGCAGGGAGAAGTCGAGCCAGCTCATCAGGTGCCGGCGGCGCAGCACGAAGGCGTCGATCGCCAGCAGGAAGAGGCCGAGCTCGCCGACGATGATGAAAAGGTCGACCAGCAGCGGGAACGACTCGGCCTTCCAGCCGCGCAGGCCGTGCTCCAGCGCCCAGTGGTAGAGGCCCGCGTAGGACTGGGCGAAGCCGCCCGCGGTGGCGGTCAGAACCGCGGCCGCCATGAAGGAGATGGCTCCCCACCGTGTGATGACCTGTGCCCGGTTGGCAGCGTTCATGCCGCGTGTGCTCCCAGTTTTGCCTACACAACGGAAAGTGATCGGTGGGAGACTATCCATTTCTTTGGCGCTTCGCGGCCGATTTGGATCACTTCCCGGTTCCATCCGGGCCGTTTTTCCTCCGGGCATGCGGAAGTCCCCGCCGGGGCGCGCCGGTGCCCGGGCGGGGACTGGATTCCGCGGGAGCGACGGAACCGTGCTTCGGTACGCGGTCAGACGGTCAGACGCGGACGACGAAGTCGAGCGTGCCGGTCAGGCCGTTCGGCCCTTGGCTCATGGTCATCAGGAGCCGGCGGTCGAAGATCGTGTCGGTGTTGTTCCGCGGCTCGTTCGGGAAGTACATCTGCGTCGTCAGGATCCGGGCGTTCGGCGCCTGGACCTTGACGTGGATGTGTTTGGTACGACCCGGGTAGAGGCCGGGCACGATCGTCGTCAGGCTGTAGCGGCCGTCGGCGCCCGAGAACAGGTGCCCACGGAGGACGTAACCGCGGTTGTCGTACACACCGGCGGCGTCGCACTGCCAGAAGTCGAGCAGCGCGCGGTTGACCGGCTTGCAGTCCTGCGAGTAGACGATTCCGGTCACGGTGAGCAAGGTGCCCTGCTTGCCCTGCCTGATGTCCGTGCGCTCAGGCGAGCCCGGGCGGAAGTACGGGCCCTCCGTCTGCGCGGGAGTGGGCTCGTCGTCGCCGTCGGTGCACTTGGGCGTCAGCGGCAGCCGCCGCGGCGCGGTGGTGCCCGCCTGCGCGGTCGCCGAGGTCACAGCCGTCACGGCCGTGGGGACGGCGAGCGCGCCGATGCCCGCGGCGACGATGAAGTTCTTCCGGCTGATGCCGGATTCCAGCTGTTCCTGCTCGTCCTCTGGCATGGGGGGTTTCCTCTCGAGGTCTATCCGGGCGTTTCGGGATCTTCCGATGCCCGGCTGGCGGGGCTCCCAGGAGTCGTCGCGACATGTATAGGCCGGTCACGAGGGGTTGGTCTTGGGTTTCCCTGCCCGACATTTGGCGCCGAGTGACAAAGCCCGCCGCGAGCCTCGTGCCGACTCGCTCATTGACCTTCCCGAAACCTCGTAGAAACCTGGCGGGTGGCGTCCGAGACCCCCCGCCCGCTCACCTCGGAGGAGCGTCATGTCAACGCTCGCTGACACCTCGGATCATGCTGCCCGCGATCAGGCCGAGTACTGGCGCCACCTGATCACGTCGGCCTTCGGTCCTTTCCATATTCACCCCCGCCTGGCCGGCGGGTTCTCCGCCCGGCTGACCGGCCGCACGCTCGGCCCGGTCGAGGCGGGCGACGTGTACGCGCCCGCGCACGCGGTGCGCCGCAGCGCCCGCCAGATCGCCCGCGACACCAGGGAGTGCTACAAGCTCGGCCTCGTCCTGCGCGGCTCCTGCGTGCTGCGCCAGAACGGCCGGCACGCCCGCGTCGGCGTCGGCGACGTCGTGTTCTACGACCTCACCCGCCCGGTCGAGATCTCGTTCGACGCGCACCACATCTTCACGGTGGTGATCCCGCACCGGGCCGTCCCGCTCCCGCCCGAGCGCCTGGCGGCCTTCGGCGGCACGCTGATGGCCGAGCGCACCCGCCAGGGGCGCCTGGTCTCCTCGCTCCTCGGCGCCCTCGCCGAGGACGGTGTGGAGGACGGCGCCGCGACCGACGAGCCCTACGCCCACCACCTCGGCGGCGCGATCGTCGAGCTCGTCACGGGCGCGGCCAGCGAATGGCTGGGCGCGCCGCCGTCGCCGTCCCCGGAGGGAGCCGAGATGCTGCGCGCGATCAAGGAGTGGATCGAGGGACGGCTGCACGATCCGGCGCTGTGCCCGGCGACGATCGCGGAGGCGCACCACATCTCCGTCCGGCAGCTGTACCGGGTGTTCCAGCCGGCGGGCACGACCGTCGCCCGCTACGTCCGCACCCGGCGACTGGAGCACTGCCGCCGCGAGCTCAGCGACCCGTTCCTCGGGACGCAGCGGATCGGGGCGATCGCGAACCGCTGGGGCCTGCCCGACGCGGCGGCGTTCAGCCGCGCCTTCCGCGCCGCCTACGGCGTGACCCCCACCGCGTACCGCGCGGCCACCACCGGCATCCTGCGGGACGCCTAGCGCCCCGCCGCACGCCGCTTCGCCCACGCCCCCGGGTCGGTCGCATCGTCCGCCCTGATCCGGGGGACGTGGCGGCACGCGCGGACACGGGCCCGCGCGGATATGGATCCGCGTGGGCACGGATCCGCGCGGTTACGGGTCGCCGCGAATTCTGTCACTTTCTGCCGACGGTTCCGTGCCGCGGCCGGAGGCGGACGCGGCGGCCGTCCGGCGCCGTGAACGCGCGCCCTCGTCGGGTTTACTGTTCTGGTAGGCCACAGGCAAGGGAGGCGGCTGGTGGCACCGTACGCGGCGTCCTCCCCGCGCGCGGGGTTCTGGGCCGCGCTCGATCCGGCGCAGCGGTCCGCGCTGCGCGCCGCGGGGCGGCCCCGGCAGTACCCGGTGAAGGCGCCCCTGGTGTACCAGGGGGACGAGTCCGACCACGTGATCATCATCGAGCGGGGCTGGGCGAAGGTGACCTCGGCGACCGAGGACGGCCATGACGTGGTGCTGGCCGTCCGCGGGCCGGGCGACCTGCTCGCCGAGAGCGCGGTGCTCGGCGGCCGGACCCGGTCGGCCACGGTGACCGCGCTGTCGCCCGTCCGCGCGCTGGTGGTCCCGGCCGCCCGCTTCACCGGCTTCCTGGACGTCCACCCGGACGTGTGGATGCTCGTCACCGGCACCTTCGTGCAGCGCCTGGACGACTCCGACCGGCGGCTCACCGCCCATATGAGCAGGGGCGGCGCGCAGCGGCTCGCCGCGCTGCTGACCGATCTGGCGGAGCTGTCGGCGCACCACGTCCCGCCCGCGGCGGACGGCTCGATCGAGATCGGGCCGCCGCTGTCCCAGGAGGAGCTCGGCAGCTGGATGGACGCCTCCCGGGAGACGGTCGCGCGCGCCCTCAACGGCCTGCGCCGCAGGGGCCTCATCCGGACCGGCTGGCGCAAGATCACCGTCATCGACCTGCCGGGCCTGCGCGAGTTCGCCAAGGAGCCCGACTGAGGCGCGCGCCGGAGAGCCCGGCCGGCCGGGCGCGTAACTTGTCAATGACAAGATAAGGTCGGGGTATGACCGACCAGCCGAGCTACCACCATGGCAACCTGCGCCGTGCCGTCCTGGACGCCGCCGTCGAGGCGATCGCCGAGCAGGGCACCGCCGGATGGAGCCTGCGCCAGATCGCCCGCCGCGCCGGCGTCTCGCACGCCGCGCCCGCGCACCACTTCGGCGACAAGGCGGGCCTGCTCACCGCCGTCGCCGCCGAGGGCTACGCCCGGTTCGCGGACGCGCTCGAAGCAGCCGGCGGCGACCTGCACGATCTGGGCCTCGCCTACGTCCGCTTCGCCGTCGGCCACCGGGCCTACTTCGAGGTGATGTTCACGCCCGCGCTCTACCGCGCCGACGACCCGGACGTCGCCGCGGCCCGCGACCGCGCCGGCCGGGTCCTCGCCGCGGGCGTCCGCGGCGTGACGGTGGGCCACGGCCCCGAGGACGAGCGGACGGCCGGGCTCGCCGCCTGGTCGATCGTGCACGGCTTCGCCCACCTCTGGCTGAGCGGCGCGCTGACCGATGTCGGCGACGACCCCGTGGCGGCCGCCAGTCCCGTCATCCGCCTCCTCTTCGAGCGCTGACCGGCCCGCCGCTCACCGCCCCGAGACGGATTCTGCGTCCTCCGCGCTCGTGAGTTCGCGTCCGTGGCCGTCGCCGTCCCCCTCCGGGTGCCGTTCCGGGACGGTCACCAGATCGGCCCGGAACCGGCGGTTGAGCGCCGCGCGGACCCGCTTCACGCCGCTGCGGGCGCGCGGGCTCTCCACGCCGTCCTTCGGCGGCGGCGCGTCCAGCGGGACGGCCGCGGCCGGGCGCGGGTCGGTGATCGCGGCGATGGCCTCGTCCGGCATCGGCCGCTCCACCTCGCTGAACTTCCCGTCCGGCGACATGCGGATGATGCCGGTCTCCAGCCCGTGCTCGGCGATGCCGAGGTCGCGGCGCTGCAGCCCGACGCAGATCCGGTAGGCGACGATGTAGCCGATGATCGGCCCGACGATGATCGCGACGCGGAAGAACCAGGTCGTCGCGAACAGCGAGATGTGGAACCGCTCGGCGAGGATGTCGTTGCCGCCCGCCAGCCAGAGCAACCCGAAGAACACCACGCCCGCGACGCCGATGCCCGTGCGCGCCGGGACGTCGCGCGGCCGGTCGAGCAGGTGGTGGATCTCGCGGTCGCCGGTCACCCACCGTTCCAGGAACGGGTAGAGGGCGAGTCCCGTGAACAGCGCCCCGGGCACCACCAGCGCCGGGACGATCACGCTCAGCGAGAGCGTGTGGCCCCACGCGTTGATCTCCCAGCCCGGCATGGTCCGCAGCGCGCCCTCCAGCCAGCCCATGTACCAGTCGGGCTGCGAGCCGGAGCTGATCGCGCCCGGGTCGTACGGGCCGAACAACCAGACCGGGTTGATCTGGACGAACGCCGCCAGCAGCGTCGTCACGCCGATCACCCACAGGAAGAACGCGGTGGTCTTGGCGATGAACACCGGGAAGAACGGGTACCCGCGGACGGTCGTGTTCGAGCTGCCCTTGCCGGGGAACTGCGTGTGCGTCTGCCGCCACGTCAGCACGATCGCGTGCAGCGGGATCAGCGCGGCCAGGATGCCCGGGATCAGCAGCACGTGGACGACGTACAGCCGCGGGATGATGTCGGTCCCCGGGAACTCGCCGCCGAACACGAACATCACCGCGTACGAGCCGACCAGCGGGATGCCCGCGAGCACGCCCTCCAGGATCCGCAGGCCGGTCCCCGACAGCAGGTCGTCCGGGAGCGAGTAGCCGAACAGCCCGTTCAGCATGACCAGCATGAACATCAGGATGCCGATCAGCCAGTTCAGCTCGCGGGGCTTGCGGAACGCGCCGCTGAAGAAGTTCCGCAGCATGTGGATGAGGATCGCCGCCATGAAGATCAGCGTCGACCAGTGGTGCATCTGCCGGACGAGCAACCCGCCCCGCACGTC
This sequence comes from Actinomadura sp. KC216, assembly GCF_004348535.1. Taxonomy (GTDB): domain Bacteria; phylum Actinomycetota; class Actinomycetes; order Streptosporangiales; family Streptosporangiaceae; genus Spirillospora. The sequence goes on from NZ_SMJX01000112.1 coordinate 15,894, forward strand.
GAAGCTGATCTCGAGCGTGGAGGCGTACGCCTCGCTCATCTTCACGCCCTGCAGCTTGGTGTAGGAGCCGCTGTAGATGACCTCGTGCATGCTCGGCTTGAAGAACAGCGTGAGGTACACCCCGGTCAGCAGGATGACCACGAACGAGTACATCGCGATCTCGCCGAGCAGGAAGCTCCACTGATCGGGGAACGCCTTGCGCATGGCCTTGCGGACGAAGCCGTTCGTGCCGAACCGCTCGTCGAGGGCCCGCGCCGTCCCGCCCACGAGCTTCGATGGTTCCCGCGCGCCGGGCCGGCCGCCGGCCGTCCGATATCCCGCCATCGTCAACGTCCTCTCGTCGCCGTCGAGCACATGCGCATGCGCATCCACACATGAGACTTGCCGGGGCGAGGGAATGTGACATCCCGCCCGGATCGCGCTCATGTGGGTCCCGTCACATTGCGGGCGGCCGGAATGGGGGTCAGCGGGCTGGTGCGGCCGGCAGGTTCCGGCGCCGGTAGCGGGGCCGCCAGCGGGCCCGGTAGGCGAGCCGGATCGGCGGCGGCAGCAGCCGCAGCACCGCCCGGCGGGTGGGGTCGGGCGCGCCGTCCAGCAGCCACGGCAGGAACACGCCGAGCCCGCGCAGGCCCAGCTCGCCGCGGAACTCGACGTCGAACGTGCCCCACTCGAACGCGGTCAGCGTGTGCGGGATCAGCGGGAGGACGGCCGACTCCTTGAAGTCCAGGAGCGTGTCCACCGCCGCGCGGAGGTCCCGCGCGTACCGGGCGAACATGGCGCGGTCGTGCTGCTCCAGGGCCGCGTCCACGCCGTCCATCATCGGGACGACGCGCAGCGCGCGCAGGTCCATCGCGTCCAGGACGAGTCCCAGCCGCCGCCCGCCGCCCCCGCCCGGCTCGGGGTCGGCTTCCGGCTCCTTGGCGTACATCACCGTCCAGAGGGTGCGCTTCTCCGCGACGTCCTGGACGTGCCAGTGGAACCTGAACAGGGCCCACGTGTTCTCGGCCGCCGTGCCGGCGAACGTCTCGTCGGATTCCGCCGCGGCCACCAGCCGGGCGGTGTCGCGGCGGAAGGCGTCGTAGGCGGCGTGCAGCATCGTCAGGTCGAAACGCCGTGGCTCGGTGCCCATGCCGCCTCCCAGTCTCCGCACCCCTGGATGCCGCCCGAGGGGCACCCGTACAGAAAGATGCGCCGAGCACCCCGGAATGTGACGCGATCCGGAGCTCGACTCCTGTGATCTGCCCCACGGTTCGTCCGGTATTCGGGTGCCCTGTACGTTGTCGGGGGTCAGTGCACGGGACGTGACGTCCCCGAGCCGGGAAGGGGCCGCTCATGGCAGTGGACGCGGCGGGCGCCGACATCGCGTCCCTCATCCTGCGGGTGTCGGTCGGCGGCACGCTCGTCGCCCACGGCTGGAACCACGCGTTCGGCGGCGGCAGGATCGCGGGCACGGCGCGCTGGTTCGAGTCGATGGGGCTGCGGCCGGGCCGGCTGCACGCGCTCATGGCCACCGGCACCGAGCTCGGCGCGGGCGTCCTGCTGCTGCTCGGGCTGCTCACCCCGCTCGCCGCCGCGGGCGCGGTCGGGACGATGGCGGTCGCGTTCATCACCGCGCACCTGCGCAACGGCTTCTTCATCTTCCGGCCCGGCCAGGGCTACGAGTACGTCGTGATGATCATCCTGGTGGCGTGCGCGGCCGGGGCGCTCGGCGGCGGCGCCGTGTCGCTCGACCGGGCGCTCGGGGTCGCGGACGACCTCGCCGGATGGACGGGCCTCGCGATCACCGCGCTCGCCGGCGGCGTGGGCGCCGCGCTGCTGCTGGCGGTCTTCTGGCGTCCGGCCGCGAAGGCGCAGGACGAGTCCCCGGCGTGATCAGGCGGGCGGGCGCGCGCCCAGGGCCCGCAGCGCGAACCTGGTGAGCTGCGCCGCCGCCTCGGCGGCCGGGGCCTCGGCCGTCCCGGCCATCTGGTCCTCGAACGCCTGGGCGAGCGCGGCGAGGACGAACCGCGCGTCGGGGCCGGGGTCGGCCCACGGGAACGAGCCGTCCGCCCGCCCGGCCGCGAGGATCTCGGCGATGATCGCCTCCTGCTCCGCCATGACGCGCCCGCGCTCCCCGGCGTAGCCCCGCGCGCGGGTCGCCTCGCCGGACGTGAGCGCCAGGACGCGCCGGCGGCGGCGCTCGTCCGCGGTGATGCCGAGCATCCCCGCGATGAGCGCGCCGAGCGCCTCGGCCGGGGACCCCGCGGACGCGGCGAGCTCCCGGAGCTCGGCCATCACCCGGCCGCCGTCGCGCCGGAACATCGCCATCAGCAGCGCGTCCTTGGACTCGAACTGCCGGTAGAACGCCCTGGTCGACAGGCCCGCCGCGGTCAGGATCTCGGTGATGGACACGGGGGCGCCCTGCGCGTCGGCGAGGCACCGGTACGCGGCCTCGATGATGCGCGTTCGCTCGGCGGCGGCCTGACCGGGCACGGGACGGCCCCTCTCCTGCGCCTGCGGTGGGGGGCCAGCCTATCCACCGGCGGCCCGGAGCCGCTCCCGTTGCGGAATCACCGTGTACTTGGGATCGCGCGCCGACTGCATCCCCGCGTGGAAGACGCCGAAGCGCGTGCAGGCCGAGCCCGCCAGGAGCGCCGTGCCGCAGAGCGCCGCCGCCGCGTGGCGGCGCCTGCCGGACAGGGCGTGCCCGCCGAGCAGGACGCTCCCGGCGGTGCCCGCGGCCGACAGGATCTCGCCCGCGCGCACGAACCGGCCGGCCTTCCCCTTCTTGTACGGCTCGGCGGCCAGCCCGGCTCGACGCTCCAGCACTTTCGCGGCGGCCAGTTCGAGGCCCGCGCCGAGCACGGCGGCGGTGCGCATCGGCCCGGTCTCGCGGGGCGGAGCCGCGACCAGGGCCATGCCGGACGCCGCCGCCACCGCCGACCCCGCGAACACGAACGGCAGCTCGCGGTGGCCCTCGTGCCAGGCGGGCACGGCCGTGTCGGCGGCGAGCACGGCGGTGTAGGTGCTGACGGCCGGGCCGAGCGCGGCGGCCGCGGCGGTGGCCGCCCCGCCGAGGCGCGGGAACAGACCGGTGACGTCCAGGACGGCCGCCGCGCCCGCCGCGGGACCGTAGACGGCCAGCAGCCACGAGCCCACGCTCATCGGCGACGTCGGCTTCATCACCCGCAGCATGTTGACGAACCGCTTCGGCCGCCCGAGGTCGTGGATCAGCGCGGCCGTGGACCCGCCGATGGCCGCAAGCGAGGAGATCTTCAGCGCCCGCGCCGCGACGGGACGCCCGGTGAGCTGCGCCCCGGCCGCCAGGACCGAACCGGCCCCGGCCAGACCGCCGAGGAAGAAGTACCCGGCGACGTCGTACGCCTTCCAGACCGGCGGGTTCAGGATCGGCTTGCCGTAGTAGGAGGTGAACTCGGCGTCCGGCACCATCGCCTTCTCGCCGCGATGCCTGCCGCGCCTGCGGCCGGGACGCCGCGGCCCCCTGCCGACCTCCGCGGTGCTCATCGCCCGCCTCCCGCGCGGCCGTGGACGGCGAAGACGGCGGCGAGCCCGCCGAGCATCGCGGCCGCCGCCATGCCCGCGTGCCTCCACATCGACGGCAGGTCGCGGGTCGTGACGACGGGGTCGGGTGGCAGGCCGTACACCTCGGGCTCGTCCAGCAGCAGGAAGAACGCGCCGTCGCCGCCGACCCCGTCGTCCGGGTCGTGGCCGTACAGGCGGGCGTCGTCCACGCCGAGACCGTGCAGCTGGTCGACGCGCATCGCGGCGCGCTCGCGCAGCTCGTCGAGCGGGCCGTACTGGATGGAGTCGGTCGGGCACGCCTTCGCGCACGCGGGCTCCATGCCTGCGCCGAGCCGGTCGTAGCACAGCGTGCACTTCCACGCCCGGCCGTCGCCCTTGCGCTGGTCGATGACCCCGTACGGGCACGCGGGAATGCAGTACCCGCACCCGTTGCAGATGTCCTCCTGGACGACGACCGTGCCGAACTCGGTGCGGAACAGCGAACCGGTGGGGCAGACGTCCAGGCAGGCGGCGTGCGTGCAGTGCTTGCAGACGTCGGACGCCATCAGCCACCGCAGGTCGGTGGGGCCACCGTCGCCGTGCTCGACGCCGGTCTCGGCGTGGCCCATCGGCTTGTTCTGCTCGATGAACGCGACGTGCCGCCAGGTGTCGGCGCCGAGGCCCTGCGTGTTGTCGTAGGACATGCCGGTGAACTCCAGGCCGTCCTCGGGCACGGCGTTCCATTCCTTGCACGCCACCTCGCACGCCTTGCACCCGATGCACACGGAGGTGTCCGTGAAGAACCCCATCCGTGGCGGCGGGTCCGGATGGCCCGCGTCGGCGGCGACGTCGGGCTCGGCCCCGGCGAGAAGGTTCCGTCCCACCAAGCTGCCCATACCCGGCCTCCCATCCGCGCGGCGACCTTCTCCGAGTTCCCTGCCGCGCGCCTCCTACACCCGGCCGCGCCAGCGGCCTCCGCGGCGTTGAACGAGCAGTGCCCGCCGCGTCCGGAGTCCTTCCACGCGCAGGTCGAACGGGCGGCCCGCGGATCCACACGATCGGAAGGCCACTTCGCCGCTCACCGGGATCGCCGCCGGCCTCCATCGAAGCGAATCACGTCAACGCGCCGCCGCCTCATCCACGGCCCCCAGGCGCCGCAGGGTCTCGCGTTGAGCGGGGCTCAGGCCTAGAGCGCCGGTCAGGTTCATGCGTTCGTACGGGCGGTCGGGAACGAGCGTGCCCGAGGCCAGCCCGGTGGCGGTGTCCCAGAGCCGCACGGTGCCGTCGGAGCTGGCCGACACCACGGTGCCGGTGTCCAGGAAGGCCACCGACGTGACCGCCGCCGGATGGCCGCGCAGCACGCGGACGCAGGCTCCGGTCGACAGGTCCCAGAGCTGGATCGTCCGGTCCTCGCCGCCGCTGGCGGCCAGGGAACCACCCGGGTCCACGGCCACGGTGGTCACCCGGTGCCCGCCGCCCGCGAGGCGATGGCGGTGCCGCGGCGCTCGGAGATCCCAGACGATCACCTGGCCGTCGACTCCTCCGGTGATGGCGAGGCCGCTGTCGGCGGAGACCGCCAGGCTCGTCACCGCGCCGACGTGCCCGGCCAGAGTCGCCACGTGCTCACCGGTCTGCGCGTCCCAGAGCCTCACCTGGTCCAGGTGGTCGTGGCCGCCGGTGACCAGCAGCCGCCCGTCGGGGGTGAACGCCAGCGCGCCGGCGGCGGAGTCGTAGGCGTCGATGCTCGTCAGCGAGCGTCCGGTGGCGGTGTCCCAGATCAGGATCCGCTGGTGTGTACCGCCGCTGGCCAGCCGCGCTCCGTCCGGGCTGAAGGCCACATCGGCCACCCACCCGGTGTGGCCGTGCAGTACATGGAGGCATTGGCCCGTCGTGACGTCCCAGATCCGGACCGTCCTGTCGTCACCGGTGCTGGCCAGCAGGCGCCCGTCCGGGCTGAACGCCAAGGCCTGCACCCAGTGCTGGTGGCCGCGAAGCGAACGGGCCCGGTAGGGCGGCCGGGCGGTCCACAGCCGGATGTCGGTGTCGTATCCGGCGGTCGCGATCAGCGAGGCGTCCGGCGCGCAGGCCACCGCCCGTACCGGCTGCTCATGACCGCGGATGGCCAGCAGGCACTCGGCGCGGTCGACGTCCCAGATCCGCACCGTCTGGTCGAGTCCGCTGCTGACCAGCCGCCGCTCGCCCGCGGCCCAGGCCACACCGGACACGCCGCGGTCGTGGCCGCTCAGCGTCGCCGCCCGCCGCCCGGTCACCGGATCCCAGATGCGGATCAGGCGGTCCTCGCCGCCCGTGGCCAGCAGCCCCGTCACCGGGTCGAACGCGAGCGAGCGGGCGCGGTCGGAGTGAGCTCGCAGCGTGCGCGGCGAACGTCCGTCTTCGAGGGCCCAGAGCTGGACGAGCCCGTCGTGGCCCGACGCGGCCAGCCACCGGTCGTCCGGTGAGATCGCGACGCTCCGGAATCCGTCCGCGGGATTGGCGCCCGATACGGCGCTCAACGTCATGAGGCACTCCCCGTCCTCCAGACGCCAGACCCGGACCGTGCCGTCCAGGCTGCACGTGGCGAGGCGGTGCCCGTTCGAGGAGAACGCCAATCCGTCCACCCAGTTGCCGTGGCCGCTCAAGACATGCACCTGGCGGCCGGTCAGTGCGTTCCAGACGCGAACGACGTTGTCATGCCCGGCGCTGGCGACGACCGGCTCGGTCGGATGGCAGGCGACCCCGGCCACCCCTTCCTCATGCCCGTGGCAGACCTGGACGCACCGGTTCGTTCTCAGGTCCCAGATCCGGATGGTCCGATCGGCACCCCCGGACACGAGGATGCCGTCCTGATGGCCGAACGCGACCGACCACACCGCGCCCGAGTGCTCGTTCCACATCGCGACGGGCCGCGCGTCGGCCAGGCTCCACACCCGCACGTCGCCGCTGACCGTCCCGGCCGCCACGAGCGTCCCGTCGCCGGAGACCGCGACGCACTCCACGACCCCGAACGTCTCGGTAAAGACCGTGCGCTCGAACCGGACCTCGGAGAAGTCGACATCGCGCAAGGTCACGCCGCGCAGATCCGCCTCCCGGACGGTCAGGCCGGAGAAGGCGAACCCGGCCGGCGCGAATCCGAGGTGCAGGGCGAGTTGCAGCACGTTGGCCGTGGTGTAGCCGACGGCCGCGGTGCCGCCCGCACGCACACCCTCCAGCACGTTCGCCAGGAGCCGCCGGATCTGCGGGCGGGCGAACGTCCCTTCCAACCGGCGGACCAGCGGCTCGACCAGCAGCCGCCCTTGGGCGTCCCTGATGTACTGCTTGGCCGTCGCCAGAGTCAGAGCGTGCGTCCCGAGCAGGTCGGGCGTCCCCGCGGTGAGCTCACGGAACAGTGCACTGAGCAGCCTGTCCAGCGCGAACTCCAGGATCACCGGGTGAGCGGTGAACGACCCGGGCCGCGGGCCGGTGGCCATCGAACGGCGGATCAGCGACTCCAGCGCCGCGATCAGCTCCCGGCGCGACGTCGGAGGCGCCACGTCGCGCTCAAGCTCCCCGATGGTGACCGGCTCGCGCCGGATGGCGAACCAGTACATCACCGCCTGCTCGATGCGCGCCATGCGGTCGAACTGCCCGGCCAGCAGTTCGTGGGTGTCGCCCACCACGTCCGTGCGCTCGCGCAGGAACGCGGTCACGTCCCCCTGGAAGACGCCCAGCACCGTGTCGCACACGAGCTTGAGCTCCAGCGGGTTGCCCGAGTACCGGGAGATGAGGCGGGACCAGGCCGGACCCGGTGAGGTCAGTCCCCGGTCGGCCATCAGCTCGCGTCCGGCGGCGTCGCTCAGCCCGTCCAGGCTCAGGACCCGGACCGGGCCGCTGCGCGACTCGTGCCGGACCAGCTCGGCGGGCTTCTCCCGGCTGGTCATCAGCAGGCAGCTGCGATGGGGGACGGTGGCCACGAGCTCCAGCAGCGCCCCGTAGCCGGCCAGGTCCGCGGCATAGCTGCCCGCCTGCCGTCCTCTCGCGAACAGCGACTCGGCGTTGTCCAGCACGATCAGGCACCGCCGCCGGCGCAGCAGCTCCTCGACGGTCCGCAGCTGCTCCCGCAGCGTGGCGGGCGGCTCACCGAGACCCACGTGCGCCACCAGCGCCCGGACGGTCTCCTCCAGTGGCTGCGCGTTGAGCAGCGACCGCCAGAAGACCACGTCGAACTCGTCCCGCAGACCGGCCACCACGTGTGCGGCCAAGGTCGTCTTGCCCATCCCGCCCCGGCCGAGGAGCGCGACCAGCCGGCACCGGTCCGCGATGAGCCAGCGGCGCAGCGTCCGCACCTCGTCGTCCCGGCCGAAGAACACCGGGACGCTCGCGGGCTCCCCGGCGTCACCCGGCCCGGCCCGTTCCGGCGGCGTGGGAAGCTCGCGTCGCGGAGCCGATGGTATCGGCATCTCCCGCTGCCGGCCCGACTGCGCCGTGCCCAACGTCTGTAAAAGCGTCAAGAGCGTGGCGAGCGCGGTCATCGCGGCTATCGGCGTCACCGCCGAGGCCCCCTGGACCATCCACGCGACGGCCGCTCCGATGATCACCAGGATTCCCGTCAGGCCCAGTAGCCATCGCAGTACCCAGCGCCGGAGCCGAATCCGCCTCAACCCCATAGAGCACCGCCCGAGGACCAGCCGTCGAGCGCCACCTTATGTGCCCGCTTGGGCACACACCGGTCGGCTGACCGCCATCGGACTAACGACGACCGGTGGACGGCATCGCTAGATGGCCGCCAAGGTCGGCGTCCAGCAGGGGGTCGGCGCCGGTGTTGCGGGGTCAGGTGGGGTGGCGGTGGCCGGTGTCGTGCGGGAGCGGGTGGGTCGCGGCGAGGTGGTCGTGGAGTTCGGCGTGGCGGAACTGGTAGTAGGGGCCGACCGTGCGGAGCAGGCCGAGCCGGTGGCAGTCGTCCAGGACTGTCTCT
>NZ_SMJX01000113.1 GCF_004348535.1 Actinomadura sp. KC216
GACTGGGAGAACCGCGCCACCACCGACCCCGACCGCATCCCCCGATGCTGGACCACCGGCCCTTACAACATTGGCATCGCGTGCGGTCCGTCCGGGCTACTGGTCATCGACCTGGACACCTCCAAACCCGGCCAGCACCCGCCGCCGCCCTGGGACACCGAACCCGGCATCAACGACGGCGCCGACGTGTTCGCCGCACTGTGCGAGCAAGCCGCACAGCCCTTCCCCACCGACACCCTGACCGTGGCCACCCCATCCGGCGGCATGCACCTCTACTTCACCGTCCCCGGCGGCGCCGCGGCGAACCTGCGCAACACCACCGGCCGCCACGTCACCGGGCTCGGATGGCTCATCGACACCCGCGGCGGCGGCGGGTACGTCCTCGCCCCGCCCAGCACCGTGCAGGGACGCCCCTACCGCCTGGTGACCGACCTGCCCCCGGCTCCACTCCCGGAGTGGCTGAGCGCTCTTCTCAGCGCCCGCCGCGCTCCCTCCCCTCTTGAGTGCCCTCCCTCGCGCAGCGGCGACGTGCGGGACGTGTCCGCCTATATCGCTGAGGCACTCAAGAGGGAGGGAGAGCGGGTCCGGTCCGCGCAACCCGGCGGACGCAACTTCGCACTGAACAAGGCCGCCTACAACCTCGGCCGACTCATCGGAGCGGGCGCCCTGACCGAAGGAATCGCCTACACCACGCTCAATGACGCCGCCACCGTCCACTACGGCCCCGACCCCGACGCCAACATCACACCCGGTGCCGCGCACTCCACCATTACCGCCGGTCTGAACGCCGGTATCCGCAACCCCCGCCAACTCCCACACAAGACCGCCTGATGACCTCTCTCATCTACCCGCCGCAATGGTGGATCACCGTCCCCGAAATCTGCGACGCATTGCGCGTCACCCCGCCGGAAATGGCGAACTGGGCCAGCCGCGGACGCGCACCCGCCGCCGAAACCTGCCCCGACGGCATTCAGCGCATCCGCCGCACCGAATACGACGCCTGGATCGACTCCATGGCTGAGGACACTCCAGAAAGCGAGGGCACCGACCGATGAGCAAACGTGCCCCTTCCGAAGACCCTGAAGACAACCAGGGTCCTAAGCGTCGTCCGCGTGGCGAGGGTGGCATCCACTGGGATGAGACACGTCAGCGATGGATCGCGACCCTGACAATTGGTCACACGGCCCGCGGAAAGCGCATCACCCGCAAGGCCAGCGCCAAGACTGAGACGCAGGCAGGAGAGAAGCTAAAGCAACTCCGACGCGACCACGAAGAGGGGATGACCGCGGCGCAAAACTACACGGTAGAAGACGCCGTGCGGAACTGGCTGCAATACGGACTGAACGGCCGGTCTTCCGAAACCATCACAAAGAACACGATTATTGCGGAAACACACGTGATCCCCGACCTCGGCGGCCGGAAGCTGTACGCCCCACTGGACAAGCGCCATGAACTGTCGGCCGATGACGTAGACCGGTGGTTGACCGAGAAGGCCAAGACACACAGCACCCGGACACTGCAAGAGATGCGCGCAGTTCTCAAACGGTCAGTCGCCAGGGCGCAAGCCCGCGACAAGGCCAAGCGGAACGTGGTGGAACTGTGCGAGGTTCCACGAGGTAAGACCGGCCGTCCGTCCAAATCACTCACGCTCGACCAGGCCGAAGCGGTGCTTAAGGCAGCCGAGGAGGACGAATCCACTATCGGCGCCTACGTCGTGGTATCGCTGCTGACAGGCGCCCGCACCGAGGAAATGCGCCCGCTCAGGTGGACGAAAACCGACCTGGAGGGCAACCCCCTAGCCGGTCTGCCGGTGCCGCCTCACATCATGGTTTGGCGGTCGGTGCGAGCTGGCGGAGACACGAAGACCAAGAAGTCTCGCCGGACGATCGCGCTACCAGTCCGATGCGTAGAAGCGCTACGCGCGCAGCAGACACGCCAGAAGACAGCCCGAGAGGCCGCGGGAAAAGCGTGGCACGATCCTGACTTGGTGTTCGCGTCTGAGGTCGGTACGGAGCTAGATGCAGCCAACGTGCGTCGCAAGTTCCGTCGGATCATCAAGAGAGCTGGTCTTGACCCGAAGGACTGGACGCCGCGCGAGCTACGGCACAGCTTCGTGTCGCTGCTCTCTGACAACGGCGTCCCGCTGGAGAGCATCGCCCGACTCTGCGGACACAGCGGCACAGGGGTCACTGAGGCCATCTATCGCCATCAGATCCGGCCGGTCATCGACGACGGAGCCACCGTCATGGATCACATCTTCCCGCAGGCAAGGGAGTAGCGACCGGCAACCTAGTCGCTCGGTTAGACACTCGGGGCCCTGGCTTGGTACGTAAGCTAGGCCTCTGACCTGGGTGGGCGATACTGGGTTCGAACCAGTGACCTCTTCGGTGTGAACGAAGCGCTCTCCCACTGAGCTAATCGCCCTGGACGTCGGAAACTCTAGCGCATGTTGGGGGATGCGCGCGCCTTCGGTCACGTCCAGAAGGTGGGGTCGTCGATGTTCCAGGGGACGACCAAGCCGTAGACGGCCAGGTAGGCGGTGAGGGTGGCGGTGGCCAGGACGGCGGTGAGGGTGCCGAGGATCAGGTTGCGCCGGCGGGCCCGGGGGTCCAGGGCCTTCTCCTTGGCGCGGTCGGCGGCGGCTCTGGCGCGGTGGAGGGCGCGCTGGGCCCAGGCGAACTCGGTGGCGAGGATGGCCAGGCCGACGACGATGCCGAGGATGCCGGGGCCGGGGGTGACCATCATGATCAGGCCGCCGAGGAGGACGGCGGAACCGACCGCGAAGACGCCGAGGCGCCAGACGGTGTTGAGGAGGCGGTTGCGCCGGATCCGTTCGCGGAACCGGTGGATGCGGCGCGGCTGTGTGGGTGGGGCTTCCTTTTCGGTCTTGATTGCCACGGCTTTACCTTAAGGCAGGTGGACGGGGGTGGGAACGCCGAGGTTTTACCGCGCCGATCGTTCGGCGGGGACGGGGCACATGGCGGGAAACATCCGTCTTTGCGCAGGTCAGGCGCGGTGAGATGAGTCACAAACGCCGGGGACGCCGGAATGTTCGGCCGCGATCAGGCAGTTAGGCGTCATAGATCGCGGGGATGTCCGTGGGGAGGACAAGCACTCACGGGGAGCCCCGCCTGCGGGACACGACGTAATGGGGAATGGCCTATGAACACCACAGTCTCAGCGCAGCTGGGCCTTCGGCTCGTCGTCCCCGACCGTACGACCGTTCCCCTGCTCGCCGGGCTGGAGTACGCGGCCGACGATCCGTACGCGATCCGGATGGCCTTCTACGTCGGCGATGACGAGCCGGTGGAGTGGATCTTCGCTAGGGAGCTCCTGACGGTCGGCATCGTCCGGAAGGTCGGGGACGGGGACGTGGAGGTCTGGCCGGGCTCCGATGACGGCACGCTCAACATCGGGCTGTCGTCCCCGTTCGGGGACGCGCTGTTCGAGGTGCCGCTGTCGCCGCTGGCCGACTTCCTGCACCGGACGTACCAGACCGTCCCGGCGGGCGAGGAGACCGAGTTCATCGACATCGACGCCGAGCTGGAGAACCTGCTCTGGCCGTCCTAGGAGGACAGGCGGGCGATGTGGCGCATCTTGTTCATCGCGTCGAGGGCGGCGACCTTGTAGGACTCGGCGAGCGTCGGGTAGTTGAACACGGCGTTGACCAGGTAGTCGACGGTGCCGCCGCAGCCCATCACGGTCTGGCCGATGTGGACGAGCTCGGTTGCGCCCGTGCCGAAGATTTGGACGCCGAGGAGGCGCCGGTCCTCGGGTGAGACGAGGAGTTTCAGCATCCCGTAGGAGTCGCCGATGATCTGGCCGCGGGCGAGCTCGCGGTAGCGGGAGACGCCCACCTCGAAGGGGATCTTGGCCTCGGTGAGCGCGTCCTCCGTGCGTCCGACGAAGCTGATCTCGGGGATCGTGTAGATGCCGATGGGCTGGGTCTCGTGGATCTCCGCGACGGGCTCGCCGCAGGCGTGGTGGGCGGCGAGTCGGCCCTGCTCCATGGACGTCGCGGCGAGGGACGGGAAGCCGATCACGTCGCCGACGGCGTAGATGTGCGGGACGTCGGTGCGGTAGTGCTCGTCCACCTTGATCCGGCCGCGGTCGTCGGCGGTGAGGCCGGCGGCGTCCAGGCCGAGCTCGTCGGTCATGCCGTGCCGTCCGGCGGAGTACATGACGGTGTCGGCGGGGATGCGCTTGCCGCTTTCGAGGACGGTGATCGCCCCCTGCGGCATCCGTTCGACGGACGCGACGCTCTCGCGGAACCGGAACGTGACGGCCAGGTCGCGCAGGTGGTACTTGAGCGCCTCGATGATCTCCAGGTCGCAGAACTCCAGCATCCGCTCGCGCCGCTCGACGACGGTGACCTTGGTGCCGAGCGCGGCGAACATCGACGCGTACTCGATGCCGATGACGCCCGCGCCGACGACGACCATGGTCTCGGGGATGCGGTCGAGGTTGATGATGCCGTCCGAGTCGATGATCGTCTTGTCGTCGAAGGCGACGGTGTCGGGGCGGGCCGGGCGCGTGCCGGTGGCGATGACGACGCGGTCGGCGGTGACCTTCTGCTCGCGGCCTCCGCTGCCGCCGATCCCGATCACGTTCGGTTCGAGGAACCGGCCATGGCCCGGGAGGACGGCGACGCGGTTGCGGGCGAGCTGGCTGCGGACGACGTCGGTCTCCCGGCCGATGACGTGCTGGGTGCGCATCCCGAGATCGGCGACCGTGATGTCCTCCTTGACCCGGTAGCTCTGGCCGTACAGCTCGCGCTGGTTGAGGCCGGTCAGGTACAGGACGGCTTCGCGGAGCGTCTTGGACGGGATCGTCCCGGTGTTGATGCAGACGCCGCCGATCATGTCGCGGTGGTCGATGATGCCGACCCTGCGGCCCAGCTTGGCGGCGGCGATGGCGGCGCGCTGCCCGCCGGGGCCCGATCCGAGGACGAGGAGGTCGAAGTCATTCACGTCCCCAGTCTGACGGGCCGCGCCCGCCCGGTTGAAGGTTTCGGCTCAGGATCGGTCCGTGGTCAGGCTCCTGGGCGGTCCGCGAGCAGGGTCTCGGTGAGGGCGTCCAGGCCGGTCTTGATGCGGTCCAGGGACATGCCGCGGGTCCGGCGCTGGTAGAGGAACAGGGTCGCGGCGAAGGGGGCCAGGAGCGCGTCGGCGAGGTAGGCGGTGTCCGCGCCGGGACGGATCTCGCCGAGGAGCATCGCCACGTGCCGGTGGTACAGGCCGTAGGAGCCGTCCCGGAAGCGGGCGTCGGACGGGCCCGACTCGGCCATGAGGAGAAGGTCCGCCTGGGCCTCGGTGCGGTCGGCCAGGGCGTGCAGGAACGCGCGGAGGCGGTCGGGCGGGGACGCGCCGGGCCCGAGCGGCGGGGGGCCCTGGATGAACGCGGCCTGGAAGCCGCGTTCGCGCTCGTCGATCACGGCGTAGACGAGGCGGGCGCGGTCGCCGAAGCGCCGGTAGACGGTGCCGACGCCGACGCCGGCGGCGCGGGCGACCTCGTCCATGGAGACGGCCTCGGGGCCGCGGGTGGCGATCATCTCGGCGGCGGCGCGGAGGATGCGGCGCCGGTTGAGCGCCGCGTCGGCGCGTTCGGCGGGCGGGCTTCCCACGACCGGCAGCTCGCGCATTCCGTCCCCTCTCGGCACAGCACAGCAGACTAACCGGACTTGTATCCGGAGAACTCTCCGGTTAACCTCGCTAAGCGGAAACTTCTCCTATTAGGTCCGGAGGCTTGGACATGACGGCTGAACTTGCGGGACGGGCCGCCCTGGTGACCGGGGGCGGGCGCGGCATCGGCGCCGCGATCGCGCTGCGGCTGGCGCGGGAGGGCGCGGACGTCGCCGTCACGTACGTGCGGGCCCCGGAACGGGCCGCGGAGGTCGTGCGCGGGATCGAGGCGGCCGGACGGCGCGGGCTGGCCATCGCCGCCGACGCGTCCGACTCAGGGGCCGCGGCCGGGGCCGTTGACCGGGCGGCGGCGGAGTTCGGGCGGCTCGACATCCTGGTCAACAACGCCGGGATCGCGCCGTACGGGCCGCTGGAGGACGTCACGGCCGAGGAGCTCGATCTGACGCTGGCGCTGCACGTCCGGGCGGCGTTCGTGGCGGCGCAGGCGGCGGCCCGCCATCTCGGCCCGGGCGGGCGGATCATCAACATCGGCAGCAGCCTCGCCGAGCGCGTCCCCTACCCCGGCTGGACGCTCTACGCGATGAGCAAGTCGGCGCTGACCGGGCTGACCCGGGGCCTCGCCCGCGATCTCGGGCCGCGCGGGATCACCGCGAACGTCGTCCAGCCGGGGTCGACCGACACCGAGATGAACCCGGCGGATTCGGCCGACGCCGAGTTCGAGCGGGGGTTCACCGCGCTCGGCCGGTACGCGCGCGCGGACGAGATCGCCGCGATGGTCGCGCACCTGGCGGGCCCGGGCGGCGACTACGTCACGGGAGCGGCGATCGCCGTGGACGGGGGGTATGCCGCCTGATGGCCTGGGTGCTGCTGATCGTCGCCTCGCTGATGGAGCTGGTGTGGGCGACGGCGCTGAAGGAGTCGGACGGCCTGACGAAGCTCTGGCCGACGGTCATCGGGCTCACGGTCGCGGTGCTCAGCGTCGTGGTGCTCTCGCTGTCGCTGCGGACGCTGCCGGTCGGCACCGCGTACGCGATCTTCGTCGGGCTGGGCGCGGTCGGCGTCGCGGCGGCGGGCATGATCGCGTTCAGCGAGAGCGCGTCGCCCGCCCGGCTGGGGTTCCTCGCGCTCATCGTCGTCGGCGTCGTCGGCCTGCAACTGGTCGAGGACTCGTAGGCTCGGCCCCCGGGAGGGGAATCGTAGGCGCGGCCCCATGGGGCACAGTGAAGGCATGGGCACGGAGATGCTGGGGATCGACATCGGCGGGTCGGGGATCAAGGGGGCGACGGTCGATCTGGCGGACGGCTCGTTCACCCGGGACCGGTTCCGGGTGGCCACGCCGCAGCCGTCCAAGCCGAAGCCGGTCGTGAAGGTCATCCGGGAGATCGTGGAGCATTTCGGGTGGGACGGCCCGGTCGGCGTCACCTACCCCGGGGTGGTGATCGACGGCGTGACGCTGTCGGCGGCGAACGTGTCCAAGCACTGGGTCGGGCTGGACGCGGCGTCCATGATCGCGGACGCGACCGGGCGGGACGTGACGCTGCTCAACGACGCCGACGCCGCCGGGCTCGCCGAGATGCGGCTCGGCGCCGGACGCGGCCGCCGCGGGACGGTCGTCGTGCTCACGCTGGGGACCGGCATCGGCAGCGCCCTGTTCACCGACGGCGTCCTCGTCCCGAACACCGAGTTCGGGCATCTGGAGATCGGCGGGCGGGACGCGGAGGAGCGCGCGTCCGCCAAGGCGCGGGAGGACGAGGGGCTCGGCTGGGAGAAGTGGGCGAAGCGGCTCAGCGTGTACATGCGGCATCTGGAGGCGCTGGTCTCCCCGTCGCTGATCATCGTGGGCGGCGGGGTGAGCAGGCGGTCCGCGCATTTCGTCCCGCTGATCACGGGGGTGCGGGCGGAGATCGTCCCGGCGCGGCTGGTGAACAACGCGGGCATCGTGGGCGCGGCCATGGCGGCGGCCCGGACGCGATCCGTCTCTACGGTCTGAGCCGTAGCGTCGCGATCTCCCACGGGCGCAGGGCCAGCGTGACCGTCCCGTCATGGACATCGATCGGCAGGCCGGGACGTCCGCGCAGGTCGACGCGGGTGGCCTCGGTGAACGGGCCCCGCAGGACGGCGGTCGTGGGCTCGTCGGACTGGGCGACCACCCGGGTCTCGATCCAGCCGTCGCGGGACCGGAGCGAGGTCATGACGACGCCGTCGCCCGAGATCGCGACGCCCTCGCGGGACGGCGGGGGCGGCGCGGCGGCGGGGCCGTAGCCGGCGGCGGTGAGCAGGTCGTGCCGGAACGCCTCGGCCGCCCGGAGGACGTCGCCGCCGGGCCGCTCGGTGCCGGGCCGGGCGTCGCCGGGACGCTCGGGGCCCGGCCGCTGGTCGCTGTACGGCATGATCGCGAAGGCGGCCGTCCGGGTGCCGCGGCATTGGGCCTGCGGGGTCGGGAGTTGCGGGCCGGCGGGCTGGTCGCGGTAGGCGTTGCGGTCCCGGGACAGGTGGCCGATCGAGCGGAGCAGGGTGAGCGCCAGCTCCCGTCCGCCGCCGGTGACCTCGTACTCGGTGGCGTGCTCCAGCAGGACGGCGAGCCCGCCCGCGGCCACGAACCCGGACGCCGGGTACGTCGGCACGGGACGCTCCCCTGAACCGCCCTCGGCCGTCAGCCCGCGCTCGATGATCGCGAACTGGCCCTCGGCGAACGACGAGGCGGCCCGGCGCGGCAGCGGCAGGTGCAGGCGCACGCGATGATCTTCGCAGCGGTTGTCGAACGTGACCCGCAGCCGCAGGAACGGCTCGCCCGCGCGGAGTTCGGCCCGGGTCGTGACGGTGATGTCCTCCTCGGCCGCCGAGCGCGCGTCGCCGTCGAAGTCGCCCGACGCGGGCCAGCGGTACGTCCGGACGACGTCGTACGCGGCCAGCAGGGGACCGCTCCAGACGGGCTCGACGCGCACGGCCAGCGGGGCCTCGACGAGCCGGCCGGCGGCAGCGGGTGGGGCGTGGTTGTAGGTGTCGCCGAGGTCGCCGCCGTCCACGATCCGCCCGAGGCCCGCGATGTCCTCGCCGGTGGGGGTGCGCAGGCTGAGCGTGCCGTCTTCCTGGATCTCCGCGCGCAGGAGGCCGTTGTCGAGGACGTTCTCCGCCGCCGTGACCGGGCCGTCCGGGCCGAACGGGCTGACCGGGCCGTCCGCGCCGACCCGGCCGTCTGGAGTGGGTGCAGCGGCGGCGGCCGGGGTCACGGTCGTCAGGCCCAGGGCGGGCACCTCGACGAGCGCGGCGACGGTGCGGCGCGGGTCGGCCAGGATCCGGACGCGCCACTCCCCCACCGCCCCGCGCAGCGCCTCGCGCACGTCGCCGATGTCGAAGGGGACGTCGGCGCGGGACGTCACGCGGAAGGTGAGCGTGCGGTCGTCCCGTGACACCGTCCAGTCGCGGATCTCCTGCCCGAACAGCACCCGCCCGTAGACGCGCTCCAGCACGATGGGCAGGTCGGTGGCCGGATGGACGGCGTCGTCCAGCACCGTCGGCGCGATGTCGAGGGTCTGCACGGGCACGGGGCGCCCGTCGCCCGTGACGAGGCCCGGCTCCCCGTCCGGGGCCGGGACGTCGACCTTGACCAGCCCGGTGCGGGGCGCCGGGGTCGGGTTGAACACCAGGTGCGAGCCGAGCGGCACGGACGCGGCGCGCTCGGCGGTGACGAGGTCGCAGACGGCGCGCCCGAGCTGCTCCGCCTCCGCCATGTGCGCCGCGACCTGCTCGGCGGTCTCGTCGCTGCCGCAGCCGGTCACCGAGTCGTGGCAGCTCGTCTCGATGAGCCGCCGCCACGCCAGGTCGAGGAACGTCCGCGCGTCGTCCGCGTACCAGAGGGCGGTCAGCGGCTCGGCGTAGCGCTCGACAAGTCGCTCGGCGCGTCCCAGCAACTGCTTGAGCCGGACGCGCGCGGAGATCACCCCGGGCAGGATGTTGGCGCGGGCGTGCGACCGCAGCTCGCCCCGGACGTGCAGTAGCCCGTCCACGGACACCGGCTCCCCCGCGAAATACCCGGCGAGGGTGTCGAGGCGCATTCCGGGACCGGCGCCGGAGATCCGGTCGGCAAGGTCGGCGGCGGGCGCGGTGTGGTCGGCCCCATACATGGCCAGCAGCGGCTCGCCCCGCGGATACCAGCGGGACATCGCCGCCGCGAACCCGGCGGCGCGGCCCGGGAGCAGCGACGCACCGTCCTCCAGCCCCCGCCCACCACCATCCAACGGACGAGCTCCGCTCGACGGCCCGTGCCCGAACTCCTCGAACATCGACGCGGCGTTGCCGTAGCCGCCCTCGGGCAGGTACTG
Organism: Actinomadura sp. KC216; assembly: GCF_004348535.1. Lineage (GTDB taxonomy): Bacteria > Actinomycetota > Actinomycetes > Streptosporangiales > Streptosporangiaceae > Spirillospora. Next base: position 9,965 of record NZ_SMJX01000113.1, read on the forward strand.
GGTGCGGATCGCCGTCCCGTCCGGCGCCTCCCAGGCGAACGCGTGCGTCCGGACGCGGTCGGGGACGCCGCGCCACACGCACGCGTGCTCGATCCCCGCCAGCTTCAGGATCTGCGGCATCTGCGCGCAATGCCCGAACTGGTCGGGCAGGTAGCCGACCATCATCGCGGCGCCCAGCTCCTCCGCGCGCCGCATCCCGAGCTCCAGGTTCCGGACGATGTTCTCCCCCGAGCACAGGAACTCGTCGTGCAGGATCTGCCAGGGCCCGATGGCCAGCCGCCCCTCGGCGACTAGCGCGGCGACGCGGGCGCGACGCTCGGGACGGATCTCCAGGTAGTCGTCGACCGCCGCCATCTGCCCGTCCAGCGTGAAGCGCCAGCGCGGGTCGGCGTCCATGCGGTCGAGGACGCCGTCGAGCAGCGACACGAGCCGGAGCCGGAAACGCTGGAACGGCAGGTACCACTCGCGGTCCCAGTGGGTGTGGGGCACAACGACGATCTCCGGCGCCCCGCCCTGCCCCGTGGCCTCTACCCGCACAGCGCGATCACCTCGTTCTCGTGGGTCTCCAGGCGGTGCATTCCCGGGCCGTCCGCCGGCATCCGGACGCGGTCGCCCCGGACCGCGGTGCGCCGCCCGTCCGGCCGGACGAGGACGGTCCCGTCCGCGCCGATCGCGATCAGCTCGCCGTCGACGCGCAGCAGGACGGGCGCGTCCGGCCCGGCGGAGATCGCCGTCCGGCCCGCCGCGAGACCGCCCAGCACGCCCGCCACCCTGTCATCCTCCGCGAGGACCCAGGTGACGGGCTCGCCGAGGTTCTTGAACTGGTCCGGGTCGTGGAAGTCGCTGCCGCCGAGCGGGACGACGCCGTCCGGACGCCACACCTCCGCCCAGGCCAGCGGCGCGCCCCAGCGCCGGTCCCACCACGTCGGATGCCAGATTTCCACGAACCGGGGCCGGGACCGCGCGGGCAGCGGGCGGCGCCAGGCGCAGTCGCCGCTCAGCGGGTGGTTGATCGACATGAGCCCGCCGCGCGCGTCGGCGAACGCGGCCCAGTCGGCGCTCGGCCGCCGGAAGTCGACCCAGCCGGTGTCGCCGAACATGTTCGCGTGCCCGAGGTCGGTGGTGACCTCCTGGCCGGGCAGCAGCGCGATCCCGGCGTGCGCCCCGGCGGCGGGCAGGTGCGGATGGTGGCTGACGGTGTTGTGGTCGGTGACGGCGAGGAAGTCCAGCCCGCGGGACGCGGCGAGGCACGCCAGCTCGTGGACGGTGAGCGTCCCGTCGCTGTGGACAGTATGGGAGTGCAGGTCACCGGCGAGCCACCGCATCCCGTCCGACGCGGGGAGGTCCCGGCGCGGCGGACGCTCCGGCCGTGGCGGCGGCGTCTCCTCCGGCCTCGCCGGGATCGTCCCGGACGTGGTGACCGTGACCTCATAGGGGACGCCGTCGGGCGGTATCCGGTGCAGGCCGAGCCAGACATGCCAGGTGCCCGGTTCGGGCTCCCCCGGCAGGTACCCGGGCGTCGCCCACCCGGCGCTCACCGTGCACTGGCGGCGCGCCCCACCGGACCAGCCCCGGAACCCGTCCGGCCCGTGGCAGCCCAGGTCGATGACGCCTCCCTCGTGGGACAGCTCGACCGTGAGCGAGGCCGTGCCCGGCGGGACGTCGAAGGGCAGCTCGCGGAGCCCCTGCTCCAGGCGGTCCTCGAGGCTCCAGCGTCCTCGATGCACCGTCACCGTCATCCGGGACCGCCTCCCTGTCACGGGTCCATGAGCTCGGCGGAACGGGCGGCGAACGCGGCCATGGCCTTCGCGGTGATCGGGCCCGGCGCGGCGGGCAGGACCGTCCCGTCCACCGCGCGGATCGGCTGGACGTCGCGGGTCGTGGAGGTCAGGAACGCCTCTTCCGCGCGGTACAGGTCGTCCAGCGCGATGTCCTCCTCGTCGCCGCCGCACCACTCCAGCACCAGCGCGCGCGTCACCCCGGCCAGGCAGCCGGACGACACCGGCGGGGTGACGAGCCGCCCGCCGAGGACGGCGAAGATGTTCGAGCCCGTCCCCTCGCACAGGTTCCCCACCGTGTTGCCGAAGATCGCCTCGCCGCCGCCGCGCTCCTTCGCGTACACGAGGGCCAGGGCGTTCTCCGCGTAGGACGTGGTCTTGAGCCCGGACAGCGCGCCGCGCTCGTTGCGCGGCCACGGCACGACCGTCACGTCCGCCGTCGCCGGGAACGGGTCCTGCGGCGCCACGATGATCGACACCGTCGGCGCGGCGTCGCCGCGCGCCGACCCGAGCGGCCCGGGGCCGCTGGTGTAGGTGATGCGGACGCGGGACAGCGGCCACTTCGGTGCCGCCGCCAGCACTTCGAGCGTTCCCTGGGCGAGGGCGTCGTGGTCGGGCGCGGGCAGCCCGAGGCCGGTCGCGGAACGGGCCAGCCGCCGCAGATGCCGGGTCAGCGCGAACGGCACCCCGTCCGTCGCCTTCACCGTCTCGAAGACCCCGTCGCCCACCAGCATGCCGTGATCGGACACCGACACCGTCGCGCGCTCAGGGTCGACGAGTTCCCCGTTCAGCCAGATCGGGACCTGCGCCGTCACCGGATGCCACCTCCATAGCCGAGCCGCCCTCGGCCCGGTCCCGCGCCGTTCGCGAGGCGGACCGGGCCCTGCCTGACGCCCGCGAGGACGCCGCGTCGTGCCCGCGCCCACCCAGCCGATGGGCCCACAGTACGGCCCGTGCCGCACCGTTTTCGAGCCCGCCCCGGCCCGCGCGAACTCACGGCAGGACGCAGCCGAACGAGTCGGCCAGCCCCGCCAGCCCCTTCTCCGTCACGGTCAGCGCCCGGCGCGTCGTCCCCCGCTCGAACCAGCCCAGCTCGATCATCCGGGCCGTCAGCGCCGCGCCCAGCGCGCCGTTCAGATGCGGGCGCCGCTCCGTCCAGTCCAGGCACTGCCAGGCGAACCTGCGGCGCGCCTTCCGCAGCGCGACCACGTCCAGGCCCAGGGCTCCGAACCGCTCCGCGCCCTTCTCGGTGACCTCGAACGCGTCGCCGCCACCGGCCTCGATGAGCCCGCCGTCCACCAGCGCGGCGAACAGCGCGACCCCCGCCTCCCCGGCCAGGTGGTCGTAGCAGGTCCGCGCCTCGTGCAGCCGCCGCGCGTCCCGCGACTGCCGCAGGCTCCGCACCTCCACCGGCGGGCTGATCCGCGACAGCGCCTCGATCAGCTGCGCGACCTCAACGCCCCGCAGCCGGTAGTACCGGTGCCGTCCCTGCTTCACCACCGTCACGAGCCCGCCGTCCAGCAGCCGCGCCAGATGCGCGCTCGCCGTCGGCGCGCCGACACCCGCGGCCCGCGCCAATTCCCCCGCCGCGAGCGGCCGCCCGTCGAGCAGCGCCGTCAGCATCGCCGCCCGCGCCCGGTCCGCCAGCAGCGCCGCGACCGGCGCGAAGTCCGCCCTCAGAACATGCTCCGAACCCATGCCCCGACACTAGGCGACGCACCCTTCGCCCCACGTCGAAGCATCCGCCACCGAAACCGGTTTGGGGAACCGCCCAGGACGCGCTAAGGTTTCCCCCGTCGCCGCAAAGCGGCGCAAGCGGAAGTGGCTCAGGGGTAGAGCATCACCTTGCCAAGGTGAGGGTCGCGGGTTCAAATCCCGTCTTCCGCTCTGAGGGGCCTTTCAGGCTGTGAACCAGAAGGTCTCCTTCTGGTGGAGTGGCCGAGAGGCGAGGCAACGGCCTGCAAAGCCGTGTACACGGGTTCAAATCCCGTCTCCACCTCGCAAGGGCGATTAGCTCAGTGGGAGAGCGCTACCTTGACACGGTAGAGGCCACTGGTTCAATCCCAGTATCGCCCACCACACTCCTGTGCAGGTCAGGGGCCATGCTTGTGTTGTTGACGAGCGAAGCCTCAGGCCTGATTGGGCGATATCTGGGCGATGATCTTGCTCTCGTCCGCTGTCACCGCTCCGGCCTGATTCCTCGTCTGCAGTCTAGCGAGAACCTTCCTCATCTCGGGTGCGGCGGCGACGAGCCGGTCGCACTCATCGGCCCGCAGGGCCAGCACTGAGGTCTCCCATCGCTTCTGCAGGGTCCGAAGGACCTGCTCCTTCATCACGGGTGTCACGTGCTCGTAGACGTCGGCCATCCCGGGCAGTTTGTGTCCCAGCCGGGCCGCGCGGGCCACATCGGGGACGCCGTCCTCGGCCAGCCAGGTCCGCTGGGTGTGCCGACCCTCGTGAAAGGTGAAGCCCCGCAGCACCGGTGCACGGCGCCGGTCCGGGTCGGGGTGGTCGGGATCACCGTCCCACGCCGGCCGCCAGAACCGGCGGGCGAAGTGGCTGCGACGCAGCAGCCCGCCCTTGTCTCCCACGAAAACGTAGGAGTGCTCGGCCTGCTCCAGCAGGGGCTCATAGAGGTCGGCCAGGAACGGCGGTAGCCGCACCCAGCGTCTGCTGGCCGGCGTCTTGGGGCGCTCGGCCTTGACCAGCCGCCCACGGGCCTCGGCGAGAGGCTCGGCGATCCGGATGGCCTTGTTGATCTCGTCGTACTCGTGCGGCTGCTGCCCGACCAGCTCCGACCAGCGGGCACCGGTGTAGCCGTTCATCAGCGCCAGCACGAACCCGCGGTAGCCGAAGCTGTCGTAGATCCGCAGCGCCGCCCGCAGGACCTGGACCGGGGTGGCGACCTGATGCTCGGGCCCGCCCTGCCCGATGGTGACGCGGATGCCCTGGCACGGGCTGGCCGGGATCTTCCGCGCCCGTACCGCCACGTTCATGATCGTGGAGAACGAGGCGAACACCGAGGCCACCGTGGACTCGGCCAGCTCGTCGTGGAGCTCGTTGACCCAGCCCTGGATCTCCAGGTGGTGGTTGAAGATCACCACCAATGGCCAGTCCCCCCACTGCGGCAACAGGTGGGTGTCCAGGTGGGATCGGTACTTGGCCTGGGTGGTGATGGCCAGCCGGTGATTGCGCAGCCAGGCCTCGGCGAAGGCCCTGAACGGTGTCTCGGCCTCGGCGGGGTCGATCCACAGGTGGCGCCGGATGAGCGCTTCCTGTTCCTGCCCCCACTCCAGCGCTGCGGTCTTGGTTTCGAATCCCGACTGGGACCCCCAGGTGCCGTCCGGTTTCTTGTACCGGCTCCTCCATCCCTTGCCGTGTCGTTGCGCGTACGCCACTACCTCACCTCATCCATGAATGATTCTGCGAGCAGATTTCTGTTCCGGACTTCCAATACACGCGCAATCAGGTTGCAGGCTTGGCCTACAGGCCCCTGCCACGGCGTGCCGGAGGACGACGCCTCCCCGTCACTGGCTGTCGTGAGCCGGAGCGGATGATTTCTTCGAGGTCGCCTTCACTGAAACGCAGATGCCGTCCCACGAACGTGCACGGGATCACCCGGGCCGCAGCCTTCTTCCGCAACCACGATTCGCGTACCTGCAAAACCCGCGACGCCTCCGCCGGGGTGTACAGGTGCAACCCGCTCACGCCGAGCCACCCAACGAGAAGACAGAAACAGCTGCAACCCTCGGCATCATCGTCGTCTTCAGAAAAACAGCGTAAAGGATCCCACGGACGTCCGCGAGCCTGACAAGCAAATCCCCATAGTGGCAACTATTTTGCCGGTATCCGGAAACGGCCCGACGAAACAGCGGCAATTTCGTTGCCGCTGCTGGCGCCGCGGCAAACGTGGTGCCGCGCACGCGGCATTCCGCGGCAAGGGACCACGGCAACCAGGCGGCAGCCCGGGCGCCACCGGTCGCGACGACCGATCGGCCAGCCGCCTGCGGTCCTGCACGATACCTACAGCGGCCCATGCGCAGTGCTGTGAATCGCCGTGTTGATGCACCTGCGGCGTCGTGCATAAGGTCGAAGTCCTTCCTGACGTCAGGTAGACGTTGTGTCAGGTCAGATTGTTGACCGCGACCTCATAGAAATCTCATAGCAACTTCCCTACCTGCATTGTTACCTAGCGGCAGTCCGCGGCAACGGTTCCATCACCTCCCGCGGATCCCGCCGCAGTGGCAAGAAGAGGTCTCATAGGAAGCTCATAGGCGCATCTTGATCACAGCGCTTGCTTGATGACGGGCATGCCCCCTGCCGACGACCCATGGGTGCCCGTAAGCACAGATGCCATCAATCTCTGGACGTCAGATTCGCTATCCGGCTGCGCGTCCCGGCGGCTCGAACGGTTCTCCGTACTCACCGCGCGGATAGTTCCCCTTGAGCACAGCAAGCAGGTTCTGCAGGTAGATCTCCGGGCCCCAGCCTCGAATCATCTGGGCGTTAGCGACAACCCAGTGCTCCTCAGAAACCGGCTTGCCATGCGGGATCGCCAGCATCGGATCGATGTCGATCGTAAAATAGGGATTGATCAAGATCGCCGTACTGTCTGCCGGAGTCCATTCATCAAAGTCGCTCATACCTGCACCTTCGACCTCTCATGCTGCCAACACATACAAAGCTCCAACCCGAAGATCAAGTTCAAGGGTCCACACTGAGCCGACGCAGAACCCGCTTCCATGGGGGTTCAAGTCCCTCCTCAGACACGGACCTTCTGCCTATACGGTGCGAGTCGAGGCGAGCCTCAGCTCGCACCGTCTGCTTTGTGGGGTGGTAGGTCAGCCGCAGGCCGAGGTGCTGGTACACGCTGGCCTTGTCACCACGGTCAGCGTGTTGGAGTGCTTGTGCATGGTCACCGAGATCGTTGATGAGTGCGGTGATTTCCTCTCGGGTGATCTGGGCCTTGTTCGGGGCTTGACGTAGCTGCGCCAGCGCGGCGGTGCGCTGGGCTTGTGCTTCGGCGATCCACCCGGCCACCACGGAGGGGTCGCTGTCCTGGTCCAGGGCGTCGAGGGTGGCGCGATAGCGGGCCAGCCGACCTTCGCAGTCCTTCACGGTCTGCTGGGCGGCGAGGCTGGCGGCGTCGTCCGCGGGTGCTTGGGCATGCGCCGCGAGCATGGCGTTGATCGTTTCGGCGCGGCGGTGCGGCGCGAAGTACCGGCACAGCCACCGGTCCAGCGCAGGAACCACGGCGTCCTCCCGGACATAGACGTTGCGGGGGTGTTGGACCTTGTTCGCCAGGGCGTACTCCTCGGGGAACCGGCACCGGTAGTAGGCGGCGTTGTTGATCCAGTGGCTCTGCATCCGTCGGCGGCAGATCCCGCAGAACAGCGCTCCGCGCAGCACGTAGGTGTGCCGCTTGCGGTACGGGGCGCGGCTGGTCGGTCCCCGGCCGCGGCCCGCGAGCATCTGCTGAACGTCGGTGAAGGTCTGCTCGTCGATGATCGGCGGGTTGACGATCTTCTCCGACCAGACCCATGCGTCCTTGGAGTTCCAGGTCATCTTTGTCTCGTGGCCGCGGGCGACGTCGTGAACGTCGATGAGGACTTCGCGTTTGCGCTGCTTGTTCCACACCTGACGGCCGGTGTAGCGGGGGTTGATCAAGATGGCGCGGATGGCGCTCTTGGACCAGGCGAGCCCACTGCGGTGCCGGTTGCGGGCGCGGTCATAGGCCGACGGTGACAGGATGCCGTCGGCGGTGAGCCGTTCGGCGATGGCGAAGATGCCCCTTCCGTCGAGGAACTCGGCGAAGATCCGCTGCACCACTTCGGCGGCGTAGGGGTCGATGTCCATCACGTGCAGGCGCTTGCCATCGGCGGCTTTGCTGGGGTTGGGGTGCGGGCCGGCGTCCACGAGCCGGTATCCGTAGGGCGGGCGTCCGCCGATGTGCCGGTTGGTGGTCTGGGCCATCGCGGCCATGGTGGAGCGGACCCGGGTCTTGATCCGGGACCGCTCGCCCTTGCTGATGGACCCGAACGTCGACATGATCATGTCGTGGGCCTCGTTGGCCGGGTCTATCGGCCCGCCGATCTCCGGCACCCACAGCGGCACGCCGTAGTGCTCGAACAGCGGGAAGGTGTTGCCGAACTGGTTGCCGTAGAACGCCCGCTGTGGTTCACCGACGACGACCGCGTCAAAGCCCCGGTCTGGGTTGGCCAGTTCTTCCAGCAGGCGGCTGGCTTCGGGGCGGCGGGCCGGTGGGATGGAGCGAGACTTGTCGACGTCGAAGTATTCGGCGACGATCAACCCGTCGCGTGGGGTGATGAGTTGCTCGGCACGGGAGTACTGCCAGGCGCGGGATGCCTCAGGGTCTTGGCGGTCTTCGGTGGAACAGCGTCCCCAGAACGCGTGTTTGATCATTGTTCTTCCCTCGGGATGAACTGGTTGATTTCAGTTCGTGCGCCGCTGCCGGATGCTGAGCAGGAGTCGGAGCAGGGCGCGTGCCGCATCGGGCGTCAAGGGGGGCGGCTCAGCGGGCAGTTCGACGGACACAGCGTCATCAGCTGCATCGCGAGTCAGGTCGCCACGTGGCTCATCTGACTCTGCTTCGGCAGCATATTCCCTGGTCACCCCAGGCGACCTAACCGAATGGTGAGGTTTATCTATCCGGCGCCTCACCTCGTGTCCCCCTCCCCGTGGCCGCTGCTCTCCCGGAGTCTGCGCTCGGCGGCGCGGCATAGATCTGGGGTCTGTTCCACACCGGTGAAGGACCGGCCGAGTTGCCGGGCGGCGATCCCTGTGGTGGCGTCCGCCGCGAACATGTCCAGGACAGTGCCGCCGGGGCGGCAGCCGGCGGTAATGCAGGTGATCGGCACCATGAGCGGCAGGGTGTGCCGCTGTGGGCGTGGCGGCAACGACCAGATGTCACCAACGGGGTCGGGCGGCAACGCTTCGGCATCTTGCCGCTTCGGCGGCTCTGGTGCCGCAAGATCTCGATTGCGGCAAGTGCCGCTCCCTCTGCCGCTCCTGCCGCTGCCGCCGAGGCCAGCATGCCGCCGGTTGTGCTGCCAGCCACAGTGACGCGCAGACCCTTCGCGGTCGTGTTCGGCGACCGGATTACGGTCGCATCCAGTCTCGGCGATCAGGCCGTCCAGGCGGCGACGGAGGGTGTCTCGGTCGAAGTAGTACCGATCGGACTTGACCAGCAGGAATATCAGCTCGTAGGAGAGCGTGAACCGGTCGGGTACCGCACTACGGCCGAGGGTGGGCTGCTGCCAGACGATAGCGTTGCGGATGATCCACCCATCATCCTGGAGAGCGAATGCCAGCCGCCATGGCAGGCCGATCAGGGACGAAGCGGGCACGCCTGTCATCACGTGGTCGCGGATTTGGCGACGGTGCCTTCCTGCGGGCGGGCCGTCCCATCCTGTTTGGCCGGCATAGCGATCGCCAGTGATCAGCCAGGCGGTCCCCTCCTCGGTCAGTACCCGGTGGGCTTGTGCGAAGAGGCGGCGTAGGGCAGCCAGGTAGAGGGCCGCTGTGGGTTCGCCTCCGTAGGTGGTCCGAGCGTCTGCCGCCGAATCGCGTAGTGGTGGCGTCCAGGGCGGTGGGCTGGTGATGATGCAGTCGGCGGATTCGGCTGGCATCTCGGCCAGCACCTGGCGGGGGTCTCCGCTGTAGAGAGCGTGGGTTTTGTCATGCCAGTAGGGGGCGCGCACCTGTTCGGTCCCTCCTGTGTGTTCAGGGCGGTTTCCGGTAGAGCGCGATTGTCAGCACGGGCCTCATAGGAGGCTCTTAGAAGCGGCATCTACCTCGGACGTTGCCGCGCGAGCATGCGTCGGCCCCAGGTTGCCGCTGCCGCCGCCCCATGCCGTTCGGCACTGGATTGCCGTCCGCTTTGCCGGTTGGGTTGCCGAGCTCACGGACCATTGCTCTGCCGTTGCCGCCGCGGCACACCGACGATTGGTGTCCGTGCCGCGCCCGCGTGCGGGACGAGTCGAGCGCTCTGCCGAACTCCACAGGCCGATAAGTGTCTGGTCGTGCCAGGAACCGCTGTGCGGTGGTGTAGACGCCGCATGGCTGTTGGCTTGCGGCGCTGAGATTTCGCATAGATCCCTCTGACCAAGACGGTGGGCCGTGCCTGTTGTGAGGTTTCTATGCGGGGGTGTGGCGTCCTGAAGCGCGCCGGGGCCCTGCAAGCGGCCGATCCGCCCGCCCCATGCGGGCCGGGCCCACGTCCTTCGGTCGCACGACCGTGGCCGGAAGGAGGTGACGGTCCCCGCTGACCCGGCCCGCGTCCCTCCCGGCCGCTGCGGGGCCCCGGTCACGTCCATCAAGGAGGTGGCTGATGCGCTCCAAGATGTTCCGGTGGGCAGCGCCGACCGCGGCCGTGCTGGTCGGCGTCCTGCTGGTGATTTTCGTGACGCCGGACGCGTTCGCCGACGCGCTGGCGGCGCCGCCGCAGGATCTGAACACAGTGATCAACCGAATCACCAAGTGGCTGGTGGGTTTGCTTCTGGCGCTGGCGACCTTGTTCCTGACCGTCGGCTTCATCCGCTATCTGCTGGCCGGCGGTGATCCAGGCGAGGTGGGCAAGGCCAAGGACACCCTGAAGTACGCCGCCATCGGCTACGGCGGCGCGGTAATGGCACCTGTGCTGGTGACCATCCTCAAAGGCTTCGTGGGCGGTTGAGCGGCGATGTCTACCGCTCTGCGCGCCTGGCTCGCCGTCATCGGGTGTAGTGCTGCCGCGTTGGTCGCGGTGGCGGTAGCCACCGCTCCCGCGCACGCCACCGTGACGACCGTGCCGTTGGGCGCTGTGGCGGCCGAGCCGCCACCAACCCCGAGCTCCTCGCCCCCGGCACCATCGGCGTCACCAACCAGCCCCAGCCCATCGACACCCGGTTCTCCCAACCCGAGTACCTCGGCTCCGGGCAACCCAAGCTCTTCGCCGGGCGTGCCGACAAGTCCGGAACAGGATTCGGGTGGGTGCGGGTGGTTCGACGTCGCGTGCAAGGCCAAGCAGGCGATCAACAACTGGTTCAAGGATCTGGTCTCCTCCGCGATAAACCCGGTGTTCGGGTTCCTGGGCTCTTCACTGCTGACCACCCCGCGGCTAGATCAGACCAGCCGGGTGCAGGGCTTGTGGACTGGATCGCTGGTGGTGGCCAACTCCTGTTACGTGCTGCTGGTGCTGGCTGGCGGGCTGACCTTGATGGGCCGCCAGACCCTGCAGAACTCCTACGCGGTCAAGGACATCGCGCCCCGTCTGGTGGTCGGCATGGTGGCCTCCAACACCAGCCTGATCCTGATCGGGCAGTCGATCGAGTTCGCCAACGCGTTGTCGGCGGCACTGATGGGCCAGGGGGTGGATCCGCAGCAGACCGCCGATCAGCTCCAGAAGATCATCGTGCACGCGCTCAACCCCGGAGACGTCGGGATGTTCATCGTGCTGGTGACCATCTGGGCGGTACTGCTGGGCGTGATCCTGCTGCTGATCTACATCACGCGGGTCATGCTCACCATCTTGCTGATCGCCGCCGCCCCGCTCGCGCTGGCGTGTCACGCGCTGCCACAGACCGAAGGGCTGGCCAAGCTGTGGTGGCGCTGCTTCTTCGGCGTGCTGGCCATCCAGGTCGCCCAGGCGCTGGTGTTCATCGCCGCGATGCGGGTGGTGCTCACCACTGACATGGTCACGATCTTGGGCTTTCGCACCCCCGGTGACCAGGTGGACCTATGGACGACGATCTGCCTGCTGTACGTGCTGGTGCGCATCCCCTCCTGGATCTCCCGCCTGATCTGGCAGGGCGGCGTGATCAGCCGCAGCCCGATCACCCGGACGGCGAAAATGATCGTTTCGTTCTTCCTGTTCCGCGGGCTGCTCGGACGGCTCGCCGGGGCCCGTGGGAGCGCGGGCAGAACGCCTCCTCCGCCCCCGCCTGCGGGGCGCTTCACGGGCCCGTCGGTTCCGGCGCTTCCGCCGGGGCCGAAAACGCCGCCTCCTGCGGGGCCGGGAGAGATGGCGCAGCCACGGTGGGGGCCTGCGCATGGGCGGTGGATGCCGCCCGATCCGGCCTGGCACGAGCGCGTGCACGACGGGCGTCCGGCGCCCGGCAGCGTGGGTGAGCAGCAGCGCTGGGGCCGCCCGGAGACCACCTGGACACCTCCGCACGCCGGGGACTGGCGCGCGCCGCCGCCCCAGCCGAGGCGCCCGCCGCCTCAGGCTCCGTATCAGCCCGACCCGCACCGTCCGTGGAAACGGCCCAGCTGACGGAGGTGACCAGTCATGCCGCCCGACGAGCACAGCGTCCGAATCCCGACGGGTGCTTCATACTGCATCTCCCGCGTCTGTTCGTTGGGTTTGTTGGCGTCGGCGCAGGTTGGGGGATATCTCGATCAGCTCGCGGCAGTGCGCCTCGACGGTCTCGTCGAAGGGGATGTGCCAGTAACCCTGCGTGGTCTGGTGAGCGGTGAGCTTGCCTTCGTAGATCCAGCGAAGCACCGTTCCGCGGCCGATGCCGAGCCGGTCGCGCAGCTGGCGGATGGTGAGTTCGCCCTGGCAGGCGACGGCTCCGTCGCGGTTGAGGCGGACGGATGCGTTGATCATGTCGCGGCAGCGAGCCTCGACATCGGTGTCCCAGACGATGTGCCAGCGGCGGTCCACGCGGGTTCGGTGGGCGGTCAGTTTGCCTGCGTGGATCCAGCCCAGCACGGCGGTAGTGGAGACGCCGAGCCTGGCGGCGACGTCACCGACGGTGATTTCGCCCTCGCAGAGCACGTGGAAGTCCCGGTTCGCGCGGCCCAGGTGGGTGGAGGCGGCGATCATGTCGCGGCAGCGGGCTTCGACGGTCTCGTCGAAGGGGATGTGCCAGCGGCGGGCGCTGGTTTGGTGGGCCTCCAGTTTTCCCGCCTTGATCCAGTCGTAGACGGCCGAGCGGCTGATACCGAGTTTGGCGGCCAGGTCAGCGATGGTGAGGTGCCCGTCGTGGGCGGCCGCGCTGCGGGGTGCGGGGATGCCGTTGGCGTTGCGGGCCCGGTGGACGGCGTCGGCGTCCCAGGTGCGGCCGCGGCCGGTGGTGAACCCGGCGGCGTTCAGCTGGTCGGCCAGCTCAGGGTCGCGGGTGGTGGCCGAGCGGGCGGCGATGAACTCCAGCGCCTCGGGACAGGTCCGGCCGGGGCCGTAGCGGCGGACGGTGATCTGCTGGGTGGCGCCGGTCTGCCAGCGGATCCCGATCACCGCGTACTGCTCGCCGTGCTGGTCGTCGCCGGCGGGCAGCAGGGTGATGTCGGCGATCAGCGTGCGCAGCAGCCGCTTGCGGTCCTTGACCTTGGTGGCGGGGCTTTCCCAGAGGCGGGGCAGGTCGGCGGCGATGGCGGCCAGCCGGCCGCGCTCGGGCAGCGGCGGCTTGGCCGACCGGGCGGCCTCCAGGGCCAGCTCCGCCTCGGTGAGGGCTTGCAGTTTGGCCTCCCAGCGGGTCTCCAGGGTGCGGGCCACCAGACGGTTCTCCGGCTCGACCTGGGTGAAGGCGCGCTCGGCGCGGTCGGCCTCGTAGCGTGCGCGTTGCACCGCCAGTTCGGCGGCCCGGTGGGTGCGGGTGTGCCGCTCGATGACCTCGTCGGCCGCCTGCAGTGCCCGTGTGATCTGCTCGGGCGTGGCGGCCTGAAGGAACGCGGCCGTGACCGCCTCGTCCACGGTGCGGGCAGAGATGCCGCGGCAGCCGGGCCCGCGGGCGTGATCGGCGCGGGCCGCGACACAGTCATACAGACAGAACCGGCCGAACCGGTAGCGCGTGCCCATCCGGCGGCCACAGACCCCGCAGTGCACGATCCCCTGACACAACGGCGGGCCCTCGCGCGGCGGTCTGGCGCCGCGGCGGGTGTGGTTGGCCGCCAGCTTGGCCTCGATGTCCAGGGAGCTCTGCCAGCTGATGTAGCCCTCGTGGTGGTCGCGGATCAGCACCAGCCACTCATCGCGTTTGGCCTTGCGCGACCCGGTGCGGACCGTCCCGTCCGCCTGCACCCGGTGCACGGTGCGTCTGCGGCCATAGGCGTAGGCCCCGGCGTAGATCGGGCTGGTCAGGATCTGCAGCACCCGCGCGTGGATCAGCTTGCGGAACCGCAACTGCCCGGCGAACACCCCGCCGCTCACCCGCGACGGGAACACCCGCCCGGCGAACTCGCCCACCACCGCGAACGCCGACCCGGTCCGCGCGAACGCCGCGAACACCTCCGCGACCGCCGACCGCACCTCCTCGTCCGGATCCTGGACGATCTGGTCCTCGTCCCACACGTATCCGACCGGCAGCGGGAACCGCAGCTCACCGCGCCCCGCGGCGGCCAGCTTCGCCCCGTGCAGACGCGAGGCCAGCAGGTGGAGCTCGGCTTCGGACAGGGTGCCCTTCACCCCCAGCAGCAGCCGGTCGTTCACATCGGCCAGGTCGTACACCCCGTCGGCATCGATCACCAGCGTGTCGGTCAGGCGAGCCAGCTCCAGCAGCCGCGCGAACTCCGACGAACGCGCAAACCGCGACACCTCCAACGCCAACACCGCGCCGACCCCGCCCAGACA
>NZ_SMJX01000114.1 GCF_004348535.1 Actinomadura sp. KC216
GGCCTGGGTTGGGGGTTGTGTGAGGATTGGGCGGGCGGCCCGGGTTAGCGGGGCCAGTGTCAGGGCGTTGCGGTATTACGAGGACGAGGGGCTGATCACGCCCGGTCGTCTGGCGAATGGCTACCGCGACTACTGTCCGTCCACCGTCGCTACCGTCGTTCAGGTCCGTTCGCTCCTGGAGGCTGGGCTGCCGGTACGGCTCGTCCGGGAACTCTTGCTGCATCTGGGCGACGGGCCGCCGTGCGAGGAGTTCCTGGACGAGGTCCAGCGGTATCGCGACCGGCTCGCCGCGCACATCGCGGAGCTCAGCCTGCGGCGGTCGGCGCTCGACGCCTATCTGCGGCAGGCCCGGGACGCTTGACCTTGACGCCTGTGTGAGGGTTCTACGGTCGCGTCATGGAGAACGTTGATGAGATGCGCGCTCTGATTCAGCGGTCGTGGGGCGGGCCTTCGGACCTGGTTCTCGTGGACGACGCTCGTCGGCCCGCTCCTGGGGCCGGGGAGGTGCTCGTCCGGGTCACGGCGGCGGGGGTCAACTTCGCTGACGTGATGCAGAGTCGCGGTACCTACGGCGGCGGGCCCGAGGCGCCGTACGTCGCAGGGTTCGAGGCTGTCGGCGAAGTCGTCGAGGTCGGGCCCGGGAGTGCGACGCCGGTCGGCGCACGGGTGGTGGGGGCGGGGCGGGGTGCATTCGCCCAGTACATGACGATGCCGGACGCGGGCCTCCTCCCCGTTCCGGACGGATGGGCGGACGCGTCGGCGCTCGGCATGGTGCTGAACTGGGCCACGGCGCTGGCCGCCCTGCGCCCTCTGGAGAACGTCCAGGCCGGGGCCGTTGTGCTCATCCACGCGGCGGCGGGAGGGGTCGGCCAGGCCGCCGTGCGGTTGGCGCTGCACTACGGCGCGCGGGTGATCGCCACGGCGTCGCCGTCCAAGCACGGCGCGCTTCGCGCTCTGGGAGTCGAGGACGTCCTGGACGCCTACCGCCCCGACCTGGCGGACGAGGTCATGCGGCTGACCGGCGGCGTGGACGTCGTGCTGGAGTCGGTGGGACGCGCCACCTTCGAGACGAGCCTGTCGGTGGTCAAGCCGTTCACGGGATGGGTCGTGGTGTTCGGCGCGGCGTCGGGTGACGCGGCGCTGACCACGCATGATCTCGTGTTCAGGCATCAGGTCCAGGTCATGGGCCTGCACATCGGTGCGCTCGCGGCCAAGGCCCCGCAGATTTACGACGGGCTGATGAACAAGCTCCAGGAGCTCATCGCGCGAGGCGTCTACACGGAGAGCGCCCCCCGGATCCATGCCTTGGCGGACGGGCCCGCGCTCCTGGCCGACCTCGAAACCGGCCGGACCATCGGGAAGCACGCGCTCGACCCCTGGGCCTGACCGGCGCCCAGCCCTTTTCTGCCGAAGTCGAAAACTCGCCATATTGGTCGGTAAGGGCGATTGAACCGGCGTTAATCGGCTGGGATACTGTCCGCGTTTTGATCGTTCTCAAGGCGCATTCTCCCCGGTCATGACCATTTGATCGTTCCATAATCTGCGTGAAGCCGGTCATGAGCAGGGCGGATATCCCCAATGTTCGGGACCGGTCGCGGACCGCAACCGCGGCCTCGTCCGCGTGACGCCGGGCGAGGGAGAGGTGGCGAAGTCATGATCGGTTCGGACCGCGGGCCAAGGCGCGCGCTCAGGAGGATCGCGCGGGCCTCCGTGCTGCGCGTGGCCGCCGTGTGCGCGCTCGCGCTGCCGCTGGCCGCATGCGCGACGCCGCCCACCACCAGGGACATGTTCGGCGAGTACCTGCGGTCGACGGACGTCATCGGCGACGAGTTCCAGAGCGCGAACAGCCAGGCCAGGGTGGCCGCGTTCGCCACCATGGGCTCCCCCGAAGAGCTCATCGGACGGCTGATGGCGCCGCGCCCCTGCCAGGCGTCCGGTTGCGTCCGGCCGTGGGAGCAGGGTGGCGGTTCCAACAAGCCGGCGCCGGGATTGGACGCGGCCAACGCGCTCGCGGGGCCGAACGGACGGTTCTACGAGCGCAAGGTCCTGGTGAAGCGGGACGACGACAAACTGGAACTCATCTCGCTCTACCTGGTGCACAAGGCCGACGGGACCAAACTGCTGGTCGATTCCAAGAAGGAGAGCCACACCGGCGGGCTGGACGGCTTCCGGAAGACCAATGACGTGCTCGGCTCCGACGATTTCATGCTCGTGACCCGCGACATCACCGCCGTTTCGGGCAAGAGCGAGATCGTGGTCGTCTCCGGGCACGTCGCCCCGAGCCGGAAACCGTGGCTCATCGGCGGCGCCGTCGTGCTGGTGGCCGTCATCGCGCTCTGGGTGATCATGCGCCGCGTCCGCAAGACGTGACGTCCGGAGGCGGAAGGTCGAAGGCCCGCCCCTCAGCGGGACGGGCCTGATGTGCGGTTGTCGGTTGCGGCGGCCACCGGGCTCAGTGGCGGGAGCCGCCGCGGACCTTGGCCAGCAGACGGCGGGCCTTGGCCTGGGTGCGGGGGTCGCGGGCGAGCCGTTCCGCCCTGGCCCGCGCCTTCTGGCCCTGCGGGCTCCGGATGAATTTCTTAATCCGGTCGATGATGGAAGCCAACGTTCTTCCTCCTCGGCCTAGCTTTGACAGTTCAACGTCTGCCCACTCTGGAAAGTTCGGAACCGTCCCAGAGGTGCGGATCATCTTGCTGAGGCGCGCCGCGTGCTCCAGACGGCCAGGAAGGTGAGCACGGTCAGCGCCGCGCCGAACCACAGGACGGCGGTGGCGGACGCGCCGTTCACCACGAAGCCGCCGAACAGCGCCCCGAGCGCGATGGCCAGGTTGAACACGACGGTGTTGAGCGCCGTGGCCGCCTCGGCGTGGTCGGGCGCGGCCTTCAGGATCCACATCTGGACGGTGATGGGCACGCCACCGAACGCCAGGCCCCACAGGACCAGGAGGGCGACCCCGGTGGCGGCCGTCGCGCCGAGCAGCGGGAACACGGCCAGGACGGCGGTGAGCAGGACGCTGACGGCGACAAGCGTGACGCGGACGTTCTTCCCCGCGGCGCTTCCGGCGGCGAACGTCCCGGCGATGCCCGCGGCGCCGAACACCAGCAGCAGCGGGCCGATGAGGTCCTCGTCGATGCCGGAGATGTCCTGGAGGACGGGGCTGACGAAGGTGTAGGCCGCCATGTGCCCGCTGACCAGCAGGAACGTGGCCATGGTCGCGCCGCGGACGAACGGGTTGCCGAAGAGCGCGAGCAGCGGGCGGAGGTGGATGGACCCGGTGGCGGGGATGCCGGGCAGGAGCACGAACAGCGCGGCCACGGCCAGGAGGCCCAGGCCGGAGAGGGTGAGGAACGCGATCCGCCAGTCGGTGAGGCCGCCGATCAACGTCCCGGCCGGAACACCGAGAACGTTCGCGGCCGTCGCCCCGCCGAAGGCGATGGACGTGGCGCGGGGAACGTGGGTCGACGGGACGAGGCGGACGGCGATCCCGGCGGCCAGCGCCCAAAACCCGCCGATGGAGATCCCGACCAGGAAGCGGGAGGCCAGCAGGACGGGGAAGTTCGGAGCCAGGAAGGAGAGGAGGTTCGCCGCCACCATGAGGCTGATCAGGCCCAGCAGGACGACGCGGCGGTCCAGCCGTCCGATCACGACGGGAACGAAGAGCGCGCCCGCGGACGCGACCAGGCCGGGCACGGTGACCATCAGGCCCGCCGTCCCCTCGGAGACCCCGAGGTCACCGCCGATGGACGTCAGCAGGCCGACGGGCAACTGTTCCGCCGTGACCACGAGAAACGTCCCGACGGCGACCGCTAGGACGGCCAGCCAGCGCTTGAGGGTCACATGCTCGGAGGCGGCCTCGGCCGCCGCGGACGGTTCGACGCGGTTCATCGCTGCACACTCCCTGCTCGACGGATCATCTGTCAACGTCAAATAGATCAACGTTAAGATTTATTCCGTTGAGAGACTACAGAGATCCCTGGGGCGCGCAACGTCCGGCTCAGGACGGACCGACCCGAGCCGGACCGAGCCGGGCCGAGCCGGGCCGGAAAGGTTTCCCCACGGCGGCGGGACGCAGCAGTCTGCGGCGCATCGGAGCGGTCGGAAGGACCGCTCACGAGCACAGAAGGAGGGCGCGAGCCCCATGACAAGCATCCGTAGGACCGCATTGACACTGGCCACCGCCACAGCCGTAATGACCCCTGCAACGGCCGTACTGACGGCTCCCGCCGCATCGGCCGCCCCGGCGCCCGTCGCAGCGCCGGCCCCGCAGACCACCGAGGCGTTCAGCGCGGCCGCGCGCTGGCGCCTTACCGTCGGCCTCGCCGTCGACCAGCGCCGCAACCGCTACGCCGCCGCAGCCCGGATGAAGGACCTGACCTCGGGCCGCGACCGGGTCTGCGTCAGGGTGTACGTGCAGCGCAAGCACCGCTCCGGCTGGAGGCGCGTGACTCCGCTGCCCAAGAAGTGCGGCTGGGACTCCGTCACCGTCAAGCTCCCCACGCGGAGCTGCGTCAATGGCAAGTACTACCGGGCTGTTGCGCAGGGGTGGTGGCACAACCGTCTGGTCGCCGTCGCGAAGACCCGCGGCATCAAGTGCTGACGCGGCTCGCATCCTGAACCGTGCCGTGGCACCGGATCACTAGCGTTGGGGCACCGGTGCCACGGCACGCCGCCCTCCGGGGCGGTGCCGGGCGTCATGCACGCCGTGAACATCGTCGCGAAAGTCGCCGGTCGCGCACTTCATGTCGAAAGCTTTCTGACCGCTTTCGCGATTCATATTTGCTCATCAGTTCCGCCCTGAAAACCCGAGCTCACCGCACTGCCTCGGCGAGGGCGCCGGACGGTCGACGCTTCAGGCAAGGGCCGTCACCGCCGTCCGGGCGACCACTTTCGGCCGAACGGAGCCGTCGCATTCTGGGCTCCGGATGATTTGCGCACTTCACAGGGCGGACGCAGCGGCAAACTACCCGAAGTCCTGGGCCCTTATGGGCTACTGGCGGATAGTGAACAATCTCTCCCGTGAGCAGACCCGAGGAACATGTGATCCCCGAATCGGTCACGTACCTTTGGGATCGCGTCAAGGACGCGCTCAAAGCCTGCGGCGAACCTTCGCCACGCGACATCGACCGCCTGGCCGCATCATGCGGTCTGAAGCTGCCGTCGAGCACCGTCGAGGGCTGGTTCAAAACATGGTCTGTCGTGCCCGCGTGGGAGAAACTCGACGCATTGGTCAAAGCGCTCGGCGCCGAGCACGACGAAGATTGGAAATCACTACACGCGGATGCTCAACTAGCCGATCGGCGACAAAAGGCCGACACTCGGCGATTCAAGGGCAAGGGCCGCCGGACTCCCGCCGCGGATTCCACTCCCTCACCCGCGAACCCGAATGAAGCAGGGCGTCCGCCGCCGACTGACGAGCATCGCCGGATGCACGTCATCGCCGAACTGAACCGGCTCCCTTCCATGAAGGCCACGGTGACCCACATCCCGGACAGGAAGGCCGTCGCCCTCCTTTCCCTCGGCGCACTGGCGGTGCTCGTAGCGCTGGCGGTCTTCTTCACCGAACTCGGCCCCGGCGGATCCGGCGATTCCGGCGGCTCCGGCCGTGTCAGCGGTGTCGGCGATGTCGGCGCCTCCGGCGGTCTCAACGGATCCGGCGCCCCCGTCACCGGCTCGCGCCCAGACCCGGGGCCGGAGACGGCGACCCGCACACTCGACATGTCCGCGAAGGCGGAGCGCCGGTGGGTCATCACCCGGCCCTGGGGGCAGGTCGTCGGCACCACCACCCGCACCAAGCTCCGCGGATGGCTCCGCAAGGACGGCAGCGGATGTACTCAAGTGGTCGTCTGGTGGTTCAAGGGCGACCGCGTACGAGACCTCGACGTCACCCTGAAAAGGTGTCAAAAGACCGCCGTACAGAGATTCGTCCTGCGTGCGGGCGACCGCCGACACTTCGAGGCGGACCGGATAGTGATCACCATGCGCCTGATCGAACCCGCGGACTAGGTGGACGCGCGGCGTCCAAACGCAGAGAAACCTCCGGCCGGAATAACCTCCGGCCGGGGTACCGTCAGAACGCTTCGTCCAGCGAGACGCTCCCTTTCACCCCGATCTGGTACGCCGAGACGCGCCGCTCGAAGAAGTTCGAAAGCTCCTGGACGTCCTGTAGCTCCATGAACGCGAACGGGTTCGCCGTCCCGTAGCGGGCCGGGAGGCCGAGGCGGACGAGGCGCTGGTCCGCGACGTACTCCAGGTAGGCGCGCATGTCGTCCGCGCTCATCCCGGGCAGCCCGTCGCCGCACAGGTCGCGGGCGAAGTCGAGTTCCGCCTGGACGGCCTCGTCCAGCATCCGCGTGACCTGCTCCGTCAGCTCGGCGTCGAACAGCTCCGGCTCCTCCGCCCGGACGGTGTCGACCACCGAGAACGCGAACTCCATGTGCGCGGATTCATCCCGAAAGACCCAGTTGGTTCCGGAGGCGAGGCCGTTCAGCAGCCCGCGCGAACGGAGCCAGTACACGTAGGCGAAGGCGCCATAGAAGAACAAGCCCTCGATGCACGCCGCGAAACAGATCAGGTTCAGAAGGAACGCGCGACGGTCTGCGCCGGTGCGGAGCTCGTCCAGGGAGCCGAGCGAGTCGATCCAGCGGAAGCAGAACTCCGCCTTGGACCGGATGGACGGGATGTGCTCGATCGCCGCGAACGCCTTGGCGCGCTCGTCCTGGTCGGGGAGGTAAGTGTCGAGCAGGGTCAAGTAGAACTGGACGTGGACGGCCTCCTCGAACAGCTGGCGCGACAGGTAGAGCCGCGCCTCGGGAGCGTTGACGTGCTTGTAGAGGTTGAGCACCAGGTTGTTCGCCACGATCGAGTCGCCGGTGGCGAAGAACGCGACGAGCCGGTTGACGAGGTGCAGTTCTGCGGGCGTCAGGCGCGCGAGGTCCACGAGGTCGGACGCGAGGTCGACCTCCTCGACCGTCCACGTGTTGCGGATCGCGGCGCGGTAGCGCTCGTAGAAGTCGGGGTAGCGCATGGGCCGCAGCGTCAGGTCCATGCCGGGGTCGAGCAGCATCATTACTGGCACGCCTCGCAGGTCTCGGGGTTCTCCAGGGAGCAGACGGCCGCCGCCACCGTGGTCTGGGCGATCCGGGTGGCGGGGCGCGACCGCAGGTAGTACGTGGTCTTGAGGCCGCTCCGCCACGCGTAGGCGTACATCGAGGAGAGCTTGCCGATGGTCGGCGTCTCCATGAACAGGTTCAGCGAGTGGGCCTGGTCGATGTACGGGGTCCGGGCGGCGGCGAGGTCGATCAGCGCCTTCTGCGGCAGCTCCCACGCGGTGCGGTAGAGGGCCAGCATCTCCTCCGGCAGGTCGACGAGGCCCTGGACGGAGCCGTTCGCCTTCTTGATCGCCTCCCGGACGGCCGGAGTCCACAGCCCGAGCGACTTCAGATCGTCCACCAGATAGCCGTTGATCTGTAGGAACTCGCCGGACAGCGTCTCGCGCTTGAACAGGTTGGAGACCTGCGGCTCGATGCACTCGTAGCAGCCCGCGATGGACGCGATCGTCGCGGTCGGCGCGATCGCGATCAGCAGCGAGTTGCGGAGCCCGACCTCGGCGACGCGCGCCCGCACCCGCTCCCATTCGTCCGGACGGGCCGGTGCGGCGTCCGGGAAATGGTCCAGGTGGAGCTGGCCGCGGGCGGTGCGGGTCCGGTCGTAGGCGGGCAGCGGGCCGTGCGCGGCGGCGAGGTCGGCGGACGCGTCGTAGGCCGCCAGCGCGATCTCCTCCGCGATGCGCGTCGACAGGACCCGGGCCTCGTCGGAGTCGAACGGCAGGCGGAGCGTGAAGAAGACGTCCGCGAGCCCCATCACGCCCAGGCCGACCGGGCGCCATTTCCGGTTCGCCTTCTCCGCTTCTGGGGTCGGGTAGAAGCCGCGGTCAATGGTGCGGTCGAGGAACCGGATGGCGGTGCGGACGGTGGCGCGCAGCCGCTCCCAGTCCATCCCGGACGGCCCGACGTGCGCGGCGAGGTTCACCGATCCGAGGTTGCACACGGCCGCCTCGCCGTCGCTCGTCACCTCCAGGATCTCGGTGCACAGGTTCGACAGGTGGACGGACTGGCCCGGCTCGGCGGTCTGGTTGCAGGCGCGGTTGGCGGCGTCCTTGAACGTCATCCAGCCGTTGCCGGTCTCGGCGAGCGTCCGCATCATCCGCCCGTAGAGCTTGCGGGCCGGGAGCTGCCGGACGAACCGTCCCGCCTTCTCCGCCGCCCGGTACGCCTCGTCGAACGCGTCGCCCCACAGGTCCGCCAGCTCGGGGACCTCCTTCGGGTCGAACAGGGACCAGGTCCCGTCCTGCTCGACGCGGCGCATGAACTCGTCGGGGATCCAGTTGGCGAGGTTGAGGTTGTGGGTGCGGCGCGCGTCCTCGCCCGTGTTGTCGCGCAGCTCCAGGAACTCCTCGACGTCGGCGTGCCACGGCTCCAGGTACACGCACGCCGCGCCCTTACGGCGCCCGCCCTGGTTGACGGCGGCGACCGACGAGTCGAGCGTCCGCAGCCACGGGACGATCCCGTTGGAATGCCCGTTCGTGCCGCGGATCAGCGAGCCCCGGGACCGGACCTTCGTCCACGAGATCCCGATGCCGCCCGCGTACTTGCTGAGCCGCGCCACCTGCCCGTACCGCTCGTAGATCGACTCCAGCTCGTCGCGCGGCGAGTCGAGCAGGAAGCAGGACGAGAGCTGCGGGCGCCGGGCGGCGGAGTTGAAGAGCGTCGGTGAGCTGGGCAGATACGAGAGGGTGCTCAGCAGCCCGTACAGTTCGGCGGCCTCATCGGCGGAGTCGGCCAAGCCGCACGCCACGCGCAGGAGGAAATGCTGCGGACGTTCGAGGACGAGCCTCGACCGCGGATGCCTCAGCAGGTAGCGGTCGTAGAGCGTCCGGAGCCCGAAGTACTCGAAGCGGTCGTCGGCGGACGGGTCGATGAGGGCGTTGAGCGCGGCGGCGTCGGCGGCGACGAACGCGGCCGGAGCGTCCGCGAGCAGACCCTCCCGATGCGCGGCGGCGACCGATTCGGCGAACGTCCGGACCCCGGCGGACGCCGCCTCGTCCCTGATCCGCAGCCCGAGCAGGCGTGCCGCGACCTTGGAGTATCCGGGTTCGGCCGAGACCAGCGCGCTCGCCTCGCCGATCGCCAGGTCGCGCAGCGCCGCCGCGTCCAGGCCGTCCGTCCCCTCCCCAGGGCGGACGGCGGCCAGCACCCGGCCCGGCTCGACGTCCGGCACCCCGTCGCAGGCGGCCTCGACCTCGGCGGCGACCTTCGCCACGGCCTCCGCGGCGACCTCCGCGAACGCCGCCCCGCGCGGCTCCACCGGTACGGCCAGGTCCTGTGTCACGTGCTCTCTCCCCTCGCAGCCGCCCCGCGGACGGCATGCGAACGGGACACGAGCCGCCCAGCGATAGGCACGCCGCGTTCCGCCCCCGGCCCACCCGCGAAGCCTGGACGTGTCGACCCGGGGGCGACCCCGGGTTCTCCGTGCGGGCAGGTCTTCGGACTCGCGGGCATCGCGCCTTCTCGGACGAAGGCGCGTCCTACTGGCCGTCGCTTCCCGGGCCGGTGGATTCCGGCCCAGTGCGTGAAGACGGCGGTCGTTCCCACTCACCGCTGCGGGGCAGTCCCGGATTCGCACCGGGTTCCCTCTTGCGACGCCCCCGCCGACGAAACGGCGCCGCCGACCAGCGGCGGGGGCGAACCAGCACGGGATTGAACCCTACATGTAGTTGACGATCTTTGCACAACCCCAAGATGTTGGGCGTGTTGGAAAGATCACGGGGCCCACTACCCGGACGGCGGATCTGGTGGCACGATGGTGACGCCATGTCCCTGCGCCCCCCGGAACCGGGCTTCCGAACCGCGCGCGCGGTGGTGTTCGCCACCGTGTGCGTCTCGCTGGCCACCGCCGGGCACGTCCTCGCATCGGGGACGGTGATCCCCGTCTGGGCGGTTCTGACGGGATTCGTGGCCGTGCTGGGCGTGACGCACCTGCTGGCGGGCCACGAACGGTCCTTAGCGACGATCCTCGGCGGCCTTCTGGGCGGGCAGTTCGCGCTGCACGTGCTCTTCACGAGCGCCACCGACCCGGTCCACCCGCCCCTGGCGACCCTTCAGGACCCGGCCCTCCGCGCCGCGGCCCTGCACCAGGCGGGGATGCACGACACCGCCGTCCCGGACGCGGCGACGGCGGGCTCGGACTTCCTGCTGCCCGTCGCGCACCTCACGGGCGGCGCGACGATGACGCTCGCGCACACCGTCGCCGCGCTGATCGCGGCATGGTGGCTGCGCCGCGGGGAGCGGGCCGCGTGGTCGCTGGCCCGGCGGGTCGCGGGCGCTGCCGACCGGTCGATCCGGCTGGTCTGTCTGCTGCTTCTCGCCTTCCTCGCCACCGAGCCCGCCACGGCTCCGCCGCGCATCACCCCCGCCGCACCGGCGACGGCCGCCCTCATGGCGATCGGCCGCACGCTGCGGCACCAGGTCGTCCGGCGGGGTCCCCCGCCGCGTTCGAGGGTGCTCGCCCGCACGCTTCCGTCCTGCTGAGCGAGTGCCGTACGTCACCGGACGCCGATCCCGGCGCTTCCGGATTTTCCCGTACGTAGACTCGAACGGATCCCGCCATGACTTCTCTTTCTCATGCCCTTCCGCCGACCGCCCGCAGGCTGGGCGCCGTCGCCGGCCTCGCCGCCGCGTCGTTGCTCGGCCTGGCCACGGCCGCGTCCGCGCACGTCACCGTCAACCCGAAGACCGCCGAGCAGGGGACGTACGCCAAGGTGGCGTTCCGGGTGCCGAACGAGCGCGACAACGCGTCCACCACGAAGCTGGTGGTGTACCTGCCGGCCGACCGCCCGCTGTCGTCGGTGTCGGTCCGGCCCGTCCCCGGCTGGACGGTGAAGGCCGAGAAGACCAAGCTCGCCACCCCGATCAAAACCGAGGGCGGCGAGCAGACCGAGGCCGTCACCAAGATCACTTGGTCCGGCGGCAAGATCGACCCCGGCACCTTCCAGGAGTTCGACGTCTCCATGGGACGGCTGCCGACCGACACCGGAGAGTTGATGTTCAAGGCCGACCAGACATATTCCAACGGCGAGGTCGTGAAGTGGGACCAGCCGCCGGCCGCCGAGGGGGCGGCCGAACCCGAGCACCCGGCGCCCGTGCTCAAGCTCCTCCCGAAGGGCCAGCAGTCCGCGGTCGGGCTGACCGCGGCCACGAAGGCCGACTCGGCCGCCACGGTGTCCGCCGATGACGGCACCGCGCGGCTGCTCGGCGGCGTCGGCATCGCCGTCGGCGTCCTCGGCATCGCGGTCGGCGGCTACGGCGTCACCCGCGCCCGGAGCCGGTCATGACCCGGGCGGCGGGCCGCATCGCGGCGGGGGCGCTGGCCGTGGGGACGGTGCTGGCGATGTCCGCGGCTCCGGCCTCGGCGCACACCGCGCTGACGGGGTCCACCCCGAAGAAGGATTCGTCGGTCGCGGCCCCGTCGGAGATCGTCCTGACCTACACGGAGACGATCCGGCTGCCGCGCGTGCTGGTCACCGACGCGTCCGGCAAGCAGTACCAGGCGGGCACGGCCAAGGCCGTCGACAACAAGGTCACCCAGCCGGTCAACGGCGCGTTGCCGAACGGGAAGTACACGGTCGGCTGGCGGGTCGTGTCGGTGGACGGCCACCCGGTGTCGGGCAGCTACAAGTTCACGGTGGAGGGCTCGTCGGCGAGCACGGGCGGTGCGTCCGGTTCGACGGCGTCGCCCGGTGCCGGGAGCCCGCAGCCGGTCATCCCCGCGGCGTCCCCGTCGAACGCGGCGGCGTCCGAGGAGTCGGGCGGCGGGTCGTCCGGCTGGCTGTGGATCGGGCTGATCGCGCTCGTCATCGCCGGGGCGGGCGGTGCCGTCGCCTGGTTCCGCCGCTCGCCCGCGTCCGGCGGCTGACGGCCGGAGGACAAAGACGATCATTCTGCTTCCGGTCGGGTGATTACAGGATTACTGTGATTACCCGACCGGTCGCAGCTGGGGGTTCCATGATCGTCGAGTACATCCGCTACCGCATCGACCCGTCCGGGGCGGACGGGTTCGAGGCCGCCTACGCGCGCGCGTCCGCCTCCCTGGCCGCCGCGCCGCAATGCGTGGACTACGAGCTGTCCCGGTGCGTCGAGGAGCCAGCGTCGTACATCCTCCGCATCTGCTGGACATCCGCCGAGGACCACCTCCAGGGCTTCCGCGGCGGCGAGCACTTCCCCGCCTTCTTCGCCGAGATCAAGCCGTACGTCCGGCAGATCGAGGAGATGCGGCACTACGAGCGGACGCCCGTGCGCGGCGCGGGCGGGTCCGTCCCGACGCTGTACGACTGGGCGGGCGGCACCGAGGCGTTCGAGCGGCTCACCGAGGTCTTCTACACGAACGTGCTGAAGGACGACCTCCTCCGCCCCCTGTTCGAGCACATGGCCCCGGACCACCCGAAATGGGTCGCGATCTGGCTGAGCGAGGTCTTCCGCGGCCCGGAGCGCTACAGCGCGGAGCGCGGCGGCTACCACCACATGGTCCGGCAGCACCTGCGCAAGGGCATCACCGAACCGCAGCGGCGCCGCTGGGTGTCGCTCCTGATGGACGCCGCCGACGAGGTCGGCCTCCCGGACGATCCCGAGTTCCGCGCCGCGTTCACGTCCTACATCGAGTGGGGGACGCGCATCGCCCTCGCCAACTCCCAGCCGGACGCGAAACCGCCGCTGGAGGCCCCGATGCCGCACTGGGGCTGGGGCGAGGCCCCGCCCTACATCCCGCCCAAGCCCTGACGGCCGGAACCGACCACCGGTCGTCTCGTCCTCCGGCCGCGGTTCAGAGCGGGCATTCGCCGTGGTGGGTGGGGCCTGTCGTGTAGAGGAGCTTCTTGGCCAGGATCTCGGCGGCGAGGCTCCGGCCCATCGCCAGCCCCGCCTCGTTGCTGAACTGGAAATGGCTGCCGCCGACCACCCGGGACCGTCCGGCATCGGCGGCGGCTCCGGAGAAGCTCGCGAACGTGCGCTTCATCGGTTCCCCGGTGGACGGATCGATGGGCGCCGAGTCCGTCACATGGCTGAACGGGACGCGGTCGGCGCAGAAGAAGCCCGCCAGGACGGCGGCACCGGCAGCGCTGAACGAGCTGTGCCCGGAGATGTACTCAGGCGAGCTACCCGCGCTCCCCGCGCGCGCTTTCCACCCGGTGTCCTTCTCGGTGTGCGGGTTGCCATCGGTATCGGCCTGCTGGATTGCCGTCTCGGGCCGCCAATGCCGATGGACGAACTTGGTCCGCACGGTCGAGATCGAGACGTCCGCCAGGGCGACGCTCAGCAGGGCCGCCAGCCGTGCCTGATCGGAAAGCGACCGTTTCGCGGCCACCTCCAGCGCGATCTTCAGCCATTCTCCGGGCGGCTGCGCCGACCCCGCCGGCAGCGACCAGTACTGGTAGTGCGCGAGCTTGGCCGGGTCCGCGATCCGGGCGTCGCCGACCAGCTTCACCTCGGCGAACGCGGCCGCGTAGTCGAGGCTGCCGAGCGCGGGCGGGCCGGGCGCGACGTAACGCCCCCCATCGGCGATCCCGAACGGGACCATCGCGCGGTACTGGACGCCCGACCAGGCGGCCGGGAACACCCCGGGCCCGGTGCCGCCCGGCTGCGTCTCGACCGGACGCGACCCGTCCCCGTCCCGGACGTCGATGACGTGCGCGCCCACGGCCTGCCCCCATGCCCGTCCGGCGGAAACGCTCGGCCCGTCACCGAGTTTCCCGAGGTCAGCGGCCAGTTGCTCATCGAAACGAGCGGAGCGATCCGGATACAGCCCGCTGAGCACGGCGTGGGCCGCGGCCACCGCCGCCGCCTGCCGGTCGCCGCGCCGCGGAGCGCCGTCCGGCGAGGTCAGCAGATGCGCGCGGTCGCGGCCGTCACTCTGCACCGCGATCCCGTTGACCGCGTCGTACATGGCCGCGTTCACCATCGCGTACGACCGGGCCGCGTCGGCGTCGCTCGCCCGGATAGCGCGCACGGCCTCAAGCGCCAGCCCGTTCCAGGTGGCGACCGGCTCGACATCGGGCCCCGCCCGTCCACCGGCCCAGGCCGGAGGCACGACACCGCCGCCCACCACCGCGCACACGACGAACAGAACCAGGAGCTTCTTCACGACGTCCCGCCTCACCATCACCGAGCAGGGACCCGAGCGGACCACGATGCACCCGTCCAGGCAAGACCCAGGACAGGGACCCAGGACCAAAATGCAACCAACGGTTGCGCATTGCCGCCCACCCGGGTTACGGTTGTCGTGCAACCAGAGGTTGCGTTTTCATTTCGAGCTGGAGGACTTCATGAGCATCGAGCACGAGATCCTGATCGACGCACCCGTGGACGTGGTCTGGCGGACGGTGACGGAGCCGGAGCAGATCGCCCAGTGGTTCAGCGACAAGGCGGAGATCGACCTGCGAGCGGGCGGCGACGGCACGCTGACCTGGGTCGACAAGGAGACGGCCGCGCAGGAGCAGGCGAAGTTCGTCGTGGCGGCCGTCGAACCGCCGCACCGGTTCGCCTACCGCTGGGGCAACCCCGAGGGCACCCGGCCCGGCGAGGGCAACTCGACCCTGGTGGAGTTCAAGCTCGTCCCGGACGGCGAGCGTACGCTGCTGCGCGTGACCGAGACCGGCCTGGACGAGACCGACTGGACCGACGAGCGGAAGACCGCCTACATCGACGACCACAACGCGGGCTGGTCCAAGCACCTCGCCGACCTGGCCACGTACGCGGCGACGGGGGTCTCGCCCAAGTGACCGAGCATGACGAGGAGCTGCTGGCGGCGGTGGCGGAGCCGAGCCGCCGCCGGCTCCTCGACGTGCTGCTCGCCAAGGGCGAGGCGACCCCGACCGCACTCGCCGCGGAACTGCCGTTCACGCGCCAGGCCGTCGCGAAGCACCTGGCCGTCCTGCAACGCACCGGCCTGGTCACGGCCCGCCGCGACGGCCGCGAGGTCCGCTACACCGTCCACCCCGACCGCCTGGACGAGGCGGCCCGCGCCCTGGCGGGGGTAGCCGCCCACTGGAACACCCGCCTGCAACGGATCAAGGCACTCGCCGAGTCCGCCCACCGCAACTCCCAACGCGAACCCGAGCCCGCGGCTCAACAGGACGAGCTCTAGTCCGGGGCTTGAAGCCGTCAGACACAAGTGGTCGTCTGTCATGCTTTTCGCGTGGTCGAGATGATCGGGCGGTACCGGCTGGTTCGGAAGCTCGGCCGCGGCGGAATGGGAACGGTGTGGCTTGCCGA
Source organism: Actinomadura sp. KC216 (assembly GCF_004348535.1). Taxonomy (GTDB): domain Bacteria; phylum Actinomycetota; class Actinomycetes; order Streptosporangiales; family Streptosporangiaceae; genus Spirillospora. The sequence goes on from NZ_SMJX01000114.1 coordinate 15,321, forward strand.
AGACGGCGGCGGGCGGCCCGTCGCGGTCAAGGTCATCAACGACGAGCTGGCACGCGAGCCCGAGTTCCGCGAGCGGTTCCGGCAGGAGGTGGAGGCGGCGCGGCGGGTCCGGCGGTTCTGCACGGCGCCGGTCCTGGACGCCGGCCTCGACCAGAACCCGCTGTGGGTGGCCACCGACTTCATCGACGGCCCGACCGTGCGGGAGGCGGTGTCCGCCCACGGTCCGCTCCGTGGAGCCGATCTCGACGCGCTCGCGGTCGGTATCGCGACGGCCCTGTCCGCCATCCACCAGGCCAGGTTGATCCACCGGGACCTGAAACCCGCCAACGTGCTGCTGTCACCGGTAGGTCCGCGCGTCATCGACTTCGGTATCGCCCGCGCTCTGGACGCCACCGGGCAACTGACGCGTACGGGGACGGTCATCGGCACCCCCGGCTACATCGCGCCCGAGTTGCTGGCCGGTGGCCGGCCGCTCCCCGCCGCCGACGTGTTCTCCTGGGGGCCGTCGTCGCCTACGCGGGCACGGGCCGTCCCGCGTTCGCCGGGGCCTGCGGCGCCGAGATCAACGACCGGGTTCAGCACGCCGAGCCCGATCTGGCCGGCCTTGAGCCCCATCTTCGCCAACTCGTCGCTCGTGCCCTCGCCAAGGATCCCACCGCCCGGCCGGCCGTTCCGCAGCTCCTCGCCGAGCTCACCGGCTCGCCGTCCACCCCGCCGCAGGGGCCTGGACCCGCACACCCGTCGGCTGACAACACGGATCGACTCTCCCGCCGCCCGGCGACTCGCCCGGTACGCGGGCCTGGGCGCGGCCGCGCTCGCCGCGGCCGGAGCCGCCGCGCTGGCCCTGGTCCTGGCCCTGGCCGCAGACGGCGGGAAGGCCGGAGCGGGAGGCGAGGGCCGTGCCACGACGCTGTCCTCGCCTTCCACCAGCGCCACACCCTCGGCAGCATCCATGAGCCCGCCACCGGCCACCACGCCTGCACCCGACACGCCGCCCAGTGCGCAATCGCCTCTGTCGAGCCCGGGCCCGATCACCAACACGGCCAGCGGACTGTGCATCGACACCGACGGCCCGCAGGGATCCGGTGTCCACGTGCAAGTCCGAAAGTGCGGCAACTTCAGCGGGCAGGAATGGAGCCACGACCCGACCACTCATCATCTCGCCAACCCGCCCAGCGGACTGTGCCTGGACACGGCGGGCGCTCCCGCCAAGGGAGTCCGCGCGGTACTGAACAGGTGCGGGAACTACACCGGCCAGCAGTGGCGATACGACCCCGGCACCGGCCGGTTCAGGAACCTCGAAAGCGGCCTGTGCCTGGACACGGACGGACCTCCCGCCAACTACGTCGAACTGGTCCTCAACCGCTGCGGCAACTACACCGGCCAAGGCTGGCACGGGTGACCCGTCGAGCGGCGGGCCGCGCGTACCGGCGTCTGCCCGGGTGCCGCGATCGTCACTCGGGGCGCGCGGGGTAGGACTACCCCCGTTCGGGGGTGGCGTGGGTCACTCGGGATGGCGAACGATCCCTCTGAACGGGTGTCCGTGCGGCTACGAGGAGAGACCAATGCCCGCAGTCGAGTTCCGTGCGGCGCGCGACTTCCTGCTCGCGCATCGCGACGACTACGCGACCGCGTACGAGAAGTTCCGCTGGCCCGTCCTGACGGGGTTCAACTGGGCGCTGGACTGGTTCGACAAGATCGCCGAGAGCAACGACTCGCCCGCGCTGTGGATCGTGGAGGAGGACGGCTCCGAGGCGCGGTACTCGTTCTCGCAGATGTCGCGGCGGTCGAACCAGGTGGCGAACCTGCTGCGGCGGTCGGGGGTGCGGCGGGGCGACCGGATCATCCTGATGCTCGGCAACCAGGTCGAACTGTGGGAGACGGTGCTGGCCGCGATGAAGCTCGGCGCGGTGCTGATCCCCTGCACGCCGCTGCTGGGGACGGCCGATCTCCAGGACCGGCTGATCCGCGGAAAGGCCCGGCATGTGGTGGTGGGGTCGGCGGACACCGGGAAGTTCGACGGCGTCCAGGGCGAGTTCACGAAGATCGCGGTGGGTGAGCCGGTGGACGGGTGGATCCGGTTCGCCGATGCCTACGAGTACGGGGAGTCGTTCACCCCGTACGGGCTCACGATGTCGCGCGACACCTTGCTGCTGTACTTCACGTCCGGGACGACGGCGAAGCCGAAGCTGGTCGAGCACACGCACGCGTCCTATCCGGCCGGGCACCTGTCGACGATGTACTGGATCGGGCTGCGGCCGGGGGACGTCCATCTGAACATCTCGTCGCCGGGCTGGGCGAAGCACGCGTGGAGCAACGTGTTCGCGCCGTGGGACGCGGAGGCGTGCGTCTTCATCTTCAACTACACGCGGTTCGACGCCGACCGGCTGCTCGACACCCTGGAGCGTTGCGGGATCACGAGCTTCTGCGCGCCGCCCACCGTGTGGCGGATGCTGATCCAGGCAGATCTCGGACGGCTCGCCAACCCGCCACGCGAGGTCGTGGCGGCCGGTGAGCCGCTCAATCCCGAGGTGATCGAGCGCGTCAAGGACGCCTGGGGCCGGACGATCCGGGACGGGTTCGGGCAGACCGAGACCACCGTGCAGATCGCCAACACTCCGGGGCAGCCCGTCAAACCGGGCTCGATGGGACGTCCCGTGCCGGGCTACCAGGTCGCTCTGATCGATCCCGTGACCGGGGAGCCCGGTGATGAGGGCGAGATATGCCTCGACCTGGAGGATCGTCCGCTCGGGCTGATGATCGGGTACCACGGCGACGACGCGCGCACCGACGAGGCGATGGCGGGCGGCTACTACCACACCGGCGATATCGGCTCCCGGGACGAGGACGGGTACATCACCTATGTCGGACGCTCCGACGACGTGTTCAAGGCGTCCGACTACAAGATCTCGCCGTTCGAGCTGGAGAGCGTGCTGATCGAGCACGAGGCGGTCGCGGAGGCGGCCGTCGTGCCCTCACCCGACCCGGTCCGGGCGGCCGTGCCGAAGGCGTACGTGACGCTGGCGGCGGGCTGGGAGCCGGACGCGGAGACGGCGAAGGCCATCTTCGAGCACAGCCGGGCGCAGCTGTCGCCGTACAAGCGGATCCGGCTGCTGGAGTTCGGCGCGCTGCCGAAGACGATCTCCGGCAAGATCCGCCGCGTCGAGCTGCGGACGAGCGAGATCGACAAGCATCCGGGTCCGGACGATCGCCCGGAGGGCGAGTTCCGCGAGGAGGACCTGCGGTGACCTCCTCGTACGCGTCGGGCGTGGCCGGCACGCCGCTGCTCGGCGACACCATCGGCGCGAACCTCGCCAGGACGGTCGCGGCCTTCGGCGACCGCGACGCGCTGGTCGAGCGGGCGTCCGCCCGCCGCTGGACGTACGCGCAGCTCGCCGACGACGTGGACGCCGTCGCGCTCGGCCTGCGCGAGCGCGGCGTCGTCAGGGGCGACCGGGTCGGGATCTGGTCGCCGAACTGCGCGGAGTGGATGCTCGTCCAGTACGCGACCGCCAAGCTCGGCGCGATCCTCGTCAACATCAACCCGGCGTACCGGGTGCATGAGCTGGAGTTCGTCCTCAACCAGGCGGGTATCAGGACGCTGGTGTCGGCGCCCGCGTTCAAGACGTCGGACTACGCCGCGATGATCGAGCAGGTCAGGCCGAAGTGCGCGGCGCTGCGGGACGTCGTCCTCATCGGCGGCCCGGAGTGGGACGAGCTGATGGCGGCGGGCCGCGCCGAAGACCCGGCCGTCCTCGACGAGATCGGCCGGACGCTCACCGCCGACGACCCGATCAACATCCAGTACACGTCCGGGACGACGGGCTTCCCCAAGGGCGCGACGCTCTCGCACCACAACATCCTGAACAACGGCTTCTTCGTCGGCGAGCTGTGCGCCTACGACGAAGAGGACCGCATCTGCGTGCCGGTGCCCTTCTACCACTGCTTCGGCATGGTCATGGGCAACCTCGCGGCGACGAGCCACGGGGCGTGCGTCGTGATCCCGGCCCCGGCGTTCGACCCGAAGGCGACGCTGGACGCCGTCGCCGCCGAGCGGTGCACGTCGCTGTACGGGGTGCCGACGATGTTCATCGCCCTCCTGAACGAGCCGTCGTTGGACGATCTCGACCTGTCGAGTCTCCGCACCGGGATCATGGCGGGGTCGCCGTGCCCGGTCGAGGTGATGAAGCAGGTCATCGAGCGGCTCGGGATGGGCGAGGTCGCGATCTGCTACGGCATGACGGAGACGTCCCCGGTGTCGACGCAGACCCGCGCGGGCGACTCGCTCGACCGCCGCGTCTCGACGGTCGGGCGCGTCCACCCGCACCTGGAGATCAAGATCGTCGACCCGGAGACGGGCGTCACCGTCCCGCGCGGGACGCCCGGCGAGTTCTGCACGCGCGGCTACTCGGTGATGCTCGGCTACTGGGACGAGCCCGAAAAGACGGCGGAGGCGATCGACGCCGCCCGCTGGATGCACACCGGCGACCTCGCCGTGATGGACGGCGACGGCTACGTCAGCATCACCGGACGGATCAAGGACATGGTGATCCGCGGCGGCGAGAACATCTACCCGCGCGAGATCGAGGAGTTCCTCTACACCCACCCCGACATCGTGGACGCGCAGGTCATCGGTGTCCCGGACGAGAAGTACGGCGAGGAGCTGATGGCCTGGGTGCGGCTGCGCGAGGGCGTCCCCGGCCTGACCGCCGAGGAACTCCGCGCGTTCTGCGAGGGCAGGCTCGCCCACTTCAAGATCCCGCGCTACGTGCACGTCGTGGACGAGTTCCCGATGACGGTCACCGGGAAGATCCGCAAGGTGCAGATGCGCGCGGAGGCCGTCGACATCCTGGGCCTCGGCGACGGCTAGTCCCGCCCTTCTCCGCGAAGGGCCTTTCGGGACGCCGCCGTACCGGGCATGCTCGGAACATGGGTGCGCCTACCTCGGGGGAACGAACGCCGGGCGAGCTGGGAATCGCGTCTGCCAGGGCTCCCAGAGCCCCGAGAGTCCCCGGCGCCCCCGGCACGCCCAGGATCGCGCGCGACGACGCGGGCGCCGTGCGGTCGGCGGTGCTCACCCTGCACCGGACGACCCGCCTCCCCGTGGTGTTCGGCGGCGCCGTGTCCGGGGGCGCGCAGGGCGGCGGGCATGACCGGCTCCGCATCACCGAACTCGTCGGCAACACGACCGATTCGCTGGACGGGCTCGTCGTCCGCCACGGCAACGGGCTCGGCGGCAAGGCGATGGCCATGGCACGCCCGGTCTGGGTCAGCAACTACCCGTGCTCGGCGTCGATCAGCCACGACTACGACAAGCCCGTCGGGCGCGAGGGGCTGCTGTCGATCCTGGCGGTGCCGATCGTCGTCCGGCGGCGGGTCCGCGGCGTCCTGTACGGCGCGCTGCGCGAGCCGCTGTCGCTGGCCGACCGCGTGGTGGGCGCCGCCGTCCAGACCGCCCGCGACCTCGAACAGGACATCGCCGTCCAGGACAGCGCGGACGAGGCGCTCGCCCGCGCGCGTCCGGCCGTCGCCGCCGTCCCGGAGTCGGCGGCCCGATGGGAGGAGGTCAGGGCCGTTCACGCGGAACTGCGCGCCCTGGCCGAACGGGTCGCGGACGCCCCGACCCGCGACCGCCTCCGCGAGGCGTCCCTCCGCCTGGCCGCCGCCGGTCTGAACGAGCCGAACGGCTCAGCGCGCCCGGTGCTGTCGCCGCGCGAGCTGGACGTCCTGTCCTATGTGGCGATCGGCTGCACCAACGCCGAGGCCGCCGACCGCCTGGGCCTGCTCCCCGAAACCGTCAAGAGCTACCTGCGCTCCGCGATGCGCAAGCTGGACAGCCACACCCGCCTGGAGGCCGTCACCACAGCCCGCCGCGCGGGCCTGCTCCCCTGATCGATCACGCTGACCTCAGCCCCTTCCGAAACCCGCAACGACCTCAACGCCTGCGATCGCGACCGAAGGCAGGTTTCGAGCTTGCGAGAAACCTGATCGCGCAGCGAGCCGCCAGGCGAGACGGAGCGATGCAGCGATCGCGCGCAGCGCCCGACGATGGAGGCCCTCTAGGGCCGAAGGAGGAGGGCGCTGCAATGAACAGGTGAAACCGCGGGGCCGCGCGGCTTCCACTTTCTCCTACGATCGGGCCCGGCGACGGGGTCAGCCGCCGCGTGCGGATGTGCGTCGTCCAGTGCAGATCGGCCCCCGTGGCGCACTGCCTGGAAGGCCGCTCACCACACGCCGGCTGCGCCGGGCCGTGATCGCTCGGCCGCCCCGCCCCGCTCCGTGGACGGGGACGTCCGCCCCCCGATATGCACTGGAAACCGTAACATCTCTGCGAACAACAATGTTCGTAGTATTCGTGGTAAACGGGTTACCTCAACGGGCCCGAACACGTTGATAGCTTGTCCATGTGGACTCCGACGGCTTCCCCTCGCTGCCGCGCGGGCGTCATCATCTCACCCGCGCGCAGGTGTCGGCCTCCCAGCGGGACCGCATGCTCCAGGGCATGACGCAGGCGGTCGGGGAGAAGGGATACGCCCGCACCACCGTCGCCGACGTGCTGAAGCGGGCGCACGTGTCCCGCGAGACGTTCTACGAGCATTTCGCCGACAAGCAGGCCTGCTTCCTCGCCGCGTACCAGGCCGCCGCCGACCGCATCGAGGGCGTCGTCACCGAGGCGCTCGCGGCGCCCGGCGAACCCGTGATGGGACGGCTCGAACAGGCCCTCTACGCCTACCTGCGGGAGCTGGCGGCGGACGGCGGCGCGGCGCGCATGTTCCTGCTGGAGATCTACGCGGCGGGCCCGGCGGCGACGGCGCTGCGGTACACCGTCCAGCGCGGGTTCGTCGAGGTCGTCGCCGGGCTGCTGGGGGAGGACGAGCGGTTCCGCAGGCTGCCGGATCCCGAGTTCGCGTGCGAGATGCTCATCGGCGGGGTCGCGTCCCTGGTGACCGGCATGGTCGCGATGGGCCAGCACGCCGCGCTCCCGAAGCTGTGCACGCCGATCCTGGCGCACTTCCGGTCGCTCCTCGACCGCTAGGCCGCTTCCCGGCCGTTGACCTGACACGGGCCGGTGACCGGCGGGGCCGCCGCGCGCTGGCCCCGCCGGTCGGCACCGGTCAGATGAAAGTGCTCAGCACGGCCGCCATGGCGAAGCCGACGATCGACAGGATCGTCTCCAGCACGGTCCAGGTCTTGATGGTGTCGCGCACGGACATGTTGAAGTAGCGGGAGATGATCCAGAACCCGCCGTCGTTGACGTGCGAGGCGATGATGGAGCCCGCGGAGATCGCGATGGCGATCAGCGCGATGTGCGGGTCGGAGTAGTCCTCGGCCTTGACCAGCGGCGCGACGATGCCGCCCGTGGTGACGATCGCGACGGTCGCCGAGCCCTGCGCGATCCGGAGCCCGCAGGCGATCAGGTAGGCGAGCAGGATCACCGGGAGGCCGGCGTCCGACATGGTGGTGGCGAGGGCCTTGCCGACCCCGGTCGCCGACACGACCGCGCCGAAGAACGCGCCGCCGCCGATGACCAGCAGGATCATGCCGATCGGGCGGAGCGACCTGGCGGCGAGGTCGGACAGCTCGGCGGTGCCAATGCCGCGCCGGATGCCGAGCAGGTACATGGCGAGCAGCACCGCGATGGTGAGCGCGACGACGGGGTTGCCGAGGAACGTCAGCGCGGGCAGCAGGGGGCTGTCCTCCCACCAGACGGTGCTGAACGTGGCGAGCAAAATCAGCACCAGCGGCACCGCGATGATCATCCCGACGAGGGCGAGCGACGGCTCCGGCTCCGGGTCCTTCGCCTCCTTCTCGGCCTTGTCCTTCTCCGCGACGATGTACTCGTCCGGCACCTCGATGAAGATGCGCTTGCCGATCCAGGCGCCCCACGCGACGCCCGCGACCAGGAACGCGGGGATGCCGCAGATCAGCCCGAAGATGATCAGCCAGCCGAGCGGGACTTCGAGGAGCCCGGCGACGGCCACCGCGCCGGGGTGCGGCGGCAGGAACGCGTGCGTCATCGACAGCCCGGCGAGCAGCGGCATCGTGTACAGGACGAGGGAGCGCCCGCCCCGCCGCGCGGTGATGTAGACGAGCGGCGCGAGAACGAAGATGCCCACGTCGAAGAAGACGGGGATGCCGAAGATGAGCCCGGCGAGACCCATCGCGAGCGGCGCGCCGCGTTCACCGGCGACGCTCAGCAGCCTTCGGGTCAGGACGTCCGCGCCCCCGGACCGCTCCAGGATCGCGCCCAGGATCGTGCCGAGCCCGACGATCGGCGCGATGTGCCCGAGGAGCCCGCCGAAGCCCTTCTCCAGCACGGACTCCTTGGAGCTGAGCGCCGTCCCGACGATCTCCTCGACGCTCAGCCCGGCGACCAGTGCGAGGGCCAGGCCGGAGACGAGCAGCGCGATGAACGGTTCCAGCTTGACCTTGATGATCAGGAACAGCAGGACCGCGATGGACACGGCGCACAGCGTCAGCAGCCCGCCCGTCTCTTCTTGCAGCCAATGGACCATTGACGTGACCCTCTCGGTGAATGGGGGGTTGGGGGTGCCGAGGGTGTAAGGCGAGGTGGGTGGA
>NZ_SMJX01000115.1 GCF_004348535.1 Actinomadura sp. KC216
GCCGGAGACGGCGCGGCGATTCTTCCGGGGGCTCATGCTTCGAGGATATTCAGCGCAACGGGCGGCCCGCGGTGGCGTGCTCCACGAGGAGCGGTGTGGGTGCGAGCGCGGGGTCGCGGGTCTCGGCGTGGAGGGCGTTCAGGACGGTGACCGCGCGGTCCGGGCCGAGGCGGTCGAGGTCGGCGATCGGGCCGGTCGGGTAGCCGCAGCCGAGCGTCATCGCGGCGTCGATCGAGTCGGCGTCGGCGTATCCGGCGCCGAGCATCGCGGCGGCGTCGTTCAGGTACGGGAAGCGGAGCGCGTCCACGATGAACCCGGCGCGGTCGCGGCAGCGGACGACGGTGAGGCCGAGGCGCCCGGCGAGCTCGGCGGCCCGGCCCGCGACGTCGGGGGCGGTCGCGACCGTCGCGGCGATCTCGGCGAGCGGGGCCGCCGGGTCGGGCAGGTGCAGCCCGACGACGTCGGCGGGACGTCCGGTCGCCATGGCCTGCCGGATCACCGAGCCGTCCACGGAGGTGACGGCGAGCACCGTGCCCGGCTTGACGGCCTGGGCGGCGGCGGACAGCAGCGCCCGCCCGGCCTCGGCGTCCTCCGCGGCCTCGACGACCAGGTCGCAGCCGGCCAGTTCGGCGGCGGAGTCGCGGACCTGGGTGCCCGCCCGGTCGCACAGGGCGGCGATCGCGTCCGCGAGCGGGCCGACGCCGACGATCCCGACGACCGGGCGCGGGCCGTCCGGAGCATCCGGCTTGGCCTGCTCGACGCCGTCGTAGGCGTAGAAGCCGCGGCCGGTCTTGCGGCCGAGCAGCCCGGCGGTGACGAGCTCGCGGAGCAGCGGGGAGGCGGCGTGGCGGCGGTCGCGGGACTCGGCGTAGATCGCGTCCAGCACCTGGAGGCAGGTGTCGAGGCCGATCAGGTCCATGAGGGTGAACGGGCCCATCGGCAGCCCGGCGCCGGTCTTCATCGCGGTGTCGATGTCGTCGCGGGTGGCGTGCCCGGACTCCAGCATCGCCGCCGCACCGTTGAGATAGCCGAAAAGCAGCCGATTTGCGACGAACCCGGCGCGGTCCCCGATCGTCACCGGGGTCTTGCCGAGGCCCTTGACCAGCTCGGCGACGCCGGTGACGGCGTCCGGCTCGGTCAGGACGGTCGCGATCACCTCGACGAGCTTCATCACCGGCGCCGGGTTGAAGAAGTGCACACCGACGACCTGGGAGGGGCGGCTCGTCCCGGCCGCGATGTCGGTGACCGGGAGCGAGGAGGTGTTCGTGGCGAGGACGGCATCGGCGCGGCAGACCCGGTCGAGCTCGGCGAAGACCCTGCGTTTCAGGTCGAGCCGTTCCGGGACGGCCTCGATGACCAGGTCGCAGTCGCCCAGGTCGGCGAAGTCGGTCGTGAGCGCGACCCGGCCGAGGATCTCCTGCTGGGCCTCGGCGGTGAGGCGGCCGCGCTTGACGGCCCGTCCGGTCGAGGATTCCAGGTGCCCGCGCCCGCGTTCCAGCGCGTCCCGGTCCACCTCGACGCCGACGACGGCGAGGCCGCCGCGTGCCAGCACCTCGGCGATGCCCGCGCCCATCGTGCCCAGTCCGACGACCCCGACCCTGCTGAACGAACGACCAGTCATGGACGGCAGTCTCCCAGAGCGCGCAGGCGTCCACGATGCCGGGTACGACAGGGACGTGCGCCTCGGAATCTTCCTCCTCGCCACCCGCTTCCCCGGCCAGGACGACGCCGCAGCCCTCTCCCGCACCGTCGAGGCGGCGCTCGCCGCCGAACGGGCCGGGTTCGACGACGTGTGGCTCGCGGAACACCACTTCATGTCGTACGGGGTCGTCCCGTCGGGGACCGTCCTCGCCGGGCACCTCCTGGCCGCCACCGCCCGGATCGACGTCGGGACGGCGGTCAGCGTGCTGTCCACCCAGCATCCGGTGGCGCTGGCCGAGCAGGCGGCGATGCTGTCGCTGCTGTCCGGCGGCCGGTTCCGCCTGGGCGTCGGGCGCGGCGGCCCGTGGCGCGACCTGGAGGTCTTCGGCACCGGGCTCGACCGATACGAACACGGCTTCGCCGAATCACTGGACCTGCTCCTGGCATGGCTGCGCTCCGAGAGGCTCGCGTGGGCCGGTGAGCGGTTCGGTTTCCGCGAGGTGCCGGTCGTCCCGCGCGCGCTTGTGCCACCACCGGTGACGGTCGCGTGCACGTCCCCCGCAACGGAGGCGCTGGCCGCGGAGCGGGGACTGCCGATGCTGCTGGGCATGCACGCCGGGCCGGACGAGAAGGCCGCGGCCGTCGCCCGCCACGGACGGCCGGACGCCCCGCACATCTCCACCCACGTGGCGCAGGTCGCCGACACGCGCGAGGAGGCCGTCAAGACGGTCATGGCGGAGATGCCGCGCTGGCTCGGCCCTGGCCTGGAGGGATACGTCACCGTGGACGACCGTCCGCGGCCGCCGCGCGATCCGGTCGGCTACACGCGGCTCATGTGCGAGCTCCATGCCGTGGGTTCGCCGGACGACTGCGTAGAGTCGCTGGTGACCACCGTCGAACGCACCGGCATCCGGCATCTGATCCTGATGGTCGAGGCCGCCGGGTCCCGGCGGGCCACGCTGGAGAACATCGCCCGGCTCGGCGCGGACGTGCTGCCGAAGGTCCGCTCTGCCGTCCCAGGGTCCTGACCGCGCGTCGCGCCGCGGAGGCCTGCGCGGAACCGCGCCCGGGAGCTGGGCGCGGCGCGCCCGGTTGCGGACGCGCGACGCCCCCGGAGCTGACGCGCGGCACGCCCGGGAGCTGGGCGGGCGGCGCGCCGGTGGATCCGGCGCGCCGCGCCGGAGGGTCAGCAGTCGCGCAGTTCGGGCGACTGGTTGAGGATCTGCTCGCGGGGGGTCACGAACGTGCGGTAGGCGTCGGAGCCGCCGTCCGGGAAGACGGCCAGCCGGTGGCAGTTCTGGAAGGCCAGCCTGACACCGAAGTAGCGCTCCAGCGCGCCGCGCATCGAGTCGCTCGCGAGCACCCGGAGCAGCTGGCCGCGGGCCTGCTCGTCCGGCGGCGGCGTCTGGTTGTCGGCGAACTCGCCGCCATCCACCTGCAGCCGGGCCACCAGGCCGCTGACCATGTCCCACGCGTACGGGAGGGACGTCTTGATGCATTCGACGAACTCCGCGTCGCCGACCTCGCCGTGCTTCGCCGTCTCCAGAAGTTCCGGGGTCACATCAAGGGACATTGCGGGGGTCCTTTCGTCGGATGCCACCGACGCTAATCACGCCTCCGGAAGATTTCCAGGGTTGACAAAGGTTTTCATTCCGCTATGCGCGTCCCGGCCGCCCCCGCTAGCCGAGACGCGCTCAGCGCGCCTGCGCGGCGCCGTGGCCGGACGGCCGCCGCCGCACCGGACGGGCGGCGGCCACCCGCTCGGCGCGCTCGGCCCAGTACTCGCGGGCACGGCGCGCCGTCCGTCCGGCCCGCACGGCCCGCGCCTCCGCCCGCAGCTCACGGGCCCGCTCCCGCATGACCGACCGCATGATCTCGTGATGGAACACGACCCCTCCCAGTCCCTACCAGGGGGCCGACCGGCGCGGCCCCGCAGTTAAGAGACTCGTCCTAAGGCCCCCGGCCCCACATCGGCACGACGCCTTATATCGGGCGTCCGGGCGTCTTAGCCGCCCGGCCGCACTAGGGTGGGTCGCCGTGCGTCTCGTTATCGCCCGCTGCAGCGTCGACTACGCCGGCAAGCTCACCGCCCACCTGCCGATGGCACTCCGCCTGATCCTGATCAAGGCGGACGGGAGCGTCAGCATCCATGCCGACGACCGCGCCTACAAGCCCCTCAACTGGATGAACCCGCCCTGCTCGCTGCGCGAGGAGCCGCACGAGGAGAACGGCGCCGTCGCCCGCTGGACGGTCACGCACGGCAAGTCGGGCGAGCGGCTCATCCTCACCATCGAGGAGTTCCTGCACGACACCAGCCACGAGCTGGGCATCGACCCGGGCCTGCAGAAGGACGGCGTCGAGGCGCACCTCCAGGAGCTGCTCGCCGAGCACATCACCACGCTCGGGGACGGCTGGACGCTGATCCGCCGCGAGTTCCCCACCGCGATCGGCCCGGTCGACATCCTCTGCCGGGACGCCGACAGCGCCACCGTCGCCATCGAGATCAAGCGGCGCGGCGAGATCGACGGCGTCGAGCAGCTCACCCGCTACCTGGAGCTCCTCAACCGCGACCCGCACCTCGCGCCCGTCCGCGGCGTGTTCGCGGCCCAGGAGATCAAGCCGCAGGCCCGCGTCCTCGCCACCGACCGCGGCATCGACTGCGTCACCCTCGACTACGACGCCCTCCGCGGCATCGAACACGAAGGCACCCTGTTCTAACCCCAGCCAACGCCGTTCTGACCCAGCCGGGGTTACGGGTCGTGCGGCCGGAGGCGCCCCGCGCCGGAGGTCGCACGACCCGCCGGTCGAGGGGCCGTTTCACGAGACGCGCCAGCGGCTCGGGAAACGGTCCGCCGACCGTGACGGGGGTTCCAGGGGGTCGCCCCCCTGGGTGAATACTGCGGGCATGACGTTTCAAGCGAGTGGCACCTTCGACATCGACTCGTGGGACGCCGAGAAGCCCTATGACGAGCAGGACGGGACCAAGCTGACCCGGGTGCAGGTCGGGAAGACGTTCCACGGCGATCTCGTCGGGACGAGCAGCAGCGAGCTGATCACCGTGGAGTCCGCCGCCGGGCCCGTCGCCTACGTGGGGATCGAGAGCGTCCAGGGCATCCTGCACGGGCGGGAGGGGACGTTCGTCCTGCAGCACAGCGCGGGCAGCGAGGACGGCACCCCGGACACGCAGTGGATGCGGTGGCTGATCGTGCCGACGTCCGGGACGGGCGAGCTGGCGGGCATCCGCGGTCTCGGGCAGATCAGCGTCACCGAGGACGGCGGGCACACCTGGGCGCTGGAGTACACGCTCGACTGAGAGCGGCATCGCGTAAGAGCGGTATCGCGGCGGGCGGCCGGTAATCTTCAGGCATGCCCCCGGTCACCGCCGATGCGACACGCGAGCGGATCATCGACGCCGCCGAAGAGTGTTTCGGCCGCTTCGGCGTCGCCAAGACGACGGTCGAGGACATCGCCGCCGCGGCGAACCTGTCCCGGGCCACCGTGTACCGGTGCGTCACCGGCGGGCGGGACGAGCTGATCCTGGCCGTGCTGATGCGCGACCTGCGCCGCTTCCTCGACCAGCTCGCCGAGCGGCTGCGCGGTGAGCGGTCGGTGTCGGAGGCGATCGTGGAGGGCACGCTGGACGCGGTCGAGTACGTCCGGCGCGAGCCCGCCGTCGCGCACTTCCTGGCGCCGGAGGCGGCGGGGCACATGCAGGCGGCGGTGGCGGGCGCGGCCGAGCACGTGCTCGCGCTGTGCTGCGAGTACGTCCGGCCGCACTTCGAGCGTGCGCAGCGGCAGCGGACGCTCAGGGCCGACATCGACGTGGAGGGGACGGTCGAGTTCCTCTTCCGCATCATCACCTCGCTGATCGTCATGGACCGTGACCGGGACGCCGACGGGCTGCGCCGCTTCCTGCGCACCTATGTCGTTCCGGTCATCGCGGCGCCATGACCACGGCGAGACGGTAGCTTCCGACATGGCGGCGAAGATCAGGCTGGACGGGACGCCGGGCGGCCGGCGCGGCGAGAGGGGCCGGGAACGATGAGGGGAACCACGCACGGGACGCGGGGTGCCGCGGCGGTCCGGCCGAGCCCGGTGTTCCTCGCGATCGTCGCGGCGACCGTCCTGTGCGGCCTGGTCGCCTGGCGGTACGGGGAGAACCCGACCACGGCGGCGCGGGTCGCGCTGTTCGGGTTCGTCCTGTCGGCGTGGGTGCTGTCGCTGTGCCTGCACGAGTTCGGGCACGCCTACATGGCGTACCGGTCGGGCGACCGCGGCGTCGTCGCCAAGGGCTACCTGACGCTGAACCCGCTGAAGTACTCCGACATGCTGCTCAGCTTCGTGATCCCGGTGGTGTTCATCCTGCTCGGCGGGATCGGCCTGCCCGGCGGCGCCGTCTGGATCGACCGGCATGTGATCCCGGGCCGGATCAGGCACAGCCTGATCTCGGCGGCGGGGCCGCTGTCGAACGCGATGTTCGCGGTGATGCTCGCCGTCCTGTACAAGAACTTCGCCCACCAGGACCACGGCGTCTTCTGGCTGGGCGTGGCGTTCCTGGCGTTCTTGCAGGTCACGGCCGCGATCTTGAACCTGCTGCCGCTTCCGGGCCTGGACGGCTTCGGGATCATCGAGCCCTACCTGCCGCGCCGCTGGGCGGACCAGCTCGGCTCCTACGGCGGCTACGCCTTCCTCGTCCTGATCGCCCTGCTGTGGCTGGACCCGATCAACGAGGCGTTCTTCGACCTGATCTTCAACATCACCGGCGTGCTGGGCCTCGGCGAGCTGCCGATCCAGGTCGGGCACTCGCTGTTCCAGTGGTGGGAGGACTACCTCTAGGGGCTCCGGGGCAGGTCGGCCGCCCGTGCGTGGGCCTAGGGTGGTTTACTAACGAGTACCCTCGTGCAAGCAGGCACTTACACGGCCCCTCCCGGGAGGTTCCTCATGTCCGTGGCCACGGAGAGCACCGAGACGTTCGCGTCGCTGAACCCGGCCACCGGCGAGGTCGTCGCCGAGCACCCCGTCCATGACGCCGCCGCCGTCGCCGCGGCCGTCGGGCGCGCCCGGGAGGCCGCCGGATGGTGGCGCGCCCTCGGCTGGAAGGAGCGCAGGCTCCGGCTGCTGAACGTCAAGGGCTCGCTCACCCGGAACCTCAACCGGATGGCCGAGCTGATCCACCAGGAGACCGGCAAGCCGCTGCAGGACGCCCAGCTTGAGACGATCATGGCGATCACGCATCTGGACTGGGCGGCGCGCAACGCCCAGAAGGTGCTGGGGCCGCGCGGCGTCTACCCGGGGATCATGGCGATCAACCAGAAGTGCGTGCTGGAGTACCAGCCGCTCGGCGTCGTCGGCGTGATCGGCCCGTGGAACTACCCGATCTTCACCCCGATGGGCTCGATCGCGTACGCGCTGGCCGCGGGCAACACCGTGGTGTTCAAGCCGTCGGAGTTCACCCCGGGCGTCGGCGCGCTCCTCGCCGACCTGGTCGGCGCGGTCGTGCCGGAGCATCCCGTCCTGCAGACGGTCACGGGGCTGGGCGAGACGGGCGCGGCGCTCGCGTCCTCCCCCGGCGTCGACAAGATCGCCTTCACCGGCTCGACCCGGACCGCGAAGCGCGTCATGGCCGCCTGCGCCGAGAACCTCACCCCGATCGTCGCCGAGTGCGGCGGCAAGGACGCCTGCATCGTCGATGCCGACGCCGACCTCGACGCCGCCGCCGACGCCGCGCTGTGGGGCGCCATGTCCAACGCCGGGCAGACCTGCATCGGCATCGAGCGGATCTACGTGGTGGACGAGGCGTACGACAGGTTCCTCGGCAAGCTCACCGAGAAGGCCCGCGACCTGCGTCCCGGCTTCGACCGCGAGGCCGCCTACGGGCCGATCACGATGCCCGGCCAGCTCGACGTCATCGAGCGCCACATCAAGGACGCGCTCGACAGGGGCGGCAAGGCCGTCGTCGGCGGCGCGGAGTCGGTGCGCAAGCCGTACGTGGAGCCGGTGGTGCTGACCGACGTGCCGGACGACTCGTCCGCCGTCTGCGAGGAGACGTTCGGGCCGACGATCACCGTCCACCGCGTCAAGGACCTCGACGAGGCGGTCGAGAAGGCGAACAGGACCGCCTACGGCCTCGCCGGGACGATCTTCTCCGGGGACAGGTCCCGCGCCCTGGACGCCGCCCGCCGGATGCGGTCCGGGATGACGTCCATCAACGCGTTCGCCGCGTTCGCCCCGGTCGCGGCGCTGCCGTTCGGCGGGGTCGGCGAGTCGGGGTTCGGCCGCGTCCACGGCGCGGACGGCCTGCGCGAGTTCACCCGCCCGAAGGCGATCACCCGGCAGCGGTTCTCGACCATGAACCTGACCTCGTTCGGGCGCAGCGAGAAGGAGATGGCCCGCCTCCTCGACATGATCAACCTGGTCCACGGCCGCCGCTACAAGCGCTGACGGGACCATGGCCTCCGGCGCACCCGTACGCAGCCGGCTCCAGGTGGCCCTGGACGGGGCACCCCCGCCGCCGCCCGGCTTCCGCCCCTTCGAGGACGCCGACACCGCCACGCTCGCCGCCCTCCTGTGGGACGCCTACCGTGGCACTCCCGACGAGGCCGACGTAGGAGACCTCAAGGGCGCGGCACGCGAGGTGCGGCTCACGCTGGACGGCGAGTACGGGACGTTCCTGCGCGACGCGTCGTTCGTCGCCGAGCATGATGGGCGTCCCGTGGCCGGGGCCCTCGTGACCCTCTACAGGGACGTCCCGCTCCTGGCGTTCCTGTTCGTCGCGCAGTCCCACGCGGGCCACGGGCTGGGACGAGGGCTGATCCAGGCCGTCATGCACGCCCTCGCCGAGCAGGGCCACGACACCCTCACCCTCGCGGTGACCCGCCGCAACCGCCGTGCCCGCCGCCTCTACGACCGCCTAGGTTTCGTGGAGGTCGCCTAAGCCGGGACGCGGCGCCCGTATGCGGATCTAAGGCGGGCTAAGGCGCGGAGATAAGGCGTCATCCCGATGTGGGGCCCGGGGCCTTAGGACGAACCTTGTAGATGTCGGGCCGAGAGGGTCCGGCAGGACACAAGGAGATCGAGATGATCCGCCCGGACTTCAGCAACATCATCATCAGCGACCGCGTAACGGTGCTGCGCAACGAGGCCAAGAAGGCCCGCCGCGTCCGCATCGCGAAGGCCCTGAAGCGGTGACGCCCCCGGCCTGTACGCCCAGCCACGCGCCCCCGTCCGGACGGACGGGGGCGCTTCACTTTGTGCTCAGGACGCCCGCCGGACGTAGAACGTCGCCTGATCGTCATACCCGAGCCAGCGCAGCGTGAGAGGGCATCGGGAGACCGGGCGCCAGTGCTCGGCCAGCGCGTCGAAGAACGAGCGCTCGGCGCAGAGCCCGCCCCGGCGACCCCCGATGTAGACGAGGCCGGACCCCTGGTAGGCGGCCAGTGCCTCCGCCGCCATCGGTTCCCGATGGGGCGGCCAGATGACGGCCAGGACACGGTCCGGATGGCACCGCGCCGCCTCCGCCGCCGTAGCGGCCTGGACGTCGGTGAAGCGGAACCGGTCGGTGTAGCCGTTGCGGTCCGTCGCCGAGTCGGTCGCCAGGACGTCGGCGCCCTGCGCCCGCAGAAGCGACGCCCAGTACCCGCTGCCCGCCCCGACTTCCAGCAGGCCGCGGCCCGCGAGCCGGTCGCCGAGCCAGTCCAGAGCCGTCCGGGACGCGATCGCCCAACTGTAGATCCGGGACAGTTCCTGCCTCCGGATCATCGCCGAGGCGGCGTCATGGTCCACCGGCAGATGGTCGAGGACGTCGATGACCCGCCGGGTGTCCGGCCCCGTGCTCAGGGCCGGATACCACAGCAGGGGCACCATCTGGGGGTTCCGCTCGGCGAACTCGACGTCCCGCGCGGGCAGCAGGTCGCCGAGCGGACGGAAGGGCGCGTGCCATCCGGGCAGGCGAACACCGCCGGGGTTCCGCTCCCAGTAGCCGACCAGCCGCCGGGCGGTCTCCGCGACCCGGCCGATGACGGTCTCGGCACTCACCGCGCCCGCGCCCGCCTCACATCTCCATGTGATCGGGCGTCGCGATCCTCATGTGATCCGGGGTGGCCAGCGCCATGTGATCCGGCGTCGCGACACCGGCCACGGAGTCCTGCCGGGCGTCGCCATCGTCGACGGTGGTCGCGACGGCAGCCGCCGCGAGCGCCGCCGCGGCGGCCGCGATGACCGCCGCATTACGTGGTGCGCGTAACTCCAAGGTCATGCCTCCTAAGGGGACCGAATGGAAACTGCGCCCCCCATTTTACCCGCTCAAGATCACCTTCACTCCGCCCTCCGCGCGGGATCACCGTCCGCAGGCAGCGCTCGGCCTTCGCCTCCGGCGGGGCGACGAAAGTAGTGCGCGCGTCCCGCAATGGCAGGGGCTTGTGATTCTGCTGTGGTTCTACAACGCGCGGCCAGCCGGACGAGGGCGTTTCTCATTTCCCGGCGTTGGCGGGCTTCAGGGGGGTGCGGCCGCGGATGAGGTCGGCGGCGCGTTCGGCGATCGCGATGGTGGGGGCGTTGGTGTTGCCGCGCGGGACGGCCGGCATGACGGAGGCGTCCACCACGCGCAGGCCCTCGACGCCGCGGACGCGCAGCTCGGGATCGCAGACGGCGTCGTCCGCGCCCATCGCGCAGGTGCTCGTCGGGTGGAAGAGGGTCGCGACCTCGCGGCGGACGAAGTCGACGAGGGCCTCGTCGGTGTCGGCCTGCTCGCCGGGCGCCCACTCCCCGGCGGTCAGCGACGCCAGCGGCCCGGACGCGGCGATCTCGCGGGCCTGGCGGATGCCCGCGACCAGGATGTCCAGGTCGGCCTTGTCGGCGAGGTAGGCCGGGTCGATCAGCGGTTTGGCGTGCGGGTTCGCGGACCGGAGCGTGATCGACCCCCGCCCGGTGACGGCGACCGCGGTGACGAGGACCGACAGGAGCCGCTCGTGCGACTCGGTGAGGCCCTGGTTGACGAACGGCGACGGCAGGACGTGGTACTGCAGGTCGGGTGCGGGCAGGCCGTCGACCGTCCGGACGAACCCGCCCGCCTCGGCGATGTTGGAGGCGTAGGGGCCGCGCGCGAACGCCTGGTAGATGCCGAGAGACCGCCTGTTCGCCAGCTCCCACAGGGCCTTGGCCCGGGGCGTGGCGACCATGACGTTCACGAACGGGTGGTCTTGGAGGCGCTGCCCGACCGGGGAGTCGGCCAGGACGTCGATGCCCAGCGAGCGCAGGTGGTCGGCGGGCCCGATCCCGGAGAGCATGAGGAGCTGCGGGCTGTTCACCGCGCCGCCCGCCAGGATGACCTCCGCCTCGGCGCGGTCGGACAGGCTCTCGCCGCGCGCCTCGTACCGGACGCCGATCGCGCGGCGGCCCTCGAACAGCACGCGGGTCGCGAGCGCGTCGGTGACGATCGTGAGGTTCGGGCGGTTCGAGACCGGGTGCAGGTAGCCCGCCGCGGTGGACCAGCGGCGGCCGCGCTTGTGCGTGACCTGGTAGAAGCCGACGCCGTCCTGGTCGGCGCCGTTGAAGTCGGGGTTCGGGGCGAGGCCGTACGCCTTGGCCGACTGCACCCACGCGCGGGTCAGCGGGTGCTTGTAGCGCAGGTCCTCGACGCGGAGGGGGCCGCCGACGCCGTGGTAGGGGATCTCGCCGCGCTGCTGGTCCTCGGCGCGGCGGAAGTAGGGCAGCAAGTCCTCGTAGCCCCAGCCGTCGCAGCCGTAGGAGTCGCGCCAGGTGTCGTAGTCGTACCGGGCCCCGCGGATGTAGATCATCGCGTTGGTGGACGAGCTCCCGCCGAGCGTGCGGCCCCGCGGCCAGTACACGCTGCGCCCGGCGGCGTGCTCCTGCGGGACGGTGGCGTAGTCCCAGTCGTAGGGGCCCTTGAACATCGTGGCCGCGGCGGCCGGGATGTGGATCTCGGGAGCGCGGTCGGGCGGCCCGGCCTCCAGCAGGAGGACCTTCACCGAGGGATCCTCGGTCAGTCTGGCGGCGAGAACGCAGCCCGCGCTGCCCGCTCCCACGATGATGTAGTCGTACACGGCGCCTCCGGGGTATTTCTCGCACCCTACCGAACGGGCTTCTGGCACCAGAAGCCCGTTCGGCGGGGCCGCAGGGCTAGGCTGCTCGACATGGTGAAGAACAGGGACAACCCCGTCGTCCTGTCGCGGATCTACACCAGGACGGGCGACGACGGCACCACCGCGCTGGGCGACGCGTCCCGGACCCGCAAGACCGACCCGCGGCTCGCCGCCTACGCCGACGTCGAGGAGGCCAACGCCGCGATCGGCGCGGCCGTCGCGCTCGGCGGCCTGCCGGACGATCTCGTCGCGCTGCTGAGGGTCGTCCAGAACGACCTGTTCGACGTGGGCGCCGACCTGTGCGCGCCGGTCGTCCCCGACCCGAAGTACCCGCCGCTGCGGGTCGACGCGTCCTACATCGACCGGCTGGAGGCGGCCTGCGACGAGCACAACGAGGCCCTCGCTCCGCTGCGCAGCTTCATCCTCCCGGGCGGGACGCCCGGCGCGGCGCTGCTGCACGTCGCGCGGACGGTCTGCCGCCGCGCCGAACGCACCGCGTGGGCGGCCGTCGAGGCGCACGGCACCGCCGCGGAAGGCGACCCTGAGGCGCCGGTGGGCGGCGTGAACCCGCTGACGGCGCGCTACCTCAACCGGCTGTCCGACCTGCTGTTCATCCTGTGCCGCATCGCCAACGCCGACCACGGCGACGTGCTCTGGAAGCCCGGCGGCGAGCGCTGACCCTCTTTTTCGGGGGTGTGGGGGGTCGTCCCCCCACAAGAAAGCAGGGGTGGGGTTAGCCCCACCCCTGGAAGACCGGTTCCCCTCCTGGTGACGCCGCCCTGCACGGAGCAGGCTTGTTCCCATACCGGCGCACGGCTTCTTCGGGCGCACAGCGACAACAGGAGTGACCACGTGAGGACCCTGACGATCACCGCCGTCGTGACGGCCGCCGCCGCGGCGACGCTGGCCGGCTGCGGCAACCTGACCTTCGGCACGCATCAGGAGGACCGCTCCTACTCCGCGCCCGCCGGCATCACCGCGTTGAAGATCAAGTCGAACGGCAGCCGGCTGGAGCTCACGGCGTCCGACTCCCCCACCGTGAAGGTGCGGGAACGGCTGCGCTGGTCCAACGACAAGAACAAGCCGGAGGCGCGGCACACCATCGAGGGCGACACGCTCTCGCTGTCGGCCAAGTGCGCCAGGGCGACGATCGGATACACCAGGTGCGGGGTCACCTACCGCGTCGAGGTTCCGCGCGACATGGCCGTGGACGTCGACAACGCCGACGGGTCGGTCGTCGCGTCCGGGCTCACCGGGGCCGTGAAGCTGCACAGCGACAACGGCTCGATGAAGGTGACCGATCTGCGCGCGACGTCGGCGTCGATCAGCTCGGACGACGGCTCGATCCACGTCACCGGACGCGCCACGACCGCCGACCTGAACAGCGACAACGGGTCCATCAACGCCACCGGCCTCACCGCCGACAGGCTGACCGCCCGCACCGACGACGGGAGCATCAAGCTCAGCGGCCGCGCCACCGTCGCCGACGTCCGCACCGCCAACGGCTCGATCGACGCGGGCGGCCTGACCACCGACCGCATCACCGCCGAGACCAGCGACGGCGGCATCGACCTGCGGCTCACCACGCCGCCCGCGAACGTCCACGCCACCAGCGACAACGGGTCGGTGCACGTCCGCGTCCCGACCAGCGAGGGCTACGCCATCAGCGTGTCCAGCTCCAACGGCGCCGAGCGGATCGACTCGGCCGTCCACCAGGACTCGGACTCGCGGCACCGGATCCAGCTCCGCAGCGCCAACGGCAGCGTCACCGTCTCCCCCGCCTGAGCCGCTCCCCGGCCCGAGCCCGCCGGCCCGCGCGCGCTAGCGGAGGCTGTACGGGCCCTGCCAGGCGGGAGCGCCGGCCGAGGTGACGCCCACGGTCAGGCGGGCCCCGCCGTTCACGGCGACGGTCGTGCGGGCCAGGTGCTGCGTGACGTGCGCGATGCCGTCGGTGTTGGTGCCGAGGAGCTTGCGGTTGACGTTCTTCAGCCGGTCGCACTTGGCGTGGTAGCACGGGTCGTACACCTGGCCGGCCCGGCCGCCGAACGCCTTGGCCTCGGCGGCGGTCTTGACGCCGTCCGCGCCGGTGGCCATCCCGCCGGACGGGATCCCGGCCTCGATGAACGGGCCGTAGTCGGAGCGTCCGCTGAACACGTGCTCGGTGGTCGGGAGGCGGCGGCTCGCGAAGTAGTCGCGGAACATCTTCTCGATCGCGCCCGATCCGGCGGGCGCGCGCGTCCCGGCGCGGGTGGAGTGGTCGCCGTCGTAGACGCCGCGGGTGCCGTTGCGCGAGCCGAGCATGTCGAAGTTGAGGGCCACCGCGATCTTCTCCCGGTCGGCGCGCGGCAGCGACTTCACGTAGTGCGTGGAGCCGCGCAGGCCCTCCTCCTCCGCGCCCCACCAGGCGAACCGGACCCGGTTGCGCAGCCCGTCCTTGCCGAGGCGGTTGATCTTCGCGGCGATGGCGAGGAGCGCGGCCGAACCGGTGGCGTTGTCGTTGATCCCCGCCCCGGCCGGGACGCTGTCGAGGTGCGCGCCGAGCAGCACCACGTTGTCGGCGCGGCCGTGTCCGGTGTCGGCGATGACGTTGGACGAGCGCCGCTTCCCGTGGACGGTGTCGGTCCGCACCCGCAGCGCGAGCCCGCCGGTCCGCGCCGCCTTGGCCAGCGCCACGCCGGCCGTCCGGGACGTGCCGACGACCGGGATCCCGGCGGGCTTGTTCACCGTGCCGTTCAGCAGCCCCTTCTCGCCGGGCTTGTTGTAGATCACCACGGCGGACGCGCCCGCCGCCCGCGCGTTCGCGGCCTTGGCGGCGAACGTGCAGGTCCCGCGCTGGACGAGCGCGATCGAGCCGCGCTTGAAGCCCTTGAAGTCGGCCTTCTCGCAGCCGCTCGTCCCCTCGCCCCGCGGCGGGACGTCCACGGCGATCACGCGCGCCGTCACCGTCCCGGACCCGGAGTAGGCGAGCGTGGCGAAGTCCCTGCCCAGCCGGTAGGACGCCTTCGACGGCGCCGTCCGCGCCAGCACCGCGCGCGACCGCTCCCGCCAGAACGGGTAGTCGAACTTCTGGATCTTCGGCGTGAGACCGGCCTTCCGCAGCCGCCCGGCGACGTACCGCACCGACACGTCGTACCCGGCGCCGCCCGACGCGCGGTTGCCGCCGTTGTAGTCGGCGATCTCCTGGAACGCCTTGAGGTGCGCCTCGACGTCCTTCAGCGTGACGAGGCCCGCCAGGTCGGGCCGGGGCGGCGCGGCGCCCAGCGCCGGGGACCCGGCGGGAATGAGGGCGGCGGGCAGAACGGCGAGGGGCAACGCCACGGCGGCGCCGGTGAGCAGCTTGCGCACGTGCACTCCTGCGGACGGGACGGGACGGAGCTGACCAGCAGCGATCCTCACCCGCGGCGCACCGGCCGCCAACGGCGGCGCGCCCGTCACGCCAATTCCATACCTTCCCCTTACCAATCCCTGCCCAAGGCGACCCGCTCCCCGGCAAGGGCCGGGTCACTCAGGGGGGTGCAGCTCCACGGGGAAGCCCGGGGGCGCCGCCTCCAGCCAGGCGAGGAACCCCGTCAGCGCCGCCGCGCCCATCGCCAGCTCCACCGTCAGGTCGCCGTCCCTGACCTCGATGATGCTCACGTCCGGCAGCAGGCCCTCCGCCTCCTCCGCGTCCGGACTGCGGCGGTTGGACACGACGAGGCCCCGGCGGTGAATCACCCGCCGGGGCCTGGTACGGAAACCGAACACGCGGTGCCAGTGCAGGACATCGCCCTTGTAGCGGCCGATGCCGAGCCGCCACACTCCCGGGGCTCCGCCCTCCGGGGACAGCTCGCGCAGGCTGCACTCCACGGTGCCGCCGCCGCGGACGAACAGCCGCCGCCGCACCGCCATCGCCACGTACAGCAGCGCGAGCACCAGGACGAACGCGGCGAGCACCCCGCCCGCATCCCGCGCCAGGTGCTCGCCCAAATCCCCCGCCGTCCGCAGTCCGCCGGGGCCTAAGCCTCGATGCCCGCGGCGCGCAGCCGCGCCCGGGCACGCCGCTCCGGCGTCGCGTCCTCGCCCTCGGCGGCGAGCGCGTCCTCCAGCGCCCGCCTGGCCTCCGGGACGTCGATCTCGTCGCCGAGCTCGGCCTGCTCGGCCAGCACCGACACCTCGTCCGCCGCGACGGAGAAGAAGCCGCTGCCGACCATCGCGGTGATCGGCTCACCGCCGTCCGCGGGCTCGATCTTCACCACGCTGCCGTCGAGGAGGACGCCGAGCACCGGGGCATGGCCCGGCAGGATGCCGAGCGAGCCCTCGATGGTCTGCGCGACCACCATCCTGGCCTCGCCGGACCAGATCTCGCGCTCCGGCGAGACCAGCCCGACCTTCAGGTTTGCCACGTTTCCCTCCGAGTCCACCGGGAGCCGTCGCCGGCGGGGCCGCCCGCGGACGGGCGGCCCCGGCGGGCTACTTCTCCAGCTCCTTGGCCTTGCGCTCGACGTCCTCGATGCCACCGCACATGAAGAACGCCTGCTCGGGCAGGTGGTCGTACGTGCCCTCGGCCAGCGCCTTGAACGAGGCGATCGTCTCGTCCTTCGGCACCGTCTCGCCGGGCTGGCCGGTGAACTGCTCGGCCACGTACATCGGGTGCGACAGGAAACGCTCGATGCGCCGCGCCCGCTGGACGGTGACCTTGTCCTCCTCGGACAGCTCGTCGATGCCGAGGATCGCGATGATGTCCTGCAGCTCCTTGTACTTCTGCAGGATCCGCTTCACCTCCTGCGCGACCGAGTAGTGCTCCTCCCCCAGGATCTGCGGGTCCATGATCCGCGAGGTGGAGTCGAGCGGGTCGACCGCCGGGAAGATGCCCTTCTCCGAGATGCCGCGCGACAGGGTCGTGGTGGCGTCCAGGTGCGCGAACGTGGTGTGCGGCGCCGGGTCGGTGATGTCGTCGGCGGGCACGTAGATCGCCTGCATCGAGGTGATCGAGTGACCGCGCGTCGAGGTGATCCGCTCCTGCAGCACGCCCATCTCGTCGGCCAGCGTCGGCTGGTAGCCCACCGCGGACGGCATGCGTCCGAGCAGCGTGGACACCTCCGAGCCGGCCTGCGTGAACCGGAAGATGTTGTCGATGAACAGCAGCACGTCCTGGCCCTGGACGTCGCGGAAGTACTCCGCCATCGTCAGCGCGGACAGCGCGACCCGCAGCCGGGTGCCCGGCGGCTCGTCCATCTGGCCGAACACCATCGCGGTGTCCTTGAGGACGTCCGCCTCCGCCATCTCCACCCAGAGGTCGTTGCCCTCGCGGGTGCGCTCGCCGACACCGGCGAACACCGAGGTGCCACCGAAGTTGCGCGCGACACGGCGGATCATCTCCTGGATGAGCACCGTCTTGCCGACGCCCGCGCCGCCGAACAGGCCGATCTTGCCGCCCTTGACGTACGGGCACAGCAGGTCGATGACCTTGATGCCGGTCTCCAGCATCTCCGTCTTCGACTCGAGCTGGTCGAAGGCCGGCGCGCGGCGGTGGATGCCCCAGCGCTCGTTGATCTCCAGCGACGCGGTCGGGACGTCCAGCGCGTCACCGAGGGCGTTCCACACGTGCCCCTTGGTGATCTCGCCGACCGGCACCGAGATCGACGAGCCGGTGTCGGTCACCGGCGCGCCGCGGACCAGGCCGTCGGTCGGCTGCATCGAGATCGCCCGGACCATGTTGTCGCCGAGGTGCTGCGCGACCTCGAACGTCAGGGTCTTCTCCTCGCCGCCCAGCGCCACCTGCGCGTGCAGCGCCTGGTAGATGTCCGGGATGGCGTCGGCGGGGAACTCCACGTCGACGACCGGGCCGATGACACGCGCGACGCGCCCGGTGGCGGTCGCCGTCTCTACCTGAGCAGTCATTATCACTCCCCGCCAGACTCGGCGAGCGCGTCAGCGCCACCGACGATCTCGCTGATTTCCTGGGTGATCGCGGCCTGCCGCGCCTGGTTCATCTGGCGCGTGTAGACCCCGAGCAG
Source organism: Actinomadura sp. KC216 (assembly GCF_004348535.1). GTDB lineage: Bacteria > Actinomycetota > Actinomycetes > Streptosporangiales > Streptosporangiaceae > Spirillospora. The sequence continues at coordinate 17,738 of NZ_SMJX01000115.1, forward strand.
TTCGTTGGCATTGTCGGTCGCCGACTTCATGGCCCGCCGGACGGACGCCTGGAACGACGCCGCCGACTGCAGCAGCATGTGGAAGATGCGGCTCTCGATGTAGTTGGGCAGGAGCAGGTCGAGCGCGGCCGACGCGGACGGCTCGAACTCGTACGCCGGCGGCACCTTGTCCGACGACGCCTCCTCGATCTCCAGCGGCATCAGCCGGGTGACCCGGACCGCCTGCGTCAGCATCGAGACGAACTCGGTGTAGACCACGTGGATCTCACCGACGCCGCCCTCCGCGTCCGTCTTCAGGAAGTCGTCGGTCAGCCGCCGGCCGATCTCCTCCGCGTTCGCGAACGCGGGACGGTCGCTGAACCCGTGCCAGCTCTGCGCGACGTCCCGGTCCCGGAACCGGTACCAGGTGATGCCCTTGTTGCCGACGACGTACGGGACGGGCTCGCGGCCCTCGGCCCGCAGCGCCGTGATCAGCGCCTCGGCCTCGCGGATCACGTTGGCGTTGTAGGCGCCGCAGAACCCGCGATCGCTGGTGACGATCAGGACCGCGCTGCGGGTGTCGGCCGGCTGCTCCTGGAGCAGCGGGTGGTCGATCCCCACATGATGGCTCACCAGCGCGGTCAGGGCCTGCGTGATCTGGTCGGCGTACGGCTTGGACGCCGCCACCGCGTGCTGGGCCTTGACGATCCGCGACGTGGCGATCATCTCCTGGGCACGCGTGATCTTGGCGGTCGACTTGACCGTCTTGATCTGCTGCCTGAGCTGGCGAAGCTGTGCGGCCATCGTCGTCAGTCCTTCTTGACGCGAGTGATCGTCTCCTGCTCGACGTCCTCGTCCGCGATCGCCTCGACGGGCTCCTCCGCCAGGATCTCGCCCTCGCTGGTCTGGAAGCCCTTCTTGAACTCCGTGATGGCGTTCTTGAGGCTGGTGAGGCCGTCGTCCGACAGCTTGCCGGTCTCCCGGAGGGAGGTCAGGAAGCCGCTGTGCTCGCGCTCCATGTAGTCGAGGAACTCGCGCTCGAAGCGGCGGATGTCGGCGACCGGGACGTCGTCCAGTTCGCCGGACGTGCCCGCCCACACCGACACGATCTCCTGCTCGACCGGGAACGGGCTGCCCTGCGGCTGCTTCAGCAGCTCGACCAGGCGGGCGCCGCGGTCCAGCTGGGCGCGGGACGCGGCGTCCAGGTCGGACGCGAACGCCGCGAACGCCTCCAGGTCGCGGAACTGCGACAGCGCGAGCCGCAGCGTACCCGCGACCTGCTTCATCGCCTTGACCTGCGCGTCGCCGCCGACCCGGGACACCGAGATACCGACGTTGATCGCGGGCCGGACGCCCTGGTTGAACAGGTCTGACTCCAGGAAGCACTGGCCGTCGGTGATGGAGATGACGTTCGTCGGGATGTACGCCGACACGTCGTTGCCCTTGGTCTCGATGATCGGCAGGCCGGTCATCGAGCCGGCGCCCATGTCGTCCGACAGCTTCGCGCAGCGCTCCAGCAGCCGCGAGTGCAGGTAGAACACGTCACCGGGGTACGCCTCGCGGCCCGGGGGGCGGCGCAGCAGCAGCGACACCGCGCGGTAGGCCTCCGCCTGCTTCGACAGGTCGTCGAAGATGATCAGGACGTGCTTGCCCTGGTACATCCAGTGCTGGCCGATCGCGGACCCGGTGTAGGGGGCGATGTACTTGTAGCCCGCCGGCTCGGACGCGGGCGCCGCCACGATCGTGGTGTACTCCAGCGCGCCGGCCTCCTCCAGGGAGCGGCGGACGTTGGCGATCGTGGAGCCCTTCTGCCCGATCGCGACGTAGATGCAGCGGACCTGCTTCTTCTCGTCGCCGGACTCCCAGTTCTCCTTCTGGTTGATGATCGTGTCCACGCAGACGGTCGTCTTGCCCGTCTGGCGGTCACCGATGATCAGCTGCCGCTGGCCGCGGCCGATCGGGGTCATCGCGTCGATCGCCTTGATGCCGGTCTGCAGCGGCTCGCTGACCGACTGGCGCTGCACGACCGTGGGGGCCTGCAGTTCGAGCGCGCGGCGCTCGGTGCTCTCGATCGGGCCCTTGCCGTCCAGGGGGTTGCCCAGCGCGTCCACGACGCGGCCGAGGAAGCCGTCGCCGACGGGGACCGAGAGGACCTCGCCGGTGCGGCGGGCCTTCTGGCCCTCCTCGATCTTGCTGAAGTCACCCAGGACAACGGCGCCGATCTCGCGTACGTCCAGGTTCAGAGCCAGGCCTCGGGTGCCGTCCTCGAACTCGAGGAGTTCGTTCGCCATCGCGGACGGCAGGCCCTCGATGTGGGCGATGCCGTCGCCGGAATCGACGACGGTGCCGACCTCTTCGCGCGCGGCGGCATCGGGCTCGTACGACTGGACGAAGCGCTCCAGCGCGTTCCGGATCTCATCCGGACGGATCGTCAGCTCCGCCATGATTCCTCTCTTGCTCCTCAGAGTCCGCTCTGCCGGCCTCAGCCGGTACCGAGCCGCCGGCGGACGTCGTCCAGCCGTCCGGCGATCGTGCCGTCGATGATCTCGTCCCCGATCTCGATCGACAGTCCGCCGATCACCGTGGGGTCGATCTCGATGTTCAGGTGTACGTCGTGGCCGTAGGCGGCGGCGAGCACCGCGGCGAGCCGGGTGCGCTGCGCCTCCGGCAGCTCGGCGGGCGTCCGCACGAGCGCGACCAGCCGCTGCCTGCGCTGGGCGACGAGCTTGCCGTACTCGGCGAGCCCTCCCTCCAGGCTACGTCCTCGCGGGCGCAGCACCAGTTCGGTGATCAGCGTCAGGGTCGACGCGGTGACCTTGCCGTCCAGCAGGGCGTTGACCACGCTGAGCTTGCGGTCGTCCGGCAGCCCCCGCCCGGCGAGGGCGCCGCGCAGCTCGGGCTCGCGCTCGATGACCCTGGAGAACCGGAACAGCTCGTCCTCCAGGTCGTCGATCTTGCCCCCGGCCTCGGCGCGGGCGGCCTCGGCGGTGACCGCGAGGGTCTCCAGCCCGTCCGCCAGCTCCGACGGCTTCGACCAGCGCAGCCGGACGACGTCGGCGACCAGCCCGAGAGCGGCCGGCGACACCTTGCCCTCCAGCAGGATCCGGACGAGCTGCGCCTTGTCGGCACCGTCCCGCGACGGGTCGGAGACCGCCCGCCGCAGGCCGTGCTCGCGGTCGACCAGGTGCAGCACCGCGAACAGGTCGCCGCCGAGCTCGGCCAGGCCGGAACCGGAGTCGATCACCGACTCCAGCCGCTCCTTGGCCTCGGCCAGCGACGCCCTGCTCACCGCTCCCGTGATGGTCATGATGTGATCTGCTCCTGCGTGCGAGCGCGCTCCTCGAGCTCCTCGAGGAACCGGTCGACGACCCGGCTCTGCCGCGCGCTGTCCTCAAGGGACTCGCCCACGACCCGTCCGGCCAGCTCGACCGACAGGGCGCCGATCTCGGCGCGCAGCGACCGCAGCGCCTGCTGCCGCTCCGCCTCGATCTGCTCCTTGGCGTTCTCGACGATCCGGCGCGCCTCGACCTGGGCCTGCTCCTTGGCCTGGGCGATGATCTGCGCGCCCTGCTCCTCGGCCTTGCGGCGCTCGTTGGACGCCTCGACCGCCGCCGCCTTCTGCTGGGCCTTGTAGTCGGCGAGGACCTGCTTGGCCTCTTTCTGCGCCTGCTCGGCCCGCTCCAGGCCGCCCTCGATCGCCTCGGTGCGCTCTTCCAGCGTCTTCTGGATACGCGGGACGAGCATCCGGCCGACGACGACCAGCACGATGGCGAACGAGAAGATGCCGACGACCATCTCGAACGTGTGCGGGATGAGAGGGTTGTTCTCCTCCGCCGCAAGGACGGACGCTGCTTTGATCATGTCTGCAGCCCTTCCTCAGATGAGAGCCCTGGTCAGATGCTCTGGAAGATGAAGGGCGCGACCAGGCCGATCAGGGCGAGGGCCTCGGTGAGGACGAAGCCCAGCATCATGTTGGTGCGGATGACACCGGTCAGCTCCGGCTGGCGGGCGATCGCGTTCACGCCCTGGCCGAAGATGATGCCGACGCCGATGCCCGGGCCGATGGCGGCCAGGCCGTACCCGATCGAGGTGACGTTACCGCTGACCTCGGCGAGGACTCCCATTGCTTCATTCCTTTTCTGTCGGCCGGCGAAAGGTTCGCCGGTCTGGGCTTACGAGGTTGTGCGTACGGGCGGTACCCGTGGCGCCGCCCTTGGGGCTCAGTGGTCCGCGTGCAGGCCGCTCTGGATGTACATGGCGGCGAGCATCGTGAACAGGAACGCCTGCAGGAACTGGATCAGCAGCTCGAACGCGGTCATCGCGATGGTCACCAGCACGCCGATGATGCCGACGCCGAACCCAGCGACCGTGGGCTTCTCGAACAGGAACCAGAAGCCGACGAGGCTGAAGAACGCCAGGATCATGTGCCCGGCGAACATGTTGGCGAAGAGCCGGACCGCGTGGGTGAACGGCGCGATGATGAACGTCGAGAGGTACTCGATCGGCACCAGCAGGAAGTAGACGGGCAGCGGCAGGCCGCGCGGGATCATGTTCGTGAAGTACTTCGCCGGGCCCTGGTGCTTGATGCCCAGGTACACCTTGATGAAGTAGACCGACAGCGCCAGGACGGCCGGGAACGCGATGTGCGAGGCGACCGGGAACTGGATGATCGGGACGACCGCGAAGATGTTCCAGACCCAGACGAGGAAGAACACCGACATGAGGAACGGCATCCACCGCTCAGTGTTGCGGCCGAGGAACGGGCGGGCGATCTCGTCCCGCACGAACATGTAGCCGATCTCGCCGATGTTCTGGACGCCCTTCGGCACCAGCTTGGGCTTGGCGAACGCGCTCCAGAAGAAGACGCACACGACCAGCGAGCCGAAGACCGCGAAGAAGACCGGCTTGGTGAGCCACTCGGGGCCGCCGGCGAAGAGGGGCGGGAATTCGAACAGCTCCGTCCCAGGGGCCTGGAACTCAGCCCCCTCGGAGGCGAGGACCGTCAGCGCGTTCACGCGGCGTTCCCTTCATCACTGTGTTGATGTTTCACAAAGACTTCCTCGGCGGCTGCTTCCTCTGCGGCGGAGCCGCTCAGAGGGAGTGGCGACCGTACTTCACGTAGACCAGGTAGACGGCGAGCCCGACACCGATGATCACGCCGACCGGGATCAGCCACTCCTGGCCCGTCCATTCGGACAGCAGCCACCCGAGACCGCCCCAGATGATCATCCCGGAGAGGAGGTAGCTGGGTACGGACCATGCGGCATCGGCGAATTCCCGTTGACCGTCCTCCGGCCGACGTTTCTGCTCGCTCATCGCGCTCCGGACGATAGCAGGCCACCCATGCGGTGGTCATATTGGAGTAGTCCTTGAAGGCCGGCACCGTCCGTGAGTGCGTCATCACGGACTCCGGTCCAGGACGTTCTGGGGCTCGTCGATGTAGAGCTTGTGCTTCATCGCGACGCGGAACTCGGCGGCGATCCACAGCAGCGCGAGGCCGATGACCGTCCAGCCGAAGACCTTGGTGTTCCAGATCGTGACCTCGTCCATGATGCTGACCAGGAGCATCACGGCGAGGATCTTGACGGTGTAGCCGGCCAGGGCGGCGAGCATCATCGTCTGCGCGGAGTACTTCGCCGCCCAGGACACCGCGAGGGCGCTGAGCGAGAAGAAGGCGATCACAACGACGGTGGCCAGCGCCGCGGCGGTCGCGCCCTTGGCGCCGACGGTCAGCAGGCCGATGAGGACGGCGCCCACCCCGGCGGCGGCTGCCGGGATCGCGGCACCGCGGAGCATCCGCGTGTCGGAGATGTGCATGAGGGCTCCGGCTGGTCACGTTGAGTGGTCGTCCGTTGTTCGTGAAAGGTATCACAAGCGTCCGGAATGTCCACAATTACCCTAGAGGTAATGCGATCCGGGGAGTGTCGGCCCCTCACGCGGGCACCACGGACTCTAACGGAGTTCACCCAATGCTCATCCC
>NZ_SMJX01000116.1 GCF_004348535.1 Actinomadura sp. KC216
GTCCGCGCCCCCACGTGCAGGCGGTCCACGCGCATCTCGCCCAGGCCGGGCAGTCGCCGGTCGTCACGCATCCGGCGTTCGCGGTGCTGCCCCCGTCCAGCGTCGACGTCCGGCCGCCGTCCGGGCGCGCCGCCAGGGCCTTCGCCGTCCACGCCGCTCCGGACGTCGCGCCCGAGGGCGTCCCGCGCGGCCGCGCCCCTCCCACCTCCCCGCGGATCTGAGCTAGTCGTCCGCGGTGCCGCGCAGCCGCCCGGCGCCGAAGCCCGTGTGGAGGTTCCCTTTGACTCGCGCCAACATGGTGCGGGCGGTACTGGCGTTCGCCGTGCTCGCCACATCGTTCTACTTCGCCTGGTCCAAACCCGCCCGCCTCGGCCTCGACCTGCGCGGCGGCACCCAGATCGTCCTCGAGACCCAGGACTCGCCGACCGTCAAGGCCGACCGGGAGTCCACCGACCGCGCCCGCGAGGTGCTCCAGCGCCGCGTCGACGCGCTCGGCGTCGCGGAGTCCTCGCTCACCCGCTCCGGCGAGCGGCGGCTGATCGTGGAGCTGCCCGACGTCCAGGACCCGACCAGGGCGACCCAGGCGCTCGGCAAGACCGCGCAGCTCACCGCCCATCCGGTGCTGCCCAACACCGGCAAGCCTGAGAAGGGGCAGCAGGTGGTCCCGGACGAGAGCGGCCAGCCGATCCTGATCGGGCCCGCCGCGCTCACCGGCGCCGGCATCGGCTCGGCCAGCGCGACCTACGACCCGCAGAACGTCGGCGGCTGGGCCGTCAACGTCGACTTCAAGGGCTCCGGCGGCAAGACGTGGGAGCAGCTGACCGCCAAGGCCGCGTGCGCGGCCGGTGACGAGCGGCGGATCGCGATCGTCCTGGACGGCAAGGTGATCTCCTCCCCGGGCGTCACCGAGAGCGTGTCCTGCGGCGTCGGCATCACCGGCGGCTCGACGCAGATCACCGGCGACTTCAGCGCCACGGAGGCCAAGGACCTCGCCGCGCTGATCGAGGGCGGCTCGCTGCCCGTCCCCGTGAAGGTCATCGAGCAGCGGGTGGTCGGCCCGACGCTCGGCGACGAGGCGATCGACGCCAGCGCCCGCGCCGCCGTCATCGGGATCATCCTGACCGGCCTGTTCATCGTCGCCGTCTACCGGCTCGTCGGCTTCCTCGCCACGATCGCGCTGACCGGATACGCGCTGATCTCCTACGCCGCGCTCGTCGCCGTCGGCGCGACCCTGACCCTGCCAGGGCTCGCCGGTTTCGTCCTCGCGATCGGCATGGCCATCGACGCCAACGTGCTGGCCTTCGAACGCGCCAGAGAGGAGCTGTCGGCCGCTCCGGGACGCACCGCGCGGACGGTGCTGGCCGTCGGGTTCAACAAGGCGTGGTCGGCGATCGCGGACACCGCCGTCACCACCCTGCTCGCCGCCGCCCTGCTGTTCTTCCTCGCCTCCGGCCCGGTGAAGGGGTTCGGTGTCACGCTGACCATCGGCGTCCTCGCCTCCCTCGTCTCGGCGATGCTGCTGAGCCGCGTCCTGACCGACGCCGCCGCGGCGCGGATGCCCCGGCTCAGCAAGGGCAAGGCGGGCGGGCTCAGCGGCGCCGGGCGGATCCGCCGGTGGCTGGAGGAGAGCGGCCCCGACCTGATGAAACGCAGCCGCCTCTGGCTCGGGATCTCCGCGCTCGCCGTCGTCGTCGCCCTCACCGGGATCTTCGTCCGCGGCCTCAACTTCGGTGTGGAGTTCACCGGCGGGCGGCTCGTCGAGTACTCCACGTCCCGTCACGTGGACATCGACGTCGCGCGCTCCGCCGTCGCCGACGCCGGGTTCCCGCGCGCCGTCGTCCAGACCTCCGGGCAGGACGACATCTCCGTCCGGACGGTCGACCTCACCAACGAGGAGGAGAAGCGCATCCACGACGCGCTGGCGGAGAAGGGCGGCGGGGCCACCAAGCAGCGCGACGAGCTGATCGGCCCCAGCCTCGGCGACGAGCTGCGCAACAAGGCCCTCATCGCCCTCGCCGTCGCGCTGCTGGTGCAACTCGCCTACCTGACGATCAGGTTCCGCTGGACGTTCGCGGCCGGTTCCGTCATCGCCATGTTCCACGACATCACGATCGTCACCGGGATCTTCGCCTGGCTCGGGAAACCGATCGACGGGGTCTTCCTCGCCGCCCTGCTCACGATCATCGGGTACTCGGTGAACGACTCCGTCGTCGTGTTCGACCGCGTCCGGGAGATGTGGGGCGAGAACCCGAAGGGCCGGTTCGCGACGATCGCGAACCGGGGCGTGCTGCAGACCGTCCCGCGGACGATCAACACCGGGATGGGCGCGCTGTTCATCCTGTCCGCCCTGGCGGTCCTCGGCGGCGACTCGCTGACCGACTTCGCCATCGCGCTCCTCATCGGGATCATCGTCGGCACGTACTCCAGCGTGTTCACCGCGACGCCGATGGCGGTCGTCCTGGAGCGCTTCGCGAAGTCGCCGCCGCCGCAGCGCAAGGCCAAGTCCCGCCCGCCGCGCCGAACCACGCACGACTCGGGCGCGGTCGTCTGACCGGTACGGCGGGCCCCGGATTCCGCGGGGCCCGCCCGCCGGGCCGCCGGGCCGCCGGGCCGCCGCCTGTCAGCGCGGCAGCATCGACTTCTTCAGCAGGCGCTTCTCGCTCGTGCCGAAGCAGACGACGGTACGGATCCCGCCGTCCCACTCGAATTTCTCCGCGTAGTAGAACGAGTAGTACTCAGGGTACGGACGCTTGCCGAAGGCCTTTTTCAGCTGCTTTTCGCAGGTAGCGTCCGCCTTCCGCTCCATCGCCCTCGGCCCTGGATACGGGCCCGGTTTCATGGTGAGGACCGCGTACACCTGGCTCCAGTGCTCCTGGGTGCAGGAGAGGACGCGCTGCGTCGGGGCGTCCGAGTCCGATTTCCCGAAGCAGTCGCCGTAGGCGAGTTCGGTCCAGTACTTCAGTTTCGGATCCAGGGTCTGAGCGAGCGGCAGGGTGATGGTGCCGGGCCCGGTATAGGTGAGCAGGCAGAGCACATTCCGGTCGCCGGCGTCCCAATTCGTTTTCGTCGGCATGATGAGGTAAGGCTCCAGGTGCTCGTAATGCCGGCTCTTCAGAAAACGGATCGTCTTGAGGTAGCAGGCATCGGTCGACAGTTCGTGAATCCGCCTGTTCCCTGGGAAATCGCCCTCCGGCAGCTCCGCCTGGGCGACGACCTCGCTCTCGTGCGGCTCCGTGCAAGGCAGTGCCGTCACGGGGGTCCGCAGCGAGCCGGCCTCGAAATCGGTGACGCAGTCGCCCACCCGCAGCGCCGCTGGGAGCACCCTGTCCTTGCCGGTGACCTGTCCCGACTCGTCCCGGTCGGCGGTGACCAGCGACCCCACCGCCACGGCGAGGGCGACCGCCGCCGTAATGGCCCAGACGGCGGACACGACGAGCGCGCCCACGGCCAGGCCCTTGCCCCGCTCGCCGCGCCGCCCGGCCTGCACCAGCGCGGCGATCGCGAAGCCGACCGCCAGCAGGACCAGCCCGCAGAGCCCGGTGACGAACGCGACGATCGCCAGCCGGTTCGTCCGGGGCACGAGCGGCGGCTCCGGTTGCGGGGGTCCGGCGTAGAACGGGACGTCCCGGCCCGGCCAAGGCCCCGGCATGCCCGGGCCGGGCCCGGAGGCGCTTGGAACGCCGGAATCACCTGGCGGCGCCCAGGCAGGCTGCCCGGCTCCGGCTCCGGCGGTGGGCGCGGAGTCTTCCGGGTCCGGGTCCGGGTCCGGGGCTGGGGTAAAGGGCGGTGGCGTGCTCACAGCGGTACCCCGTTCAGATCAGCCGACGAACAAACCATTTCCAGTGCCTTTCGCCAATGTGTGGAGCGGCCGCGCCATTGTTGGGGTCAGTGCGGCACCACCGACCGCTTCAGCGGCCCCTTCTTGCCGATGACCAGGCAGAACACCTTCCGGTATCCCGCATCCCAGCTCTCCTTGGTGGGCGTCGCGGCGTTGGGATCCACGAGGTGGAGCGGCACGCGGGTGCCCCAGACCTTCAACGCGTGCTTGGCGCACTCCGCCGCGGACATCTCCAGGAGCGCGGTCTCGCCGGGGTATTTCCCTTTCCGCATTTCGTAGACCGCGTACACCTGGTACTTGTGCTTCACCGTGCAGTCCACGACGGGCTGTGGCCCCGGCTCGACCCATTCCTCGACGCAGTCGCCTCGCTTCGGCTCGCTTTGGGGCGGTGGATTGTTGTACAGATCGGCGAACGGTGTGGTGAGCGCCTGGTTGATGGCGGCCACGAGTATGCAGGTGACCCCGCGGTCGCCGTCTTTCCATTCCTTCTCGTCGGGAACGTCCATCCGGGTTTTGAGGTCGTCGACGTCCTTCAGCTTCGCCGGGATCCGCTCCTTGCACGCCTTCTCGGCCTGCTCGGTCAGCTTCTGATGTCCGGGAAACGGGGCGTCCGGAAGCGTGACCTTGCCGATCACTTCGCCGTTGTGCGGGTGATTGCAGGGGCTGGGCGACACGTACGGAACGGCGGGGTCGTCGAGCGCGGTGAGGCAGTCGCCGACCTTCAACGTGGAGGTGAGGACGTAACCGTCAGGGGGCGGAGAGGCAGAGCTTTCCGTCCCCGTGGAGAACGGCCCGCGTCCGAGGACTGCCACCGCGAGCACCGTGGCGGCGATCCAGACCGCCGAGGCGGCGAGCCCGCCGATGGCGAGGCCCCTGCCCTTCTCGGCCGGGCGCCCGTCCGTCCGGCGCCCGGTCCGGACGAGTGCGGCGATGGCGAAGCCGATCGCGAACAGGACCAGCCCGCAGAGTCCCGTGACCAAGGCGGCGATCGCGAGCCGGTCCGTCCGCGCCGGGACGGGGGCGGACGGCGGCTCGGGGCCGGAGGGCGGTCCGAGGGAAGGAGCCGGTGGACCCAGGGTGAAGTCCTGGACCGGCGGGTCGAGTGGGGCCCAGCCGGGGGTGTCCGGAGCGTTGTCGGGAGGGGGCGGTGTGGTCACGGCGGAACCGTAGCCGGGGCCACCGACAAAAGACGCAATTCCGACAACTCGGTGTCAAGTCGTAATTAAAGGCCGGGGCGGTCGTGCCGGCCCCGGACACGGAGCGTCGCCGGACTGTGCTGGAGTGTGGTTGCTCCGGCCCTTTCCGCGAGGCGGCCGTCCTATAAGCCGCCACACGGAATCAGCGGTCAAGTCCCCCTGTCAGGAACCGCCGGGTTTATGCCAAGGGCGATTGGGGTTCGTTGCTTTCCGCCCTGATGACCTGCATGACGGCGTTGATCAGGGCGAGGTGGGTGAACGCCTGCGGGAAATTGCCCAGGTGGCGGCCGGTGTGCGGGTCGATCTCCTCCGCGTACAGCTGCAGCGGGCTCGCGTACGACAGCAGCTTCTCGCACAGCGCCCGCGCCCGGTCCAGCTCGCCGATCATCACCAGCGTGCTGACCAGCCAGAACGAGCAGATCGTGAAGGTGCCCTCGTCCGACTCGAAACCGTCGTCGGTCTCCGCGGGGCGGTAGCGCAGGACGAGGTCGTCCTCCGACAGCTCGTCGGCGATGGCGAGGACGGTCTCCCGCACCCGCTTGTCGTCGGCGGGCAGGAAGCCGAGCAGGGGGATCAGCAGCGCGGACGCGTCCAGGGTCGTCGCGCCGTAGTGGGCGGTGAAGACGCCGCGCTCGTCCAGCGCGTTGGCGAGGACGTCGGCGTGGATCTCGTCGGCGGCGGCCTGCCAGCGCTCGGCCCGGTCGCGGTCGCCCCGGATGCGGGCGAGGCGGGCGCCGCGGTCGGCCGCCACCCAGCAGAACACCTTGGACGAGGTGAAGTGCTGCGGCTCGCCGCGCACCTCCCACATGCCGCAGTCGGGGACGCGCCAGTTGGCGAGCGCGTCCTCCACCTGCTTGATGATGATCTTCCAGAGCCGGTCGTCCAGCCGGTCCCGCTTGCGGACGAACAGGTAGATGGAGCCGATGATCGCGCCCCACACGTCGTGCTGGGCCTGCATGTACGCCTCGTTGCCGATCCGGACGGGACGCGCGTCCCCGTACCCGGACAGGTGGTCGAGCGTGGACTCGGGCAGTTCCTCCCGCCCGTCCAGCCCGTACATGATCTGCAGCTTGCCCTCGGCGGCCTCGGCGACGTCGGTGATGAAGTAGAAGAAGTCGTTGGCCTCCCAGTCGTAACCGAGGGTGTAGAAGGCCCAGAGCGCCATCGTGGAGTCGCGGATCCAGGTGTAGCGGTAGTCCCAGTTCCGGTCGCCGCCGGGCGACTCGGGCAGCGACGTCGTCGCCGCGGCCGCCACCGCGCCGGACGGCCCGAACGTCAGGCCCTTCAGCGTCAGCGCGCTGCGCTGCAGGTGGCTGCGCCAGGGATGGTCGGGGAAACGGCCGCGGTCCAGCCAGTGCTGCCAGTGGTGGACGGTCCAGATCAGCCGCTCCTGCGCCTCGTTCCAGGACGACGGCGCCGCGTGCTCGCTCCACGACAGCGCGACGAACCGCGACTCGCCCTGCTTCAGCAGCGTCCGGGACGTCGCGAGCGACCCCTCGAACCCGACGTTCATGTCGGTGGTGAGCCGCAGCCCGACGCCGTTACCGCGCGCGACGGCCTCGTGGTACCCGGCGCCGGTGTGCTCCCAGCGGGCGGGCGAGCGGCCGTAGTCGAACACCGGCATGCAGTCGAGCCGCACCTGCACCTGGCCGTTCACGCACCGGACCATCCGCAGCAGGACGTGGTCGGCGTCGTAGTCGGTGGGGGCGCGGCGGTGCGTGTGGGACCGTTCCGTCTCGTGGTGCCACGGGCCCATGAGCAGCGCGTCCGTCACCACGAGCCAGCCGCCGTGCACCCACCAGGTGGTCTCCATCACCATCGTGCCGGGGATGTAGCGCTGCGCGGCGGGCACCTCCACGCCTGCCGGGCCGACCCGGAAGTACCCGGCGTCGCGGTCCAGGATCGACCCGAACACGCTGGGGGAGTCCATCCTGGGCAGGCACATCCACTCGATGTTGCCGCTCGGCGCGACCAGCGCGGTCGTCTCGCAGTCCGACAGGAACCCGTAGTCGGCGATGGGGGCGAACGGATCTCCCGCCCGGCCGCCCGCGACCTTCGGCCTCACAGCCTCACCTCCTTGATCCATCATTCCCTCTTCCGTGGCGTGGGCGCGTCCCGCCGCCGGGCGGCGGCGTTTCCGACCCGATCATCCCCGTTGGTCCGAATTGGAATAGACCACTATCTGCGGCCTGACCTGCGCAAACGCCCTCCCGCGCAAGGGGCGCCGAGCGAGGCCCGGATTCGCGGGTACAGTCCCGGCCAAACAGGGCAGCGGACCCGCCGCCCGGGGGACCGCGACCCCGCGCCCCCGCCGCGGCGGGCCGGTACTGCCGCTGGGAGGAACCGGAGCGTAAAGGAGCTCCCCGTGCCGAAGTTCGTGTACGACTTCACCGAGGGCAACAAGGACCTCAAGGATCTGCTGGGCGGCAAGGGCGCCAACCTGGCCGAGATGACCAACCTCGGACTGCCCGTGCCCCCCGGATTCACGATCACCACGGAGGCCTGCCGCCACTACCTGGAGCACGGGAGCCCGCCCGAGGGACTCGCGGACGAGGTGAACCGGCACCTCGCCGCGCTGGAGTCCGCGATGGGCAAGAAGCTCGGCCAGAGCGACGACCCGCTGCTGGTCAGCGTACGTTCCGGCGCCAAGTTCAGCATGCCGGGCATGATGGAGACCGTCCTGAACGTCGGGCTGAACGACGAGTCCGTCCTCGGGCTCGCGGAGCAGGCGGGCGACGAGCGGTTCGCGTGGGACTCCTACCGCCGGCTGATCCAGATGTTCGGCAAGACCGTCCTGGACATCGACGGCGACCTGTTCGAGGACGCCGTCGAGGACGTCAAGCGCGCCCGCGGCAGCGACGACGACGCCGACCTCACCGCCGAGGACTTCAAGGCGCTCGTCGACCGGTTCAAGGGCATCGTCCGGGAGAAGGCGGGCCGGGAGTTCCCGTCCGACCCGCGCGAGCAGATGGACCTGGCCGTCGAGGCGGTGTTCGGGTCGTGGAACGCGCCCCGGGCCGTCCTGTACCGGCGCCAGGAGCGCATCCCCGTCGACCTCGGCACGGCCGTCAACATCTGCGCGATGGTCTTCGGCAACATGGGCATGGACTCCGGGACGGGCGTCGCGTTCACCCGCGACCCCGCGTCCGGGCAGCAGGGCATCTACGGCGACTACCTGCAGAACGCGCAGGGCGAGGACGTCGTCGCCGGCATCCGCAACACCGTCCCGCTGATGGAGCTGGAGCGCATCGACAAGGCGTCCTACGACCGGCTTCTCCAGATCATGGAGACGCTGGAGAACCACTACCGCGACATGTGCGACATCGAGTTCACGATCGAGCGCGGGAAGCTGTGGATGCTCCAGACCCGGGTCGGCAAGCGCACCGCCGCCGCGGCGTTCCGCATCGCCTGCCAGCTCCTCGACCAGGGCCTCATCGACGCGGACGAGGCCGCCCGCCGCGTCACCGGCGACCAGCTCGCCCAGCTCATGTTCCCCCGCTTCGCCAGCAGGGTCGAGGACGTCCAGAAGCTCACCAAGGGCATGAACGCCTCGCCGGGCGCGGCCGTCGGCAAGGCCGTGTTCACCTCCGAGCGGGCCGTGGAGCTCGCCGGGCGGGGCGAGGACGTGATCCTCGTCCGCCGCGAGACCAACCCCGACGACCTCGCCGGGATGGTCGCGGCGAAGGGCGTCCTGACGTCCCGCGGCGGGAAGACCTCGCACGCCGCCGTCGTCGCCCGCGGCATGGGCAAGACGTGCGTGTGCGGCGCCGAGGAGCTGGACGTCGACGTCAAGGACGGGCACTTCACCGCGCCCGGCGGCGTGACCGTCCGCGAGGGCGACGTGATCTCCATCGACGGGTCGTCCGGGGACGTCTACTTGGGCGAGGTGCCCGTCGAGGACTCGCCCGTCGTCCGGTACTTCGAGGGGGAGCTGTCCGCCGAGGGTGGCGACGACCTGGTCAAGGCCGTCCACCGGGTCATGGAGCACGCCGACGCGCGGGCCCGGTTGAAGGTCCGCGCCAACTCCGACAACCCCGACGACTCGGCCCGCGCCCGCCGGTTCGGCGCCGCCGGGATCGGGCTGTGCCGCACCGAGCACATGTTCCTCGGCGACCGGCGCCGGCTCGTCGAGCAGCTCATCCTCGCGGAGGACGAGGCCGGGCGGAAGGCCGCGCTGGACGCCCTGGAGCCGCTCCAGCGGCAGGACTTCGAGGGCATCTTCGCGGCCATGGACGGGCTGCCGGTCACGATCAGGCTGATCGACCCGCCGCTGCACGAATTCCTCCCCGACCTCACCGAGCTGTCGGTCAGGGTCGCGCTCGCAGGCGACGACGCGGATGCCAAAGACCGGAGACTGCTCGAAGCAGTCACCCGACTGCACGAGCAGAACCCTATGCTGGGCCTGCGCGGCGTGCGGCTCGGTTTGGTGATTCCGGGACTTTTCGGAATGCAGGTCCGCGCGATCGCCGAGGCCGCGGCGGCCCGACGGAAGGCGGGCGGCGACCCGCGCCCCGAGATCATGATCCCGCTCGTCGGGGCCGTGCAGGAGCTGGAGGCCGTCCGCGACGAGGCCCGCGGCATCCTCGCCGACGTCAAGGACGCCACCGGCGTCGACGTCCCCGCGCTGATCGGCACCATGATCGAGCTGCCGCGGGCCGCGCTGACCGCCGGGCAGATCGCCGAGGCCGCCGAGTTCTTCTCCTTCGGCACCAACGACCTCACCCAGACGACCTGGGGCTTCTCCCGCGACGACGTCGAGGCGGCGTTCTTCTCCCGGTACCTGGAACTCGGGATCTTCGGGGTGTCGCCGTTCGAGACGCTCGACCGGGACGGCGTCGGGCGGCTCGTCCGCATCGCCGTGGAGGAGGGCCGCCGCGTCCGCCCCGACCTGCACCTCGGGATCTGCGGCGAGCACGGCGGCGACCCCGACTCGGTGCACTTCTGCCACGACGTCGGCCTCGACTACGTGTCCTGCTCTCCGTTCCGCGTCCCCGTCGCGCGGCTGGAGGCCGGGCGGGCCGCGATCGAGGCGGCCGGCTCCCCGGGAGGCAGCGACAGCCGCTGATCCCCGCCCCCGCCTGATGATCTGTGGGCGGGACGACAACCAAACCGGCGAACCGGGCGCATGCGCCGGAGCATCTAACCTAACGTGTCCGATGCGATGACGTTGGAAGTGGATGTGCCGGAGACCGAGCACGCGACCGTCCGGCCCGAAGACGCCGAAACCCGTGTTGATGCGCCCGAAACCGGCGAGCCCCGCGATACCGGACGGCGGGGTCGCCGGGACGGGCGGCGCAGGCGGTCGCCCTGGTTCACGATCCCGGCGAGCGTCCTCGCCGGGCTGATCGCCGTCGCCGTCCTGACGCCGCTCGCCGTCGGCGCGCGGGTCTGGTACCAGGCCCGCCAGGACGAGCGGCCCCGCTCCGACGCGATCATCGTCCTCGGCGCGGCGCAGTACAACGGCAGGCCGTCCCCGACGCTGAAATGGCGGCTCCAGCACGCCCTCGACCTCTACCGCGACGGCGTCGCGCCCGCCATCGTCACCGTCGGCGGCAAGGCCCCCGGCGACAACTACACCGAGGCCGCCGCCGGCCGCACGTGGCTGATCGAGAAGGGCGGGGTGCCCGCGTCCAAGGTGTTCGCGGTGCCCGTCGGGCGCGACACGCTGGAGAGCATGCAGGCCGCAGGCAAGGAGTTCAAGCGGCACCACTGGACGTCCGGGGTGATCGTCACCGACCCGTGGCACGGCCTGCGCTCCAAGAAGATGGCCGAGGACAACGGGATCCAGGCGGCCGCGTCCCCAACGCGCAGCGGCCCCAGCGTCCAGACCCGCGGCACCCAGTTCCACTACATCGTCCGGGAGACCGGGGGTTACCTGTCGTACGTCCTGCTGGGCAAGAGTGTGAAGACGCCGAGCGAGACCGCCCGGCGCATCCACATCGACCCGTCCGCCGGCCCGGCCGACGGCTGACCCGCCGGGCCGCTGATCCCGGACCGGCCGCGGGCGTGCCCGCTTACCCTGGATAGGGCCATGACGACCAACTCGATTCACGGGGAATCCGGTCACGGAAACTCCGCCTACACGGCACGGGACCGGGAGCGCTGGGCGCCCGAGCCCGCCAAGCGGCGCGACCGGACCGCCTTCGAGCGCGACCGCGCCCGCGTCCTGCACAGCGCGGCCCTGCGGCGGCTCGCCGCGAAGACCCAGGTCGCCTCGCCCGGCGCCGACGCCACCGCCGACACCGTGCAGAGCCTGCGCACCCGGCTGACCCACTCGCTCGAATGCGCGCAGGTCGGCCGGGAGCTGGGCAAGTCCCTCGGCTGCGACCCCGACCTGGTGGAGACGGCGTGCCTGTCCCACGACATCGGGCACCCGCCGTTCGGGCACAACGGCGAGGCCGCGCTCGACGTCGTCGCGCGCGACTGCGGCGGCTTCGAGGGCAACGCGCAGAGCCTGCGCGTCCTGACCCGGCTGGAGCCCAAGTCGTTCGCGCCGGACGGCCCGCCCCTGTACGGCCGCAGCGTCGGCCTCAACCTGACGCGCGCCGCGCTGGACGCCGCGATGAAGTACCCGTGGTCGCAGACCGAGGCCGTCAACGGCAAGTTCGGCGTGTACGCCGACGACACGGACGTCGCGGGCTGGGTCCGCGAAGGCGTCGAACCCGGCCGGACGTGCTTCGAGGCCCAGGTCATGGACTGGAGCGACGACGTCGCCTACTCCGTCCACGACCTGGAGGACGCGCTGGTCGCCGGGCACATCGACTTCGCCCGCCTCGCCGACCCCGCCGAGCGCCGCCTCGTCGCCGCCACCGCGATCAAGCTGTACTGCGCCGACGCCGACCTCGCCGAGCTGGAGGAGCGCTTCGAGACGCTGCTCGCCGAGCCGTACTGGCCCGACCGCTACGACGGCACCCCGCGCAGCCTCGCCGCGCTGAAGAACCTCACCAGCACGCTGATCGGCCGGTTCTGCCTCGCCGCCGAGACCGCCACCCGCGACGCCTACGGCGACCGCCCGCTGACCAGGTACGCGGCGGAGCTGATCGTCCCGCGGGCGCAGCGGCTGGAGAACGCGCTGCTCAAGGGCATCACGGCGCACTACGTGTGGATCAGCCACGAGGAGGTCAGGGCCCGCCAGCGGACGCTGATCACCGAGCTGGCGGGCCTGACCCTCGACGGCGCGCCCGAAACGCTCGAACCGGGGTTCCGCGCCGCCTTCGAGGACGCCGCCGACGACGCGGGCCGGCTGCGCGCCGTCATCGACCAGATCGCGTCGATGACCGATCTCACCGCGATGGCCCGCCACCGCCTGCTGGACGGCCGCACCCGTTGATCACCTGTGCCTTTCCGGGGCCCGGCGCCGGAAGGGCGCGCCGGCGGCCGGGGCGTTGCGTCGAATATGCCCCGACGCGCGCAACGATGACACTTGTCTCGTTACGGAGGCCGCTGTAGGGATAGCTACAGGTCAACTACAGGAGGTCGGTCGTCATGCCCGAGGAGACGTTCGTCATCGCCGGCGCCAGCCTGGCGGGTGCCAAGGCGGCGGAAACGCTCCGAGAGGAGGGCTTCACGGGCCGGCTGCTGCTGATCGGGGACGAGATCGAGCGGCCGTACGAGCGGCCTCCGCTGTCCAAGGGCTTCCTGCTGGACAAGGAGCCGCGCGAGAAGGCCCACGTCCACGAGGCCGACTGGTACGAGAAGCACGACGTGGAGCTGCGGGTCGGCGTCTCCGTCGCCTCCATCGACCGGGACGCGCACCAGGTGCGCCTGTCCACCAAGGAGCCGATCGGCTACGACAAGCTGCTGCTGGCGACGGGCGCGTCCCCGCGGCGCCTCGAAGTGCCCGGATCCAAGCTGCAGGGCATCCACTACCTCCGGACGATGGCCGACTCTGCGGCGCTGAAGCAGTCCCTCATGCACGGCGGGCGGCGCGTCGTCGTCGCCGGGGCGGGCTGGATCGGGCTGGAGACGGCCGCCGCCGCCCGCACCCACGGCAACGACGTGACGATCATCGAGCCGGAGCCGACGCCGCTGCACGCCGCGATGGGCCCCGAGCTCGGCGGCGCCTTCGCCGACCTGCACCGCGAGCACGGCGTCGACCTGCGGCTCGACCAGGGCGTCGCCGGGTTCTGGGGCGCCGGTGCCGTGTCCGCCGTCGTCACCTCGGGCGGCGCGGAGGTGCCCGCCGACGTCGTGGTCGTCGGCATCGGGGTGCGGCCCAACACCCGGCTCGCCGAGGAGGCCGGGCTCGACGTCTCCGACGGCGTCCTCGTCGACGCCTCGCTGCGCACGTCCGACCCCGACATCTACGCGGCCGGTGACGTCGCCAACGCCTACAACCCGCTGCTCGGGCGCCGGATCCGCGTCGAGCACTGGGCGAACGCCCTGAACGGCGGCCCGGCCGCCGCCCGCGCCATGCTCGGCCAGGACGTCTCCTACGACCGCGTCCCGTACTTCTTCAGCGACCAGTACGACCTCGGCATGGAGATGTCCGGCGTCGCGTCGCCGGGGGAGTACGACGAGGTCGTGTACCGCGGGGACGTCCCCGGACGCGAGTTCATCGCGTTCTGGCTGTCCGGCGGCCGGGTCGTCGCCGGGATGAACGTCAACGTGTGGGACGTCACCGGCGACATCCAGGCCCTGATCCGCTCCGGCCGCCCCGTCGACGCCGCCCGCCTGACCGACCCCGGCGTCCCCCTGGCCGACCTCGCCTGAACTCGCCGGCCGACCTCGCCTGAACTCCCGCGCGCCGCGAGACCCGTAAGGCACGTACAGTCTGCTAGGTGGTTACGGACAAGATCGCGACGCTCGGCCGGGCCCGCGTCGCCGTGACGCTGGCGTTCGTCGTGCACGGCCTGCTCGTCGCGGCCTGGGTCGCGCGCATCCCGCAGATCAAGGAGCATCTCGGGCTGAGCGAGGGCTCGATGGGCGTCGCCCTGCTGGGCGCGCCCATCGGCATCGTGGTCGCGGTGCGCTTCGCGGGACGGATCGTCGGCCGCTGGGGCAGCCGTGCCACGACCATCGCCGCCGGGATCGTCTGCGCCGCGTCGCTGGTCCCGCTCGGCCTGGCCTGGAACATCGGCGCGCTGATCTTCGCCCTGCTGCTGATGGGCGCCTCGCTCGGCCTGATGGACGTGGCGATGAACGCCCAGGGAGTCGCCGTCGAGCGCGGGTACGGGCGCCCGCTGATGTCCGGCCTGCACGGCGCGTACAGCATCGGGACGCTCGTGGCGGCGCTCATCGGCTCGGGCGCGGCGCACGCGGACGTCCCCGTCCCGCTGCACCTGACCGCCGCGGCGGCGGTGCTGGCGGCGCTGCTCGCCCTCGGCTGCCGCGGCCTGCTGGACCGTTCCGCGGACGCCGTCCCCGAGTACGACCCCGCCCCTGCCTCCCGCCGCGATGCGCCGTCCGGTGCGCCGTCCGGGACGGCTTCCGGTGCGGCTTCCGGGGTCAAGCCGTCGTCGCGATGGCTGCTGATCACGCTCGGGGTGATCGGGCTGTGCTCGTTCGTCGGGGAGGGCGCCATGGCCGACTGGAGCGCCATCTACCTGCGCGAGGACCTCGGCACCGGACCGGGCGCCGCCGGGCTCGGCTACGTCGGCTGCGCGGTGGCGATGACCATCGGGCGGCTCGCCGGCGACCGGGTCGTCGCGCGGTTCGGCCCCGTCCCCGTGCTGCGGACGGGCTCCCTGATCGCGGCGCTCAGCCTCGGGCTCGGCCTCGCCGCGGGGCATCCGGCCGCCGCCGTGGCCGGCTTCACCCTGTTCGGCCTCGGCGTCGCGGTCGTCGCGCCCGTCACCTTCAGCGCGGCCGGGAACGTCCCCGGCGTGCCCGCCGCGGCCGGGATCTCCCGCGTCACCGGCGTCGGCTACCTGGGCCTGCTCGGCGGACCGCCCGTCATCGGGTTCATCGCGCAGGGCGTGGGGCTCACGTGGGCGCTGGCCGTCCCGGTCGGGCTCGTCGGGCTGATCGTCCTGCTCGCCCCGGCGACCGCGACCGCGGCGGTCCCGACCGCCCCGTCCGCCGAGCCGGCCGCCAAGACCGAGTGTTGAAGAACACGGAGCTGATCTTTTGGGTGGGTTGCGACGATGGGAAATGTCCTAGTCAGGTAAGGTCTGGGCGAGTGAGCACCATGCAGCGGTCAAGACCGGTCAAAACGGTCGAGTCCGCCCCGGCGTACCGGGTATTCCTCCGAGGCAGGCTTCTGATCCGCGGCAAGTTCCTGAGCGAACTCCTCAGCTTCGGCTTCGTCGGAGTCGTCGGCACGCTCATCATGATCTTCGGCGCCAACCTCATGCGCGCCTGGCTCGGCGGCAGCCCCGTCACGAGCGTCGCCATCCCGACCGTGGTGTCCACGCTGGCGTCCTACCTGCTCAACAGGTACTGGGTGTTCCGCCACCGCGACAGCGACGGCTCCGGCCGCGAGGTCGCGATCTTCTTCGCGCTGAACGGCGTCGGGCTGCTCATCCAGGTGCTGTGCACCGGCTTCACCTACTACACCCTCGGCCTGCACGGCGGCGTCGCCTACAACGGCGGGCTCCTCGCCGGCGTCGCCTTCGGCGCGGCGTTCCGCTACTGGTCGTACAAGAAATGGGTGTTCACCCCAGCGGCCGCATGAGCCGTTTCGACGAGGAATGGCCCGCGCACCGTCCCGCCGTGTTCGGTGCCGCGTACCGCATCACCGGAAGCGTCGCCGACGCCGAGGACATCGTCCAGGACGTGTGGATCCGCGCGCACGCCCACGACGGCATCGACGACGTCCGCGACCTGCGGGCCTGGCTGATCACCGTGGCGGCCCGCCGCGCCTACGACGTCCTCGGCTCCGCCCGCGCCCGCCGCGTCGACTACGTCGGCCCCTGGCTGCCCGAACCCCTCCTGACCGGCCCGGACGCCGCCGAGCCCGTCCTGCTGGACGAGACCGCCGGGACCGCGATGCTGCTGGTCATGGAGGAGCTGTCACCGCCGGAACGGGTCGCCTTCGTCCTGCGCCAGGCGTTCGACGTCCCGTACGAGCAGCTTGCGGACGTCCTCGGAAAGACGCCCGCAGCCTGCCGCCAGCTCGCCTCCCGCGCCCGGCGCAAGATCGCGGCGGCCCTGCCGCGCCGTCCGGCCCCCGTGGCGGAGCGGGAGCGGGTCCTGGCCGCGTTCTGCTCCGCCTACGAACGGCGCGACGAGGCCGCCCTCCTCGAACTCCTCGACCCGGACGCGACCTACACCACCGACGGCGGCGGCCGCGTCTTCGCCGCCCGCAAGGTCATCGCCGGTGCCGGACGGGTCGTCACCGCGCTGCTCAGGGTCAGCGCCCGCAGCGCGCTGCGGATCGTCCCCGCGCAGGTCAACGGCCGCCTCGAGTTCCTGGTGTACCGGGACGGCGGGCTGGCCGCCGTCGACACGGCGGAGGTGGCGGACGGCCGCATCACCGCCTACAGCCGCGTCCTGAACCCGGCGAAGCTGCCTTCGCTGGGGGAGAGCCGCCGGTAGCCCGCCTGCAGTGGGTGCCCGTCAGCGCCCGGCGGGGACGAGCTTCTCGATCTGGGTCAGGGCCTCGCCGAGGGTGCCCGCCAGATCCTGCCCGGTGGCCTGCGTGAAGATCGCATGGTCGACGCCGCGTTCCGCGAGGCGGCCGATCGTGTCCACGACCTCGTCCACCGATGGCGGGCCGGTGAAACGGCCCAGCGAGGTCTTCTCGATTTCGGCGTAGTCGCGTCCCTCGCGCTCGCAGTGCTCGCGCAGCACGTCCAGTTTGCGGGGCAGTTCCTCGCCGTCGAAAAGGTTGCAGGCGTCGGCGTATCTGGCGACGAACCGCAGCGTCTTCTTCTCTCCTCCGCCGCCGATCAGGATCGGCGGATGCGGGCTCCTCAACGCGGGCGGCGAATTCAGCGGACGCTCCAATGTGTAATGGTCGCCCTCGAATGCCGATTCATCGCCCTTCCACATCTGGTGCGCGATCCTCAGCGTTTCCTCCAGCCGCTCGAACCGCTCCGCGACCGGCGGGAACCGGACACCGAGCCCCCGCGACTCCTCCTCGTTCCACGCCGCCCCGATGCCCAGCCAGGCCCGCCCGCCGGACAGCACGTCCAGCGTCGTCACCGTCTTGATGAGGATGCCGGGATGCCGGTAGGTCACGCCGGTCACCATCGTGCCGAGCGTGATCCGCTCCGTCAGCGCGGCGGCGTAGGCGAGCGCGGAGTAGCTCTCCAGCATCGGTTCCTCTGGTGGACCCACCACGCCGATCTGGAAGAAGTGGTCCATCACCCACAGCGAATGCAGCCCGGCCTGGTCGGCGTCCCTGGCCATTCGGCCGAAGGCCGGCCCGATCTGCCCGGGTCCGCCGGGGAAGGTGAAGCTCGGAATCTGGAGCCCGACGCGCATGACAGACCTCTCTCGTCGATCGTGACTCAGCGGGTTGTCACTGTCGCGTCCCACCCTGCGTGCTGGAGCGCGCTCCAGGTCAAGCGCCCGCGCGCCGCGGAACCCCGAACCCGGCGCCCCGGTGTTGACCTGGAGTGGACTCCAGGTGGGATCCTGAAGGACGTGAGCTCGTACTCCCCAGGTGAGACCGCCGAGAAGAGCGGCTTCAGCATCGACACGCTGCGCTACTACGAGAAGATCGGGCTGCTGTCGGGCATCGCCCGGAACGCGTCGGGACGGCGGGTGTTCAGCGACGACGACCTGCAGTGGCTGGAGATGCTGCGCTGCCTGCGCGGGACCGGGATGCCGATCGCCGAGATGCTGCGCTACTCCGAGCTGGCCCGTGGCGGGCCCGAGACGGTGCAGGAGCGGCTCGAACTGCTGCGGGAGCACGACCGCCGGGTGGAGGAGCAGATCGCCGAGCTGCGCGCGCGGCAGGAGCAGATCCAATGGAAGATCCGCTACTACAGCGGCTCGCTCTGCGGGAACCTCCCCGCCTGATCCAGAAATGTCAGGTGCGTGAGGTGCTCAGGTGCGCCTGGGGCCCTCGTGGGAGTGGATCTCCCTGGGCTTCGGCTTCGGGATCGCGGGCGCCCGGTGGACGGGGTTGACGCGCTTCCCGTCGGCGCCGAAGAACAGGACGCGCTCGAAGTCGACGGTCAGCGCGATGTGGTCGCCGCGGTTCGGCCGTTCGCCCGCCCCGATGCGGAAGACCAGGTCGGCGCGGCGGCGGTGGTGGCCGGCGTGCTCCTCGACCGGCTCCTCGGCCGGCGCCGGCCTGCCGATCAGGGCCCGCACCCGGTCGAGCAGCCCGGGCCGCTCGGGCTCGTACGACGCGGGCGCCGCGGGGCGTCCCACCTCGGTCGCGTCGACCGTGAGGATGCCGGTCTCGGCGTAGGCGAGCCATTCGTGCCCGTGGAACTCCAGCGCGCGGATCTGGCCGGACAGGACGGTCCCGGGCGGCGCGGGCGAGCCCGGGGCGATGGGCATGAGGGTGTCCGGGCGGACCCCGACCGTGACGGTCTGGCCGTGATGGCTGATCAGTGAGGACGCCCTTGGGTCGTTCCAAGGGACCAACAGCCGCTGCGCGCCGAAGTCGAGCAGCAGTCCCTCGCCCTCGACCGCCCACAAGGTGGCCTGGAGAAGGTTGATGGGCGGCGAGCTGAGGAACGCGGCCACGAACACCGTCGCCGGGTCCTCGTATATCTGCTCGGGGGTGCCGACGTCCTCCAGGACGCCGTCGCGCAGCACCGCCATCCGGTCGGCCATCGTCATGGCCTCGACCTGGTCGTGGGTGACGTAGACGGTGGTGGTGCCGGTGGAGCGCACGAGCGCGGCGATCTCCACGCGCAGCTCGGTGCGCAGCCCGGCGTCGAGGCTGGACAGCGGCTCGTCCATCAGGAACAGCGACGGCTCGCGGATCAGCGCCCGCCCGATCGCGGCCCGCTGCCGCTGGCCGCCCGACAGCGTGCGCGGCAGCCGGTCGATCATCGTGTTGATGCCGAGGGCGCGGGCCAGCTCGTGGACCTTCGCGTGCGCCTCGGCGCGGTCGTCCCCGGAGACCTCCAGCGGGAACAGCATGTTGCCCTTGACCGTGCGGTGCGGGTAGAGCGCGCCCTCCTGGAACACCATTGCCACGTTCCGCTCGCGCGGCTGCAGGTCGTTGGCGACCACCCCGTTCAGCCACAGGTCGCCGCTGGTGATGTCCTCCAGCCCGGCGATCATCCGCAGGATCGTGGATTTGCCGCAGCCGGACGGCCCGAGAAGGACGAACAGCTCGCCGTCATTGATCTTCAGGCGGACGTTCCGGACAGCGACCACCCCGCCTGGGTACACCTTGTCGACGCCGTCGAGTACTACATCCGTCATCGGTCCGCCTGGGGGTTAAGCCGTAATTCCGGTCCGTCATCACATCGTGCGACGGTCCGCGTTGTCCAGAGTAAATCCGGTACGACCCGTGGCGCGATCGGCCGAGTCCGGCCATGAATCATGAGATACCGGTCGCCGGAGGAGGAACCCCGTCCCCGTGACGTCCAGAGCGTAGCTGGTACATATCAGTTGCTCGGGTGGTATGGCCCCGGCGGTCCGGACGGCGGGGGACCGGGCTTCGGGATCGGGCTTGCGGCGCCGTATGTCGGGGCACCGCCGTAGACTCCTCGTCGTGGCAGGCCGTATTCGCAATGAGGACATCGCGCTCGTCCGGGAGCGATCGTCCATCGCCGACGTGATCGGCGAGTACCTGCAGCTCCGCAACGCGGGCGGCGGGAACCTCAAGGGCCTCTGCCCATTCCACGACGAGAAGTCGCCGTCGTTCAACGTGACGCCGTCGCGCGGGCTGTACTTCTGCTTCGGCTGCGAGGCGGGCGGCGACGTCATCAAGTTCGTCCAGGAGATCGAGCACCTGTCCTTCACCGAGGCGGTGGAGCGGCTCGCGGCGCAGGCCGGCATCCAGCTTCGCTACGAGGACGGCGGCGGCCGCGGCCCCCGGCAGGACGGCGGCCAGCGCGCCCGGCTGGTCGAGGCGCACAAGGCGGCCGCCGAGTACTACGCCGAGCAGCTGAACTCGGCCGACGGCGCGATCGGCCGCACGTTCCTCTCCGAGCGCGGTTTCGAGGCCGCCGACGCCGAGCACTTCGGCGTCGGGTTCGCGCCCCGCGAGTGGGAGGGCCTGGTCCGGCACCTGCGCGGGCGCGGCTTCACCGACCGCGACATCGTCGCCGGCGGCCTCGCCAAGGAGGGGCGGCGCGGCCCGATGGACCGGTTCCGCGGCCGGCTGATGTGGCCGATCCGCGACCTGTCCGGCGACGTCATCGGGTTCGGCGCCCGCAGGCTCTACGAGGACGACGACGGCCCCAAGTACCTGAACACCCCCGAGTCCCCGCTGTTCCACAAGAGCTCGGTGCTGTACGGGGCCGACCTCGCGAAGAAGGAGATCGCGCGGCGGCGGCAGGCCGTGGTGGTCGAGGGCTACACCGACGTCATGGCCTGCCACCTGGCGGGCGTCCCGACGGCGATCGCGACCTGCGGGACGGCCTTCGGCGACGACCACATCAAGGTGCTGCGCCGCCTGCTCATGGACCAGGACGAGTTCCGCGGCGAGGTGATCTTCACCTTCGACGGCGACGCGGCCGGGAAGAAGGCGGCGCTGCGCGCTTTCGACGACGAGCAGAAGTTCGTCTCGCAGACGTTCGTCGCGATCCAGCCGGACGGTCTCGACCCGTGCGACCTGCGGATCCTTCACGGCGACGCGGCCGTCCGCGACCTGGTGGCCGCGCGGCTGCCGCTGTTCGAGTTCGCGGTGCGCAGCGCGATCGAGCAGCACGACCTCGACACCGTCGAGGGGCGGCTGAGCGCGCTCGACGCCGCGGCCCCGGTCGTCGCCGCCATCAAGGACCGGTCGCGGCGCCACATGTACGCCGTGAACCTCGACCGCTGGCTCGGGATCATGGACGAGCAGTTCGTGCTGCGGCGCGTCCGCGAGCTGGCGGCCCGCCGCCACGGCCGCCCCCAGAACGGCGGCAGGGGCGGGAACAACACCCACCGGGGCGAGGCCGGAAGCGGCCGGGCCGGAAACGGCCGCGCGGGCAGCGGCCGCGACGCCGGCCGCCCGGTCGAAAATGGCGGCGACGAGAACGGGCGCCATGGACCCGCGGGCACGGGGGCCGGGCGCCCGGCGTTCGATCCGAGCGATCCGGAGGTGCAGCGGGAGCGGGAGCTGCTGAAACTCGCCGTCCAGCGCCCGGCGGTGCTGGGTCCGGCCTTCGACGAGGTCCCGGCGGAGGCGTTCATCGCGCCGCCGCACGCCGCGGTCCGCAGCGTCATCGCGGCCGCGGGCGGAGTGACCGCGGCGGGCGGCGTCGCGGAATGGGTCGCCCTTCTGCTGGAGCGGGCCCCGGATGACCAGGTCAGAGACCTGATCACCAAGTTCGGGGTCGAGCCTTCGCGCTCCGCGCAAGATTCGGACGACCGTTATGCCGTCGAACTGCTGGCCCGAATACAGGAACGCCAGCTCACGAGCATGATCGCCAGCGCGAAATCTAAACTCGGGCGGCTGAATCCGGTCGAGGCCCCCGAGGAGTACCACCGGCTCTTCGGCGATCTTGTCGCGCTTGAGCAGCAGAGACGGGTGTTGCGGGAGCGAGGGCTCGGGTCACAGTAAGTCAAGAGACCGCAAAATAGGTCCTGTGATCTTGGCCCCATTTGACGCAAACTGTCTGGGTGGGCCCTTCGGTGCTGCCAAGCGAGGCGCCATCGGTTGATCAGGTGGCGGACCTCGTCGCACGTGGCAGAGAACGCGGCGGCGTGACCGTCGAGGACGTTGCTGCCGCGCTCGATCGCTCGGACTTGCCGGACGACTCCTTGGAACGGGTCGTCCGGATGCTCGCAGAGCAGGGGGTGGAGGTCCTCGAGTCTCAGCAGGAGACCGAGGACGTCGCGCGAGCGGACGAGGGTGACCTCGGCAAGCGGGCGCCGACGAGCGACCTGGTTCGGATCTACCTGAGAGAGATCGGTCGCGTACCGCTCCTCACGGCAGAAGATGAAGTAGAACTCGCGAAATCGATCGAGGCGGGACTGTTCGCGGAGGAGAAGATGGCGCACACCGCCGTCCTCGCCCGCGGCGAACTGCTCGACCTCGAACAGCTCTCCCGCGAGGGCACGCGGGCGAAGCAACGCCTGATCGAGGCGAACCTCCGGCTGGTGGTCTCGATCGCGAAACGCTACGTGGGCCGGGGAATGCTGTTCCTCGACCTGATTCAGGAGGGAAATCTCGGACTGATCCGCGCCGTCGAGAAATTCGACTACACCAAGGGGTTCAAGTTCTCGACCTACGCCACCTGGTGGATCCGGCAGGCGATCACCCGTGCGATCGCCGACCAGGCCAGAACGATCCGGATCCCGGTGCATATGGTCGAGACGATCAACAAGCTGGTCCGGGTGCAGCGGCAGCTCCACCAGGACCTCGGCCGTGAACCCAGCCCTGAGGAGATAGGCCTGGAGATGGGGCTGTCGCCCATCCGGGTCGTGGAGATCCAGCGGATAGCGCAGGAACCGGTCTCGCTCCAGTCGCCGATCGGCGAGGAAGACTCCGATCTCGGCGACTTCATCGAGGACGCGGACGCCGTCGTGCCGATCGAGGCCGCGGCGTTCATCCTTCTCCAGGACCAGCTGGAGGACATCCTGGGCACCCTGTCGGAACGGGAGCAGCGCATCATCCAGCTGCGCTTCGGCCTGACCGACGGGCATCCGCGCACGTTGGAGGAGGTCGGCAGGGAGTTCGGCGTGACGAGGGAGCGGATCCGCCAGATCGAGTCGAAGACCCTGGCGAAGCTGCGCCACCCGTCGCGCGCGCAGATGCTGCGCGAATACCTGGACTGACACCCGCCACCGGCGGGGCCGGCCCCGAAGCCGGAACGGGACAGGCCGAGCCGACACAGCAGAACCGACAGCCGGACGAAGACGAACGAAGCCGGACCCGCGAGAGCGGCACGACGACCGCCCTCCCGGCGGCCGAACCGCCGGGAGGGCGGTCGCGTGCGCGGCCCCTGACAGCGGAGTTGCGGGCGGCTGTCGCGGCAATGCGTCGCATTTCGTCCGGACGGTGATTTACCGTGGTGGTCATGCTGATCGTGACGACTGATGGCGTGGCGGGGTACGAGATCAGGAGCGTGCTCGGAGAGGTCCTCGGGACGGCCGTGCAGGCCGACCAGGGTGCCGCGCCGCAGCCCGGGCACGGCGGGAGCAGCGCCACGTTCCGGGTGACGGGGGAGCAGCCGGCGGCCGGGCTCGGCGCCGCCCGCCGCGAGGCGGTGGACCGGCTCGGCGAGGAGGCGCGCCGCAAGGGCGCGAACACCGTGGTCGGCATGCGCTTCGACACGGCCGTGGTCGGCGGCGCCATCGAGGTCTGCGCGTACGGGACGGCGGTCTGGGCGGAGCCCGCGCAGGCACAGCACCGCGATCAGGCGCCCCAGCAGCAGCACCCCCACGCTCAGCAGCCGCAGAAGCAGTCCCCGCCGTACGGCGACCCGCAGCCCGGCGGTCCCCCGATGGTCGCCCGCAACCTCACGATGGGCC
>NZ_SMJX01000117.1 GCF_004348535.1 Actinomadura sp. KC216
TCGCTGGTGTCGCTGGCCCGCGACCCGGCCGCGCTCGCCCGGCAGATCCGCCGCCCGATGCCGCGCCCGCCCGCCCCCTACGTGCGGCGCGGCACGGCGTTCCACGCCTGGCTGGAGAGCCGCTGGGGGCAGCAGCGCCTCCTCGACCCCGACGAGCTGCCCGGCGCGGCCGACGAGGGCGCCGCCGACGACGCGCAGCTCGCGCGGCTCCGCGACCGGTTCGAGGAGTCCGAATGGGCGTCGCGGGAGCCGCTCGACATCGAGGTGCCGTTCGAGACCATCATCGGCGACCGGCTGATCCGCGGCCGGATGGACGCCGTCTTCCGGTCGCGGTCGGGCGACGGCGGCTACGAGGTCGTCGACTGGAAGACCGGCTCCCCACCCTCGGGGGAGGAGGCCAGGTTCGCGTCGGTGCAGCTCGCCGCGTACCGGATGGCGTGGGCGGAACTCGCCGGTGTGGACGTGGCGAAGGTCAGCGCCGCCTTCCACTACGTCGCCGCCAACGTCACCGTCCGCCCGGCGGACCTGCTGGACGCGGCGGGGCTCGCCGCGCTGCTGGAGTCCGTCCCCGCCGCCTGAACCCGCTGATCTGTTCGCCGCCCTCTGTTCACCGTGGGCGCTTTCGGGGATGATCCGGACAACCATTCGAGGAGGCCTGATGACCGCAGCGGAGCGAGGATCTTCGGGCCTCCCCTCCCAGGGGGTCTGGGGGTCGCCCCCAGAAAGGCAGCGCGACGTGGCGGTGACGCATGATGACAGGGTCGTACGGGAGTTCTCCAAGCAGGCCGCGGGATTCGCCGACCCTTCGCTGAGCACCGCGTTCACCCGCCATCTGGACCGGCTCGTCCGGTTCATGGAGCCGGAGCTCGACCTTGAGGACGTCGTGCTGGAGGCCGCCGCCGGGACCGGGCTCGTCTCCCGGGCGATCGCCCCGCGCGTCCGCCACGTCACGGCCCTCGACCTCACCCCGGCGATGCTCGCCGAGGGCAAGCGCGACGCCGACCACGCGGGCCTCACGAACGTCACCTTCACGCGCGGCGACGCCGCCGCGCTGCCCTACCTCGACCGGTCGTTCACGCTCGTCGTCACCCGCTTCTCGCTGCACCAGGTCGCCGACCCGGCGGCGGTCGTGGCGGAGCTGGTCCGGGTCAGCAGGCCGGGCGCCGCGCTGATCATCGCCGATCTCGTCCGGCCGGACGGGCTGGAGGGCGATCCCGACCGGATCGAGCGGCTCCGCGACCCGTCGCACGGCACCGTGCTCACCGAAGCGCAGATCACCGGCCTCGTCACGGCGGCGGGCGCCGAGGTGAAGCGCGCCGAGCGGTTCGACCACGTCCGGCCGCTGGACCCGTGGCTGGAGCTCTCGCAGACGCCGCGCGTCGTCGCCGCGCAGATCAGGCGGGAGCTGGAGGACGAGCTGGCGGGCGGGCCCGCGACCGGGATGCGGCCCAGCAAGCAGGACGGTGTCCTGCATTTCACGCATTCCCACCTCTTCCAGCAGGCGATCGCCCCGTAGCGGCGATATCGATTCGATCAAACGTTCGACGGATGTCGCCGGCGTGGTCTAGGTTGTCGAACATGGGTTCTACGAACGTGCGTTCCCTCGAACGCGAGCCTGCCGCGCTCGCGATGCGCATCGGCGTGGTCGCGGCCGAGGCCGCCCTCGCCACCTTCGCCCGCAACCTCGACGTGGACGACCTGGAGGACGGCGTCGACTTCCAGGGCGCCATCGGCCCCGCCGAATGGCCCGTGTTCTCCCTGGTCATCGACACCCTCGCCGAGGCCGGCCCGGGCGACCGCCGGTCCCTGGACGAGCGCCGCGCCGACGCGCTCAACGACCTCGCCCGCATCTGCATGGCCGCCAAGGCCCGCCCCGGCGCCGCCTGACCCTCGTCCCGGGCCTCCGAGCCCTCGACCCCGGTTCCGCGGTCAGCCGTCGTCGTTCAGGGCTTTCGCCTTCACCTTGCCGGTGCTGGTGCGGGGGAGTTCCTCGACGAACCTGACGTCTCGCGGGACCTTGTAGCGGGCCAGGTGCTCGCGCACGTGCGCCCTGACGTCGTCCTCGGTGATCCGCGATCCCGGGGTCCGGACGATGTGCGCGGCGAGCCGCTGGCCGAACCTCTCATCGTCGACGCCGGTCACGGACACCTCGGCGACGTCCGGATGGCCGCCGAGCAGGCTCTCGACCTCGCCGGGGAACACGTTCTCCCCGCCCGAGACGATCATGTCGTCGGCGCGCCCGTCGATGAACAGCCGTCCCGCAGCGTCGAAATGCCCGAGATCGCCGCTGCTCGTCAGGCCGTCGCGGACCTGCTTGCCGCCGCCGCCCGTGTAGCCCGCGAACCGCAGGCCGCCGCCCGTGTAAATCTCGCCGGTCTCCCCGGCGGGCAGTTCGCGGCCTTCCTCGTCCAGGATCTTGATGGTGATGCGGAAGGACGGTCTTCCCACCGTGCCGGGCGCGTTTCTCAGGTCGTCCGGAGTCGCGATCGTGGCCCAGCCCGTTTCCGTCGCGCCGTACACGTTGACGAGGACGTCGCCGAACCGGTCCATGAACGCGTCCGACAGATGCGGATGCAGCGCCGAGCCGCCGCACACGACGACGCGGAGGGACGGCGTGTTCGGCGGATCCGCCAGGTCAAGGATGCGCTGGAGCATCACCGGCACCGCCACCAGCGTCTCCGCCTCGCAGGCGGCGATCGTGTCCAGCGTCTCCCGGGCGTCGAAACGCCGGGACAGGACGAGCGGCATGCCCATTCCGAGCCCGACCGTCGCATAGGCGAAACCGAGGATGTGGAAAAGCGGCGGCGCGACCACGATGGGCGCGCCAGACCGGACCGGAACACGCATGAGATGGCTGAGCGCCGCAGGCAGCAATGACGAAATCGACAGATCGTGCCGCGCGCCCTTCGGCGTTCCGGTGGTTCCGGAGGTCATGACGATGACGCGGCTGGTCTGCCCCGGGGCGATCGGCTCCGGTTCCGTGTTCGCCATCAGGCCATCGATCGTCTCGCCGCTCCTGGACGTTCCGTGCGGGGTGTCGGCGCTGTCCGTCCAGGCGAGGAGGCGCTGCCCGCAGAATCCCGAGTCGTCGACCTTCGGGCCGAACTCCTCGTCATGGACGAGCAGCCCGATGCCTTCCCGTTCGGCGACGTCGCCCAGCTGCGCGGCGGAGAAGTCCGTGTTGAGCAGGATCACGTCACCGCCGAGGCGGGATGCGGCGAGGACCGTCTCGACGAACCCGCGGTGGTTGCGGCACAGGACCCCGACCCGGTCACCGCCCGCGCGGTCGCGGAGCGCCGTCGCCAGGGACGCCGCCCGCCGCTCCAGGTCCCGGTAGGACAGCGCGCCGCGCTCGTCGATAAGCGCCGTCCGGGCGGGGAAGCGCAGCGCAGCCATCGCGCCGATCGTCGCGGGAACGGGCCCGAAGCGCATGTACGGGAGCAGGAGGCGCGCGGCCCTGTCCGGCCGCACGGGGTGCATGACACCGACGTCGCGGACGGCGCGGGTCGCCCGTAGCCCGAGGCGCGCGAACCCACGCATCCGGTCTAGCAGCACCACAGCGCCCGTCACCCCTCCGAAGAGCATCGTCCGCGCGGACGAGGCTCCGGCCCACGGCATACCCCATTTTTCCCCAACATATTGGGCGGAGATGCCAGGTCATCGGACGCGCCGTCCACGCGGACCCGCTGGGTAGTGTCGGATCATGCCGCGCCCATCCGAAGCCGCCGGTCCCGTCACCGCGGACGATCTCGACCTGGCCGTCCAGCTCGCCGTCGCCACCTTGCGGAAGGCGCCGCCGGGTGCCTGGGACGCCAAGGCCGGGTCCCTCGAATGGGACTGCTGGGAGACCGTGGAGCATCTGAGCGACGATCTCTTCGCGTACGCGGCGCAGCTGGGGCCGAAGGCGCCCCCGATGGACGGCGAGGTGCCGTTCGTGTGGGAGAGCCGGAGGCCCGGCGGGCCCGCGAACGCCGTCCACGCGGACCGCGAGGCCGGGCCGGACGGGCTCCTGCAGGTGCTGGAGGCGTGCGGCGGGCTGCTCGTCGCCATGGTGCGCGTCACGCCGCCGGACGTCCGCGCCCATCACGGGTTCGGGGCGTCGGACCCCGAGGGTTTCGCCGCGATGGGCGTGGTGGAGACCCTCGTCCACACCCACGACCTGGCGGAAGGCCTCGGGCTGGCGTGGGAGCCGCCCGGCGGCCTGTGCGCGCGGGTGCTCGGACGGCTGTTCCCGGACGCCCCGCGCGACACCGATCCGTGGCCGACCCTGCTCTGGGCCACCGGCCGCGCCGACCTTCCCGGACGGCCGCGCCTCACGTCCTGGCGCTGGCACGGGGAGCCGCGCCGATGAGCGCCCGGCTCGGCCCGCGCATCGACGTGCGCCCGCTTTTCGCCGGGCAGCAGGCCGCCTTCATCGACCTGCTGCGCGGTTTCACGGCCGATGAATGGACGCGGCCCACCGTTTGCCCGGGATGGGACGTCAAGGACATCGCCACCCACGTATTGGGCGACCATGTGGGCCGCCTGTCGATGCTGCGGGACCGGTACGTGACGCTTCAGCCCCGGGAGGGCGAGGCGTTTCCCCGGTTCATCGACCGCATCAACGACGAATGGGTGACGGCTGCGCGGCGTCTCAGCCCGTTTCTCCTCGTCGACCTGCTCTCCTCCGTGGGCGATCAGGTCGTCGAGTTCTGGCAGACCGTCGACATGGACGCCATCGGCGGTTCGGTCAGCTGGGCCGGTCCGGAACCGCATCCCGTATGGCTGGACGCCGCCCGCGACTTCAGCGAGTACTGGACGCATCACCAGCAGATCTGCGACGCCACCGGACGGGCCGGGCTCACGGAACCGCGCTATCTCGGACCCGTCCTCGACACGTTGATGCGGGCATTGCCGCACACCATGCGGGACATTCCAGCACCGGAAGGGGCCGTCATTCAGGTCGTCATTACCGGGTTCGGTGGCTGGGCCTGTATCCGTGGCGGTGAGCGCTGGGAACTGCGGCGAGAAACGCGTGCCGCGCCCGACGCGCTGATCGAGCTCGACGCCGACACGGCTTGGCGGCTGTGCACGCGCGGCATCACACCCGCACGGGCGATTGAGCGCGCCCGAATCGAGGGCGATCGGGCGCTCGGAGAAGCGGCGCTGCAGATCGTGTCGATCATTCACCCCGGCGATGAGACTCCCCTGGATCAACGGATGTAGTGGAAGGCCGGTTTGGGGTGCATGAGGAAATCGTGATGGGAGATGTTCCAGGCGTAGGCCCCGGCCATGGTGAACGCGATGATGTCCCCCGGGATCAGGGGCGGGACGAGGACGTCGCGGGCGAAGACGTCCTTCGGGGTGCAGAGCTGGCCGACCAGTGTGGCCGGGTTGCTCGGGCCACTTGCGGTGAGCACTTGCAGGGGCTGGTTGTGGCCCTTCGTCACCGGGGTTCTAAGGTGGTGGGTGCCGCCGCGCAGGATGACGTAGGTCTCGCCGCGGGTCGTTTTCACGTCGAGGACGTCGGTGACGTACCAGCCGTGGTAGGCGGTCATGGCGCGGCCGGGTTCGATGCGCACCTTGGCGGGGATGAGGCTCAGGCCCGTGCCATAGGACTGCCAATTGAACCGGGAATCGGGGCACGCGTAGTCGACGGCCATTCCGCCGCCCAGGTTCAGTTCCGGATTGTGCACTCCCAGGGATTTCAGCCAGGGGATCGCCCATTCGGTTATCTGGTCGGCGAGGTCGAGCATGGCGGGCGCGTCCAGGCCCGATGCCAGATGGGCGTGGATGCCGCGAAGAGTGAGCTGGGGATTGTCCGCCAGTAAATAGGCGCATTCGTTGAGCGTGTCCTCGTCCATGCCGAACGGGCCGTTCATGGTCAGGGCGGCGTCGGGTGTGCTCAGCGGGAGGTTCGCGCGGAGGAGGATGTCCGCGAAGCCCTCGGTCGCGAGGCGGGCCAGTTCGCTCGGGCTCTCCACATGGATCCGGTCGGCGTGGAGCGCGAGGGACAGTTCCTGAGGCGTTTTCCCGGGCCCGCCGAAGGCGATGCGCGTCTTCGGCAAGGTCTCCCGGACGTGGGTGAGTTCGCCGCCGGAGGAGACCTCGACACCGTCCACATGGGGTGCGAGGGTCCGCAGGATCTCGGCGTCGGGATTGGCCTTGGCGGCGTAGAAGAGCTCGGTCGGGCCGAGGGCCGCGCGGATGGACTTGACGTGCGATTCCAGGCCTGCGAGGTCGTAGATGTATGCCGGGTATCTGTCGAGGTTGAGGGCGTATTCCTTCATAGCGGTCGGGGCGCGGCGAGCGGGCTGGGGACGGTGACATAGGTCGCGCCGCGGTCGGCCGAACGGGACCAGCGGGTCCGGAGATTCGCCTTCGCGGGCAGCGGGACCCCGGCCAGCAGTGCCCTCATCTGAGGATGGTGTTCATAGACGGTGAAATGCTTCCTCGCCCTCTGCCAAAGCGTTTTCTCAAGCCGTGGATGCAGGTCGGCCATCGCGGCCGCGATCTCGGTCAGATGATTGACGAAAAGGCAGTAGACGACGCGGTTCCAGCCGCGGTCGGGCGCATAGGTGAGGCTTTCGGCGACGCGGGCCGGAAGGTGCGACAGGTCCCAGCGGCCCGCGGTGAGCTTCGTGCCCTCCAGGTCGCGGAACGCGGTGTGGACGGGCAGGCCGTCGCCGTCCACGCAGATGAGGACGTTCTGAAGATGAGGTTCCAAGACGATCCCGTGGTCGAGGTAGGCGCTCAGGACCGGTGATGCTACGTGGGCCACGTAGGCGTCCCACCAGGCTTGCGCGCTGTCCGGAGTCGATAGGGCGGGCAGGTCCGCGAGGAATCCGCTGTAAGGGTCGGCTAGGGCGCCCGCAAGGAGTGGGGTTCCGGGGAGGGACGCGATGCCCTCGCGGAGGATCACCCCCAGCCCCTCGTACAGGCGGCGGTCGGCGAGAGTGACACTGCGGTAGGCGGGCTCTGCGAGCAGAGTGGAATTCAGCTTCCTGAAGATGGGCGGCAGCAGGTCGTTCAGGGCTATCGCGCCCGCCAGCTCGTACCAGGCGTTCTTGCGGACGCAGTTGGTGATGCGCACGTCCAGGCTGAACTTGCAGAACACGTCGGCGTCCGGCAGGTACGCCGTGCGGACGGACGACGTCGGCACCGCCTCCGCATCCGACGGACCGAGATTGAGCACCAACCCCCGCGCCAGCGCCTCTTGCAGGACGGGATTGTCCGCCAGCAGAGAGAACTGCCACGGATGGACGGGAATCAGTTTCCGGCCCTGCGGAATGCGGGGCCCGTAGGTCTCCAGAGCCGTGAACGCCTCCGGTGTTCCCTCCTCGGCGACGAGATGTTCAGGGACGGCCAACCACAGCGGGCGGAAACGGGCCCTGGCCTCTGGCGCGTACTGCAACCAGTCGTTCGGTGAACCCTGGCGAGACTTCGGTGACGGGTGGAAACGGTGACCCGCTACTAGGGACTGTTCAGAGTCGATGTAGGGATCGTAGGAAGGTTCACCTCGCGCGGAGATGATCGCTTCCAGGGCGGTGTGGCTGCCGTCCACCTGGTGGAGGAATTCGGGGTTCGGGTGGCCCGTCGCCAGTTCCAGCTCGCCCGCCACCAGGTTCGCCAGCCTGTTCCAGGAAAGCGGGATCCAGCCGTCCCCGCGCTGCTCCTCGTACGGCGGCGTCAGCCGGTAGGTCGCCCCCACCGGGGGACGTGCCAGGCCCATGCGCAGCACCACTCCCGCGCGGGGCAGGCGTGCGAAGAGCCGGTCGCCGTCCGGCCAGACCTGCTCCTCGGGCGCGCACACCTCACGGATCAGGCAGTTGAGCAGCGCGGTAGAGGTGGCGTCCCCGGCGGTGACGGCGGTGACGGCGGCGGCGGTGGGTGCGGTTCCGATTACGGGCAAGTCGCGTCCAGTAGATAGTTGGGGCCCGGCGGGCCGTAGTGCTTGTTGATGTCGGCGGCGCCTGTCCTGGCCTTGTCGACGAGGGTTCCGGCGGTGACCATGGCCTTGCCCGGCAGGGCGTCGGCGTCCAGCGTGCGGGAGCGCAGGAACGCGTCGCCCGGGCCGAGCGCTTCGTCCAGCCGGTCGCGGATGAGCGTGCGGCCCGTGCGCCAGGGGAGGAGCCCGCGTTCGGCCAGGCCGAAGGCGAGCGCCGCGGCGCACAGGTGGAGCGTGATGGTGACGAAGACGCGCGCGAGCGCCTCGTCGTCGCCGGTCGTCATGCGGCGATCGATGAGGTCGCGCGGGTCCGCGCCGGGGGACGGGGTGAGCCGCTCGCGGAGCCTGGACGTGTTGATGAGCGCCCCGTCGTTGTCCTTGACGAGAAGCCGGGGCGGGTCGTCGTCCAAGGGCCCGCCCAGGACCAGCGACACGTTCTGCTGGTGCGCCTCTAGCGCGATGCCGTAACGGAACAGCGTGACGTTCCAGGAGAACAGCGCCGACAGGTACGCGTCGAAGAGGGACTCGACGTCCCATCGTTCGATCACGTAGCCCCCGTCCGGGGCCTCCGCCAGTAGCGCCGCTATGGGGACGACGTGCGCGCGCGCAACTTCGGGCGGGAACCGACGCACGAGGTAGCCGAGGAGAGGGTCCTGCGCGTGGCCGTAGGTCTGCTCGTTGGCGAGAAGGACGGGAAGCGCCGCTTCCCGCCGCAGGACGTCGCGCAGAAGACGCTCCACGAGCGCGCCGTCAGGGAGCGTGGCGGGCGTGATCGTGCGCCGGTTGCGGAGTCCCAGCGTGGCGGTCGGCAACGGCATCTTCAGGT
Organism: Actinomadura sp. KC216; assembly: GCF_004348535.1. GTDB lineage: Bacteria > Actinomycetota > Actinomycetes > Streptosporangiales > Streptosporangiaceae > Spirillospora. The sequence goes on from NZ_SMJX01000117.1 coordinate 8,754, forward strand.
GGTCGAGCGGCGCGGCGGCGACGGTCCGCATCGAGAGCGTGGGGGCGACCTGGAGGTAGGGATCGGGGGCGAGGTTCGCCCCAGGGTGCGCACGCACCTGCCGCACAGCCAGCGGATGGACGGGGAACAGCGCGCGGCCTGCGTCGGACGGGCCCAGGCCGACGTCGCGCGGGCTCGGCCACCAGCCGGGCGGCGACCCCGCGAGCTCCGGATTCCGGACCGCCGCCCACCGCAGTGGGAACGACGGCGCGAACTCGGGCGCGTAGCGGCTCAGATCGGCCGGGGAGAGCCCGGCGCGGCTCCGCCCGGCCGGATGTACCGGATGGTCGTTGTAGGCGGCGAGCGTCTCGTAGAACGTCCCGGGGCCGGTGCGCAGCTCGTCCGGCAGGCGTGCCAGCCGCCGGTGCACCGCCGGCCGCGCGTCGAGGTGGAGCTTGATCGTCGCGAGCGCGTCCAGGCATTCCCGCTCGAACGCGTCCGTGTCGTCCCGCGGGTCCGCCACGGCCTGGACGGCGGTGAAGACGTCGCTCAGCCTGAGACCTTGCGCCGGGTCCACGACGAACTCCGACAGGAACGCCGGACACGCGCGCAGAAGGCGCACGGAACGATGGGGCAGACGCAGGGCGCTCCGCTCGATGAAGCGGCGCAGGCCCGCGTAGTCCTCGCGCAGGAGCGCGTCCAGAACCCTGGCCGCCAACGAGTTCTCGACGTCATCGGCGTTCACGTGATCGTCCAGTCGTGGGCGGCGCGGAAGCGGGCCAGGGCGGCGTTCACCTCGTCCGGCCCGGGGCCGATGGCGCGGACGGTGCCGAGGTAGTCGCGGTTCGTCCGGCTGACGGCGACGGCGTCCCCCACCGCGCGCTGTGGGCGGTAGGAGAGCCGCACCGGGCCGTCGTCCATCTGGAGTGCGCTGGGAGCGGCCGTCAGCGTGCCGGAGCGGTCGGCGATGACCGGCTCCGCAATGGCGTGCCGGTGATTCGGGCCGTCCCAACTGGCGAGAGACCCGCCCAAGTGAACGGTCAGGATCTGCTCGAACAGTGGCACGCCCAGCAGATCCGCTAAGAGGAAGTCACAGTGGTCGCCGACCAGCCTGTAGTTGACCTCGATGATGCGCGCGCGTCCCTCGTGGACGACGAATTCCGTGTGGCAGGCCCCGAAACCGATGCCCAGCGCGTCGAGCTGCTCAAGCACCTGTGCGGTTTCTGGTGGCGGGGGAGCCCACTCCAGGCGCTCCTCCACGAAGAAGGGCGGCGGTGAGAGCGTCGTCCGGAACGAGCCCAGGACGCGCAGTTCTCGCCCATCCGCGAGCGTTTCGAGCGTGTGGAGACGCCCTGGAAGGTATTCCTCGGCCACTAGAGGGTCGTCCCGGCGCGCTGCGATTTCGTCCACGCGCGTGGCCAGTTCCAGGGCGTCCCGCACGAGGAACACGTCTTCGCTGGCGACGCCCTCGCGCGGCTTCAGGACGAGCGGATACGGCGCGTCCTCCGGCACATGGCGCGCGTCCGCCGAGAAGACCGGATCGACGGACGCCAGATGGCGGCGCATGAGGGCCTTGTTCTTCGCGCGCGTCGCGGCTCGCCAGTCCTTGGCAGGAAGCCCGAAATAGGCAGCGGCCAGCGCAGTGGACGCTTGCAGGAAGTCGCTGTTGGTGAAGATGGCCGCAGGCTCATCGTCCATCGAGGCAACGGCGGCGACGATCTCCCGGAAATCGACGACGTCGCATTGGATGATCCGCCCGTCGTGCGTCCCGGCATGGGCGGCCGGACGGTCGGTGAGCAGCGTCACGTCCAGCCCCAGACGCGCGGCGGCGGGCAGGAAGCCGTGCGTCACCGAGTCGGTCGTCTTCCCGGCGGCCAGGTAGAGAGACGCGGCCAAGGATCGGCCTTTCCAGTGCGTGAGCCACAACGGTCAGTGAGGTAAGGCTTGCCTAAGTTGCAGAAAACCATAGTGGCGGGGCCGCTCCGCATGGGCAAGGAACGCGACCTCGCGTGTCCCAACCCCCCTCGTCTGGCCCCGCGCCGACCGGACGGTGCGCCGATCGGACAGGATGGGGGCCATGGATCTCGTCGACCGGTGGGTGGCGCTCGCGGGGCCGCATACCCGGCATATCGGGGCGGAGCTGAACGACCGCTACGGCGAGCCGCATCGCCGCTACCACACGCGCGAGCATCTCGCCGCCGTCCTCGACCTCGTGGACGAGCTCGCCCCCCACGCCGCGGCCCCCGACACCGTCCGCCTCGCGGCCTGGTTCCACGACGCCGTCTACGACCCCGAGCGCGCCGACAACGAGGAGCGCAGCGCCCGCCTCGCCGCCCGCATGCTCGCCGACACCGACCTCCCCGCGCCGGAGGTCGAGGAGGTCGCCCGCCTCGTCGAGCTGACCGCCACGCACGCGCCCGCGGACGGCGACCGCGACGGCCAGGTCCTCTGCGACGCCGACCTCGCGATCCTCGGCTCCGATCCCGCCCCGTACGCCGCCTACGCCGCCGCCGTCCGCGAGGAGTACGCGTTCATCCCCGAGGAGTTCTTCCGCGCCGGACGGGCCGAAGTGCTCAACGGGCTCCTCGCCCTGCCGGAACTTTTCCATACGCCCGTGGCCCGCGAACGCTACGAACGGCGCGCACGGAACAACATCCGCGCAGAACTGATGCTCCTGAACGGTCCATGAGGATCGGGGCGGCTCCGCGACCCGGGCAACGGGATCCTTTACTGTGAGTTTCTCGTCTCCTGAAGCCCCGCACACGCGGCGCGACAAGGAGCCCCGCCAAGAGAGCAGCACCCGCAGAGAAGCAGCACCCCGCCAAGAAGCACCACCCCGTCCGGAGGAAACACCCCCGGACGGAAGAAGCACCCCGCCCGGAGCGACCCCTCGGACGGGACAGAGATTGCCTGACGGTACGACATGCGAAGGGGCATGCAGGTGAACGACGTAGTGGCGTACATCCAGGCCGGCAGGGACCGGTTCGTCGCCGACCTCAAGGAGTGGCTGGCGATCCCGTCCATCTCCGCGGACCCCGCGCACGTCGCGGACGTCCACAGGTCGGCCGGATGGCTCGCCGACTACCTGCGCGCCCAGGGCTTCCCGACCGTCGAGATCTGGGAGACCCCAGGCCTCCCCACCGTGTTCGCCGAATGGCCCGCCGAAGACCCGGACGCCCCCACCGTCGTCGTCTACGGCCACCACGACGTCCAGCCCGTCGAGCCGCTGGACGAATGGGTCACCGACCCCTTCACGCCCGTGGAGGAGGGCGACCGGCTCATCGGGCGCGGCACGTCCGACGACAAGGGGCAGATCCTCTTCCACACGCTCGGGCTCCGCGCGCTGCTCGCCGTGTCCGGCCGCACGGCCCCGCCCGTCACTATCAAGCTGCTGATCGAGGCCGAAGAGGAAACGGGGTCGATGCACTTCCCCGAACTGCTCCGGACTCACCGGGAGCGGCTCGCCTGCGACGCCGTCGTCATCAGCGACACCACCATGTGGGACGCGGACGTCCCGTCGATGTGCACCGGCATGCGCGGGCTCACCGAGGTCGAGATCACGCTGCGCGGCCCGTCGCACGACCTGCACTCCGGCTCGTTCGGCGGCGCGGTGCCGAACCCGCTCCACGCCATGGCCGACCTGCTCTCCGCGCTGCACGACGCAGACGGCCGCGTCACCCTCCCCGGCTTCTACGACGACGTCGTCCCGCTGACGGACGAGGAACGCGAACTCTTCGCCCGCCTCCCCTTCGACGAGGCCGAATGGCTCCGCACCGCCGGAGACAGCCGCGCGGCATACGGCGAGAGGGGCTACACCACCCTCGAACGCATCTGGGCGCGTCCCACCGCCGAGATCAACGGCATGTGGGGCGGGCACACCGGACCCGGCCGCAAGACCATCGTCCCCAGCGACGCCCACGCCAAGATCTCGTTCCGGCTCGTCGCGGGCCAGGACCCGCGCAAGGTCCAGATGGCGTTCGAGGCGTGGGCCGCCGAGCAGGTCCCGCCCGGTATCGAGGCAGAGGTGCGCACCCCGGGCGGCAACGTCCGGCCGTGCTTTTCGCCGATCGACTCCGTCGGCGTCACCGCGGCGCGCCGTGCGATGGAACGTGCCTTCGGCATGGACGTGCTTTTCACGCGCGAGGGCGGCAGCGGGCCCGAGGCCGACCTCGCCGACATCCTGGAGGCGCCGCTGGTGTTCGTCGCGGTCGGCCTGAACGGCGACCGCATCCACGCGCCGAACGAGAAGGTCGAGATCCCGCTGCTCCTCAAGGGCGCCGAAGCCATCGCCTACCTGTGGGAAGAATTCGCGACCGCGCTGCGCTGAATCCGCCCCGAACCGGGTTGCCGCGGAAGACCGGGGTGCACGATGCTCCCTGGAGCGGCCAGTGACGACGAGTGATCGGGGGACGTGGCGGATGGTGGACGACAGGCCCCTGGAGTGGCTGGCGCTCGCGCGCGGAACCCTCGACCGGGTCGCGCTGAACCGCCGCGACGACGCCTGGCTCGACGCCGCCTGGGCCGACCCCGGGACGCGCGTCGTCGTCGTCCAGGAGGGCCGGTCGCTCGTGACGTACGAGCCGAGCCCCGCGCTCGTCCTCCTCCCGCCCGGGCAGGCGCCGGACGGCGACCGCTGGCTCCTCGGCGAGGACGGGTCCGGCACCGTGTACTTCGGGACGTCCGGCCCGCTGCCCGCCATCGAGGGCGCGGAGCCGGCGGGGCTCCGCCGCGTCGGCGCGCTCCTCGGCGACCGCGACTCCGGCCTGATCACGCACGCCGTGGCGCTGGAGAACTGGCACGGCACCCACCGGCACTGCCCGCGCTGCGGGGCCGGGACACAGATAACCTCCGGCGGGCACGTGCGCGTCTGCCCCCAGGACGGCTCCCAGCACTTCCCCCGCGTCGACCCCGCCGTGATCATGCTGGTGACCGACGACGCCGACCGGATCCTGCTCGCCCGCGGCCCGCAGTGGCCCGCCGACCGCCGCTCGATCCTCGCGGGCTTCGTCGAACCGGGCGAGTCCCTCGAACAGGCCGTCGCGCGGGAGGTGCAGGAGGAGGTCGGGCTGCCCGTCCGGGACGTCCGCTACCTCGGCAGCCAGCCCTGGCCGCTGCCGCAGAGCCTCATGCTCGGCTTCACCGCCAAGACGGACGGCGACGTCCCGCTGCGCCCCGACCCGGAGGAGATCCAGGACGCCGCCTGGTACACCCGGGAAGAACTCCGCACCGCCATAGAAGCCGGCGACCTGGTAGCCCCAGGCCCCCTGTCGATAGCCGCCCAGCTGATCATGCGCTGGTACGGCGGCCCACTCCCGCAGATGCCCGCGTTCTGACGGCTCCGCTGCGTCAGGCGAGCGACGCGAGCTTCGCCTTGACGGCCTTGGCGCTGGGGTTGGTGGCGGCCGTGCCGTCCGGGTAGACGATGGTCGGGACGGTCTGATTGCCGCCGTTGACGCTCATGACGAAGTCGGCGGCGGCGGGGTCGCGCTCGATGTCGATCTCCAGCATCTCGATGCCGTCGCGGGCGAGCTGCCGCTTGAGCCGCCGGCAGAAACCGCACCAGGTCGTCGTGTACATGGTGAGCTGGCCGGTCGGGTCCTTGGCCCGGTCGGTCGTCGGCGTCGCCATCGCTGCGTTCGTCTCCCTCTGTCGCTCTCCGATCCGCTTATCGCAGAACAGCGGGCGGGCGTTGCGCATTCCTGTTCGTCCACAGGTGGCGGCCGGGGTGTTACGGGTGGGACGGGCTGCGAGTATGGGGGGATGTCGACTGAGGCGGTGCTGGAGGGACTCGACCCCGAACAGCGAGAGGTCGCCGAGGCGGTGCAGGGGCCGGTGTGCGTGCTCGCGGGCGCCGGGACGGGCAAGACCAGGGCCATCACGCACCGCATCGCGTACGCGACCATGACCGGCGTGGTGTCCCCGCAGCGGGTGCTGGCCGTGACGTTCACCACGCGGGCGGCGGGGGAGCTGCGCAGCCGCCTGCGGCTGCTCGGCGCGCCGGGCGTCCAGGCGCGGACGTTCCACGCGGCGGCGCTGCGCCAGCTCACCTACTTCTGGCCGCGCGTCGTCGGCGGCGAACCACCCAAGATCATCGAGTCGAAGATCGGGCTGGTGGCGGACGCGGCGCGGGCGTGCCGGCTCTCGCTCGGGCGGACGGAGCTGCGCGACATCGCGAGCGAGATCGAATGGGCGAAGGTCACCCAGCACCGTCCGGAGGACTACCCGGCCGCGGTCGTCAAGGCCGGGCGGCGGGCGCCCGCCGAGGTCGTCGACATCGCCCGCGTCTACGCGATGTACGAGCAGCTCAGGCGCGAGCGCAACCTGCTCGACTTCGAGGGGATGCTGGAGCTGACCGCGGCCGTCCTCACCGAGCACCGGGAGGTCGCGAACCAGGTCCGCGAGCAGTACCGGCACTTCGTCGTGGACGAGTTCCAGGACGTCAACCCCCTGCAGAAGATGCTCCTCGACACCTGGCTCGGCGACCGCGACGACCTCTGCGTCGTCGGCGACCCGAACCAGACGATCTACTCGTTCACCGGCGCGTCCCCCTCGCACCTGCTCGACTTCACCCGCGAGCATCCGGACGCGAAGGTCGTCCGGCTCGTCCGCGACTACCGGTCGACGCCGCAGGTCGTCGGGCTGGCGAACGGCGTGATGGAGCAGGCGAGGAGCGGGCGGCACCGGCTGGAGCTGGTCGCGCAGCGCGAGCCCGGGCCCGAGCCGGTGTTCAACGAGTACGACGACGAGGTCGCCGAGGCCGACGACGCGGCGCGGCGGGCCCGCAAGCTGATCGACGAGGGCGTCCCGGCGCGGGAGATCGCGATCCTGTACCGGATCAACGTGCAGTCGGAGACCTACGAGGCGGCGCTGGCGGCGGCGGGCGTCCCGTACGTCCTGCGCGGCGCGGAGCGGTTCTTCGAGCGGCCCGAGGTGCGGCAGGCGGTGATCATGCTGCGCGCCGCGACCCGGGCGGGCGCCGACGCCGAGACGGACGGGACGGGGCTGATACTGACCGTCCGGCACGTCCTGTCCGGCGCCGGGTTCTCCGACCAGCCGCCCGAGGGGGCGGGAGCGGCGCGCGCGCGGTGGGAGTCGCTGGCCGCGCTGGCGCAGCTCGCGGAAGACATGGCCGCCGACAACCCCAAGGCGGGCCTCACCGATTTCGTCGCCGAGCTTGAGGAGCGCGCCGCCGCGCAGCACGCGCCGCCGCTGGAGGGCGTCACGCTGGCGTCGCTGCACGCCGCCAAGGGCCTGGAATGGGACGCGGTGTTCCTCGTCGGCCTCGTCGACGGGACGCTGCCGATCATCTACGCCGAGACGCCCGCGCAGATCGAGGAGGAGCGGCGGCTGCTGTACGTCGGCGTCACGCGGGCGCGCGTCCACCTGTCGCTGTCGTGGGCGCTGTCGCGGTCGCCGGGCGGGGCGCGGCACCGGCGGCCGTCCCGCTTCCTGAGCGGGCTCACGGGCAAGACCGCCACGCACACCCCGGCCCGCGCCGACCGGACCAAGCGCCGCGCCGCCAAGGGCCCGCAGCCGTGCCGGGTGTGCGGGCGCCCGCTCACCGCCGCCGTCGAACGCAAGCTCGGCCGCTGCGAAGACTGCCCGTCCGAGCTGAACGAGGAGCTGCTGATCGCGCTGAAGGAGTGGCGCGCGCAGGTGTCGGCGGAGCAGAAGGTCCCCGCCTACGTCGTGTTCACGGACGCGACGCTCCAGGCGATCGCCGAGCACAGCCCCGAATCGATGGAGGACCTCGCCAGGATCCCCGGCATCGGCAAGGTGAAGCTCGACCGCTACGGCGACGCCGTCCTGACCCTGTGCGGCCACTGAGCCCGCCCGGCGAGGCCGGGATCTTGATCATGCGGGCGGATAGGGAAGACTGGCCGCCGTGAAGGAATCGCTGAAGGCGCTGCTGGACCTGCTCGATCTCGAACAGATCGAGAACGACATCTTCCGCGGCCGCACGTCCGACGAGCGCCGCCAGCGGGTCTTCGGCGGTCAGGTCGCGGCGCAGGCGCTCGTCGCGGCCGGGCGGACGGTCCCGCTGAACCGGCCCGTCCATTCGCTGCACGCCTACTTCATCCGCCCGGGCGACCCGCTCGTCCCGATCGTCTACACCGTCGACCGGGTGCGCGACGGGCGGTCCTTCACCACGCGGCGCGTCGTGGCCGTCCAGCACGGCAAGGCGATCTTCACGCTGTCGGCGTCGTTCCAGATCGTCGAGGACGGGCCCGCCCACCAGGCGCCGATGCCGGACGCGCCCGACCCCGAGACCCTCCCCGACGGCCTGACCCGCATGACGCCGCTGTTCGGCGAGGTCGGCGCGCGCGAGTTCGTCACCCGGCGGCCGTTCGACATCCGGCACGCGACGCCGCTGTCCTGGGAGGCGGCGAAGGACCCCTCGCTCGTCACCTCCGAGTCGAAGGTCTGGCTGAAGGTGGACGGCGAGCTGCCCGCCGACCCGCTGCTGCACGTGTGCCTGATGACCTACGCCTCGGACATGACGCTGCTCGACACCGTCCTGCTCAACCACGGGCTGACCTGGGGCGACAGGGGGACGATGGGCGCCAGCCTCGACCACGCGATGTGGTTCCACCGGCCGTTCCGCGCCGACGAATGGCTGCTGTACTACCAGGACACGCCGTTCGCCGGCGGGGCCCGCGGCCTCGCCCGCGGCCAGGTGTTCACCCGCGCCGGAGAGCTGGTCGTCTCCGTCATGCAGGAGGGCCTCATCCGCGTGACCGGCCGGGACCGCCGCCCGGACGCATAGCCCGGCCGCTTCACACGAGTCTTCCGGGAGTCCCCGCCCCGCCCCTGATAGGGCGGCGGCCGGGCGGTCGTCCGCCTGCCTTCGGGAGGGCCCGGCTTCGCTTCTGACCGGAACAGGACAGGCCCAGCTCCGGCACCGGACCGGGCCGCCGCGTCCCCCGCCGTCCCCCCGGGGACGGGCGCCGGGCCTGCCGAACCAGTGATCGCGGCGCGCGTCAATCCCTCTCGGGGCGGATCTGCGCGGCCCGGAGGAGTGGCCTAGCGATGGATCACGCCGCGAGAGGCGCGGCAGCAAGATCAGGAGTCCATTCCGCCGCGTGCGCGGGATGGTACTGATCCCCAGAAGGGAAGCGCATGCGCCTGAGAACCAGGATTCTCGCCGCCGGCACCGCCGCCGCGGCGCTCGTGCCCGCCCTGGCCGTCACCGCCCTCGCTGAGCCCGGGTCCCCCGGTGTCCGGGCGGCGCCCGCGGTCGACACGACGAGCCCGGCCGAGAAGAAGCGCGTCGACAGCGTGCCCACGCCGAAACTCGACTGGTACAAGTGCTACAGGATCGCCGAATGCACGACCGTCCGGTTACCGCTGGACTATGACGACCCGAAGGGCGCGACGACCGAGCTGGCCGTCCTGCGGGTGAAGGCCCGCGACGCGAAGAAGCGGGTCGGCAGCCTGTTCGTGAACCCCGGCGGGCCCGGCGGGCTGGGCACCCTGCTGGCCCTCGACTCGCGGTACTTCCTCGGCTCGGACGTCGTCGACCGCTTCGACATCGTCGGGTTCGACCCGCGCGGCATCGGTTTCAGCGACAACGTCGCCTGCTTCAAGTCCGTCAAGGACCAGGCGCCCGTGCTGGCCGGGCTGGACATGGCGTTCCCGGTCGGCGCGAAGCAGGAGGCGTCCTACACCAAGGCCGCGAAGGCCCTCGGGAAGGGCTGCTCCACGACCGGCAAGAAGCTGGCGGGCGCGATGTCCACGGCCGAGGCCGCGCGTGACATGGACGTCCTGCGCCGCGCAGTCGGCGACAAGAAGCTGACCTATCTCGGCTTCAGCTACGGGACGGCGCTCGGCCAGTACTACGCCAACCTGTTCCCCGACCGGGTGCGCGCCGTCGCCGCGGACGGCGTCCTCAACCCGGTCTCCTGGGCCGGCACCGAGAAGACCAGGGGCCAGATCCTCGACGACCGGCTCCGCTCCGCGGACGGCGCCTACAAGGCGCTGAAGGAGGTACTCGTCCGCTGCGGCAAGGCCGGCGAGGAGAAGTGCGCGTTCGCGAAGTTCGGCGACCCGGTCAAGAACTTCGACGTCCTCGCCAACCGGCTGAAGGCGAAGCCCGCCGACATCGACGGCGAGAAGATCACCTACGCCGACCTCGTCGGCTTCATGCTCGGCAACCTGTACGCCCCGATCGGCTACATGTTCATCGACCAGGACCTCACCTTCCTGTGGGAGGCGACCTCGCCCGCCGCGACGGCGAAGCAGGCGGCCGCGGCGCGCCAGGCCCTCGCCGCCCGCATCGCCGAGCGCCGCGCCGAGGTCCGGCGGCAGGAGGACGCGGCGGCCAAGGCCAAGGGCTTCCCCTACGAGAACGGCTTCGAGGCGTTCAGCAGCGTCGTCTGCACCGACGGCCTGCACCCGAAGAAGGCCGGGGACTGGCCCGCGCTGACGGCGGCGTCCGACAAGCGCGCGCCCTACTTCGGGCGGGCGTGGGGCTGGACGACGGTCCAGTGCGCCGGCGACTCCTGGAAGGTCCGTGACGAGGACGCCTACACCGGTCCCTTCAACCGGCGGACGAGCGCTCCAGTCCTGTTCGTCGGGAACTACTACGACCCGGCCACGAACTACAACGACGCGGTGTCGTCCAGCAAGCTGCTGCCCGGGAGCCGGCTGCTGTCCAGCGACAGCTGGGGGCACACCGCCTACGGCACCTCCGCGTGCGTGACGGACGCCGTCGACTCCTACCTCGTCACCGGCACGCCGCCGCCGGCGGGCAAGGTGTGCGTCGGCGACGTCCAGCCGTTCGAGGAGACGCCCGAACAGGCGCTCCACACCAGGCGGCCCGCGGGCCCCGGCGCGGCGGCGACCCGGCCGAGCACCGCCGGCAAGCCCACCGAGCTGCCGCCGGTGGCGACCCGGGTGCCGCCGTCCATCCTGCTCGGAACCCGGTGACCCCGTCCGGGACCCGGTGATCTGAGCGAGCGTTAGGACGTCGTCGCCGGGCGGGCCGTCATGGCCCGCCCGGCGACGGCGCATGACGGCGCATGACGGCGCATGCGGCCGGATCCGGCCCGCCGGCCCGCGGCGCGCGCGGCCCCGGCCGTGTAGAATGATCATTTCGTATGGGTCTCCGCGAGCCCGCGACGCCCGCCAGGCGCCGCCGGTTCCCCGGGAAAAGGGTGAACTCACCCACAAAACCGCAGGTCAAAAATATCTTGCTTGATTCCGCGGAACCCCCGTACGCTCGATCGCGAGCAATCAACCGGCCCGCCGGTGCGGATCACGATTCCGCCGGTGCGGCCCTGAGGAGCCAGGAAGGTGGTGTGCAGTCCGGTGAGCAACACGTTGATCAAATCCGCGTCGTCCTGGACCGCCGCCTGCTCTGGAGCCTCGATCAGTGGCGCTTCGGCCGCCTATGCGGACGCGCTCGGTGCGCGTCCGCGCGACCTGCGACCGCGTGACCTGCGCGGCCCCAATCAGCGTGATCTGCGCGAACTGAGCGATCTGCGCGTCGACCAGCGATTCCAGGACCAGGGGCGGAGTGTCTTCGACCACCTTCTCGAAGGCATGACCGTCCAGGCTCCGGCCACGGCCCACGTGGGCGTCACCATCACGGGTGACGTGTCGGGTCCGTACCCCTGGAGGCAACCGGTTTAGCACCACACCGGCAAGCCCCCAGGCCGCGGATCCAGACACCGGATCCGCGGCCTTCTTCTTTGCCCAGGACAACCCACCGACACGCCCGTTGAGATCCAACGAGAGGAACAAGGGTGACTGTGATGCAGGGGGCACTCGCAGTAAGCGAGGAGGACCTCACTCTTCCGTGCCGGACCGACCCGGAGCTGTTCTTCGCCGAGGCTCCCGCCGACGTCGAGCTCGCCAAGGCCCTGTGCCTGGAGTGCCCGCTCCGCAGGGAGTGCCTCGCCGGGGCGCTCGAGCGCAAGGAGCCCTGGGGCGTCTGGGGCGGCGAGCTGTTCGTCCGCGGTGTGATCGTGCCGCGCAAGCGGCCGCGTGGCCGCCCGCGCAAGCACCCGCGGCCCGACGAAGTGACCGTCTGATGCCGGTTCCGCCGGCTCCCGTCGACCCCGGAGGCGCGGCCCCCGCACAGGGACCGCGCCTCCGGGCCGCAGGGGCGAACCCGCCCGTCCGAACCCGCGACGTGCCCGACGAGCTGGCCGTCCGCGTGCGCGCGCTGAGGCGCGCGCGGCGCGACGCGCAGACGAGGGCTTCGCGCGTGCGGCGCGTCCTGCTCGCGCCGTCCGCCACCGCCGCGCCCGCCGACACGTACACGCACACCTCGAAGCCGCAACACCGGAACTGAACCCCTGACCTGCTAGGGGACGCCCGCATCGGTAGCAGGCCGCCGTCCGCCCTTCTTGGATGGTTTGGCGGACGAGCGCCTCCCGGCGGGCGCCTGGAGCGCGTCCTGGTGGCCCACTCACCGGACGCGCGAAAGCGGGGCCCCGCGCATCCCATCAATGCGCGGGGCCCCGCTAAGTCTTTCCGCCGATGTCTTTGCCGGCGTCTTTCCGTCAGCCGGAGATGAGCTCGCCGTCCTCGTCGTCGGCGAAGCCCGGGACCCACGTCAGCGACTCGGCGCGGGCCGGGATCTCGCATTCCAGCTGGCACAGCACGCCGGTGCCCGCCGACAGCACCCGGTGGATGATCACGTACTCGGGCGGCAGGTTGAGCTGCCGGACCACGTTGCCCGGACGCAGATCCGTCACCCTGGCGGCCATGTCGCGCAGCCATTCGCGGCTGAACGCGAACGTCTCGGTGATGAACGGCTCGGTGATCGGCGCGAGGAACGCCTGCAGCGCCTCGGTGTCGATCTCCACGCCCTCGCGGATGAAGTCCTCGCGGCGCAGCGCCTCCTCGACCTCCCCGATGTCGGCCATCGTGCCGATCCGCAGCAGCAGGCCGAGCCGGCGCTGGAAGCCGCCGGGGATGCGGTCGACGGCGCCGAAGTCGAGGACGCCGAGCCGCCCGTCCTCCAGCAGCCGGAAGTTGCCGGGGTGCGGGTCGCCGTGCAGCATCCCGCACCGCTTCGGCCCGGACAGCAGGAAGCGGCAGTACAGCAGGGCCGCGTGGTTCCGCGTCTCCTGATCGCCGTCGCTGATGATCTTCGAGAGGAGGGTGCCGTCCATCCACTCGCTGATCAGGATGTTCCCGTTCTGCGCGATGACCTCGGGGATGTAGAAGTCGGGGTCGTTGTCGTAGGCGTCCCGGAAGATCATCTGCGACTCGGCCTCGATCGTGTAGTCGAGCTCCTCGACCACCCGCTCCTTCAGCTCCGCGAGCATCGACTTGACGTCCAGCCCCGGCATCAGCACGCCGAACAGCCGGCCGAGCCGCGCGAGCTGGTTGAAGTCGCTGATCAGCGCCTTCCCGGCGCCCGGGTACTGCACCTTGACCGCGACCGGGCGGCCGTCGTGCCAGACGGCGCGGTGCACCTGCCCGATGGACGCCGCCGCGGCCGGCTGGTCGTCGAACGACTCGAAATAGTCGCGCCAGTCGTCCCCGAGGAACTCGGCGAGCACCTTGTGGACGGTCGCCACCGGCAGCGGGGGAGCGGCCTCCTGCAGCTTGGTCAGCGTGGCGCGGTAGGGCCCGGCGATCTCCGGCGGCAGCGCCGCCTCGAAGATCGACAGCATCTGGCCGAGCTTCATCGCCCCGCCCTTGAGCTCGCCGAGAACCTTGAACAGCTGCTCGGCGGTCCGCGTCTGGATCTCCATCGCCACGGTCTCGGCCGGGCGGCCGAACGTCCGCTTCCCCATCCCGAGCGCGGTGCGCCCAGCGAAGCCGATGGGGAGGGACGCCAGCTTTGCTGACCGCGTCACCGCGCGGCGGGGAAGATCGCTCACGCCGACCATTGTCGGTGATCGGCCGTCGTTCACGCCATAACCATCCGCAAGTATCGCCGGGGTCAAGCGCGATGGAACGATCTGACCTGCGGCGATGCGGTAAGTGTGCGCTTTCTCACGCCCTGGCGGGCCAGGGGAGGGGCCGTGTTCGGGGCCCTGGGCGGCGGCTTCGCGACGGGATGGCGGCCTTCCGCGGGCCCGGAGCCGTCCGGAGACCTGCCGGACGGGCTCGCGACCCGGTGGGACGAGCGCGCTCCGCGGTTCACCCGTGACCGAACGCTCTCCAAAAACATGGCCTCTGACCTGCGAGGACTTCAAACACCCCCTTTGGGCTGCGCAAATTTTCGAGTACGGTTCAGGCGTGCCCCCTAACGTTGAGGTCCGTCGTAGCGCGAGGCGCCGGCGAACCGTGTCCGCCTACCGCGACGGCGACAAGGTGGTGGTGATGGTTCCGTCCAGGCTGAGCAAGGCCGAAGAGGAACAGTGGATCGCGACCATCCTTGAGCGGCTCGAAGAGAGGGAACGCCGCCGTCGCCCGAGCGACGCCGACCTCCAGTCGCGGGCCAGGGAGCTGTCCCGCCGCTACCTGGACGGCCGCGCCGACCCCGTCAGCGTCCGCTGGGTCGCCAACCAGCGCACCCGCTGGGGCTCGTGCACCCCCGACGACGGAACGATCCGGCTCTCCACCCGCCTGCGGGGCATGCCGGGATGGGTCGTCGACTACGTCCTCGTCCACGAGCTGGCGCACCTGCTCATCCCGGGGCACGGCGCCGACTTCTGGGAGCTCGTCGGCAACTACCCGAAGGCCGACCGGGCCCGCGGCTACCTGGAGGGTGTCGCCGCCGCCGCGCACCTGCCCCTGGAGGCCGACGCCCCGGACGACGAGGTCGCCGGCGACGGTGTCCACGGAGACGACT
>NZ_SMJX01000118.1 GCF_004348535.1 Actinomadura sp. KC216
CGCCCATCCCGGACGCGCCGAGCCGCCGCCCCCCGGCCCCGAGCCCGATCCCGTTGAGCCGGGGTTGTCGCCCGCGCACCGCATCGCCACCGACCTGGACCGGCGTCTCGGCGACCCGATGGACGAGGCGTCCGGCCCCTTCTCCTACAAGGCGATCGTGGAGGCGGAGGAGCGCGACGAGCTTCCGCCGGGCGCGGTCGACACCGTCCGCGACTGGGGGTTCCCGAAATACCTGGTGCCGAGCGGTCTCGGCGGGCGGCTGACGACGCTGGAGGAGCTGTTCCTCGTCACGCGCGGCATCTCGCGCCGCAGCGTGACCGTCGCGGTGATGTACGGGTCGGGCCTGCTCGCGGTGAACCCGGTGTGGCTGTGGGGGGACGACCGCCAGCGCAGGACGGTCGCGGACGGCGTCCTGAAAGGCGACCTGGCCTGCTTCGGCGTCTCGGAGGCCGACCACGGCAGCGACGTGATGGCGTCGGAGTCGGAGGCCGAGCCCCAGGGGGACGAGCTCGTCCTGACCGGCACGAAATGGCCGGTCGGCAACGCGACCCGCGGACGGTTCGTGACCACCTATGCCAAGACCGGTGCGCGTGACTTCTCGCTCATCCTGGTCGACAAGAACGAGCTGGACCCGGGCACGTGGTCGACGCTCCCGCCCGTGCGGACGGTCGGGCTGCGCGGCCACGACCTGAGCGGCGTCGCGTTCTCGGGGGCGCGCGTCGCGGCCGACCGGGTGATCGGGCGGCGCGGGTCCGGGCTCGTCCAGACGCTGAAGACGCTGCAGATCACCCGGACGGCGATCGCCGCGCTGTCGGTCGGGACGATGGACGCGGTGGTCCGCATCGGGATGGAGTACTCGCGGCGCCGCACCCTCTACGGCTCGGACATCTACCAGATCCCCGTCATCCGCGACCATCTGCTCAAGGCGCATCTGGACCTGCTGATCGCCGAGTGCGTCGCGATCCCGGTGGCGCGCTGCCTGACGGTCGCGCCCGGGCGGCTGAGCCTGTGGTCCTCGATCGTGAAGTACTTCGTGCCCGTCCTGGGCGAGGAGGTCGTCGCCAGCATCGGGACGGTCCTGGCGGCGCGCGGCTACCTGCGCGAGGGCGTCGCGCACGGCGTGTTCCAGAAGCTGCAGCGCGACCACGCGATCGCGAGCATCTTCGAGGGCACCACGCACGTGAACCTCGCCAACGTCGCAGGCCAGCTCCCGTTCTTGATCGACCCGCCGGAGGAGACCGGCCGCGAGGACGAGCTGCTCGCCGACCTGTTCTGCTGGACGCGGACACCCCCCGCCTGGACCCCGGACGGCCGCCTGCTCCAGCTCACCAACGAGGGCCGCGACGAGATCGGCCAGCGCTTCGACCTGCTGTCGGAGGAGCTGCTGACCGCGGCCAACGCCCATGCCGCGCCCGGCGTCGCCGCCGAGCTGAAGGAGCTGATGTCGGCCATCGGCGGTATGCGCGCCAAGGTGGAGCAGGGCATCAGGGCAAGCGAGGGCGACACGTCGTCGGTCGCGGCGCTGGCGCGTGCCAAGCGGTACTGCGAACTGCACGCGATGTTCTCCTGCGTCCTGACCTGGCTGCACAACCGCCACCAGTTCGGCGGGTCGTTCGCCGACGGGCAGTGGCTCGTGCTGTGCCTGCAGCGCCTGCTCCAGCGCGCCCAGCCCGACACCCTCCTGTCGGAGGAGTTCGTCCCGGAGCTGGAGCACGCGATGTTCCGCACCTTCGACGGCGGCCACTGGTTCTCGCTGCTGTCCCTGGCCGGGCTGCTGACCGGCGAGAAGGACGAGTGACCGGCGATGCCCAAGCACCAGGACTTCGTGTCGCTCGTCCGGGAGAACATCGGCGCGCACGGCGACGACCGGTCGTTCACCTTCATCAGCGAAGAACGGCTCGGGAAGTACAAGGAGAACGTGCTCGGATTCGCCGAGCTCGACCGCAAGGCCCGCGCGCTGGCCTCCCGCTTACAGGCCCGCGGGCTCCAGGACAGGGCCGTCCTGCTGCTGTATCCCGAGGGGCTGGAGTTCCTGGCGGCGTTCCTGGGCTGCCTGTACGCGCGCGTCATCGCCGTCCCCGCGCCCCTGCCCGACCTGGACGCCGGGCGGTTCGGACGCACCCGCCGGATCATCGAGGACGCCGACATCACGCTGATCCTCACCGATACCGCCCACCGCACCACCATCGACTTCTGGCTGGAAGCCGCCGGCCTGCAACGACGCGTCCAGGCCCTCGACACCCAAACCGCCGGCGCAACCGACCCCGTCGCTTGGACGCCGCCCGAATTCGGCCCGGACACGCTCGCCTTCCTCCAGTACACGTCCGGCTCCACCAGCGACCCCAAAGGCGTGATGGTGACCCACGGCAACCTGCTGTGCAACGGCGAGGAGATCGAACGCCGCATCGAGGGGACGGCCGACACGGTCGGGGTCGGCTGGGTGCCGCACTACCACGACATGGGCTTGGTCGGTCAGGTCCTGCAACCGCTGTACCTCGGCTGCCGGTACGTGTTCACCTCCCCGATCACGTTCATCAAACGTCCGGTGCTGTGGCTGGAGCTGATCACCCGGTACCGCGGCACCGTCACCGTCGCGCCGAACTTCGGCTACGAGCTGGCGCTGCGCCGCGTCACCGACCGCCAGCTGGACGGCCTGGACCTGTCGTCGCTCCGCGTCGTCAAGAACGGCGCCGAGCCCGTCCGGGCCGCGACGCTGGAACGGATGACCGAGCGGTTCGCGCCGGTCGGGTTCCGGCCCGGGATGTGGATGCCCTGCTACGGCATGGCCGAGACGACGCTGCTCGTCACCGCCGCGCCCCTCGGCACCGGTCCCGTCGTCCGCGACTTCGACGCCGACGCGCTCTCCCTCGACAAGGCCGTCCCGGCACCGGACGGGGACGGCGGGGCGCGGCGGCGGCTGGTGAGCTGCGGGCGTCCCGTCACGCTCGACGTCGCCATCGTCGATCCCGGCACCCGCGCCCGCCTGCCGGAGGAGCAGGTGGGGGAGATATGGGTCCGCGGCGGAAGCGTCGCCCGAGGCTATTGGGAGAACCCGGCCGCGAGCCGCGCGACGTTCGGCGCCCACACCTCCGACGGGGAAGGCCCCTACCTCAGGACGGGCGATCTCGGGTTCCTCGCCGCCGACGGCGAGCTGTTCGTCACCGGCCGGATCAAGGACCTCATCATCGTCAACGGCCGCAACATCCACGCCCACGACATCGAGGAGGCCGCCGGGGAGGCGCACCCGGCGGCGCTCACCGGCGCGGCGTTCACCCTTGACATTTCTGTCGAGGGTGAAGTCGGGGAGCACGTCGTGATCGTCCAGGAGATCAGCACCAGGGCCGCCGGCGGGACGCCGCTGGACGAGCTCGCGTCCCTCATCAAGGCCGAGGTCGCCCGCGCGTTCGAGCTGCCGGCGCTGAGCGTCGTCCTGGCCGGACGGGGCGCGGTACGCCGCACGACCAGCGGAAAGACCCAGCGCCGCCAGACCCGGGACGCGTTCCTCCGCGGCGAGATCACCGCCCTCGCCGGCGACCTCGCCGCCGGTCTCCCCGGTGACCTGGAACTTCTCAGCGGACCGGAAAAATCACCCTAACCAATCCTAGTCAAAAGCATGACTATTCATGTCGTTGTCTGGTAACGTCGGGTCAACCCTGAGTCAAGGCGGGGAGAGAAGGCCGATGGCGCTACGTCACGCGGTGCTGGCCGCGCTGCTCGACGGCGAGTACAGCGGCTACCAGCTGGCCAAAATATTTGATTTGTCGGTCTCCAACTTCTGGCATGCCGTACCGCAGCAGCTCTACTCCGAGCTGTCGAGGTTGGAGACGGAAGGCCTGATCAGCGGGCGGCAGATCATCCAGCACGACCGTCCGAACAAGCGCGTGTACACCGTCACCCAAGCCGGCCTCGACGAGCTCGAACGGTTCGCCGCCACCCCCGCCAAGCCCGGCATCATCCGCGAGAACCTGCTCGCGATGGTCCAGGCCGTCGACCACATCTCCGCGTCCTCCGTCATCGCGCAGCTCGAAGACCGGGCGGTGGCGTCCGCCGCCAAGATCGAGGTCTTCGAGCACACCATGAAGCACCTGCGCGGCGACATGGACGAGGAGACGTTCCTGCGGACCGGTACCCCGGTCGGCCCGTACCTGACCTGCATGCGCGGACTGCGCTTCGAGCAGGAGAACTACGAGTGGTTCACCAGTACCGCCCGGTTGCTGCGCACCCGGGCGGGCACCCATGCCGAGGAAGGCGATCCGTCATGACCGCCCGCTCGGTCGAGACAGCGCACGTCGTCAAGGTCGTGCGCACCGTCGAGACCGAGCGTTCCGCGCGTCGTGCGCGGCCACGCGTCCTCGACCCTCGTGCCGCCGCATGCCCGAACGGCGGCGGCACCCGCACCAACCCCCTAGCCCCTCCCAGCCTCGCGTCCCGGCCGGGCTGGATCCGGGCGACACGCCTTAGCCAAGGAGGCGTTCCGCATGTCGGGCGACAACCACACCATCGAACTCCCTAGTACCCTGGCCGAAGGCACGACCGCACCGAACGGCACGGCTTCGTCCAACGGCACCGCCTTGCCCAACGGCACGGCCCCGTCCAATGGCGCGCCCCCGTCCAATGGCGCGGCGATCCTGCTGGGCGAGCTGACGCTGCCCGCCGAGCACGAAGCGGTGCCGCAGGCCCGGCGCTTCAGCCGGTCCGTCACCACGGGCTCCGACATCGGGCACGTCGGCGACGACGCGGAGGTCCTCGTCTCCGAGCTCGTCACCAACGCCGTCCGGCACGCCGCCGCCGTCCCCGGCACGGTGCTGTCGCTGCGGATGCTGCGCGCCGGCGACCGGCTCCGCATCGAGGTCCACGACCAGAGCGCCGGCGTCCCGCGCACGCGGTTCGCCGACGGCGGCGGCGTCGACCTCATGGAGGAGACGGGACGGGGCTGGTTCCTCGTCGCGATCATGGCCGACCGGCACGGCACCGACCACACCCCGTCCGGCAAGGCGGTCTGGTGCGAGGTCGGCGCCTGGCCGCGGGACCCGCGTCCCGGCCGCTGAGCCCGCCTTTCCTCGCAACCCCGCGCAGCGATGGGAAGCAGCACCATGTCGGTTGAAAAGCACGTGCCGGTTGAAAAGCACACGCCGGTCGAGAAGCACCAGTCCGTCGGCTACTACCGCTCGGACGGGAGACGCGTCACCTCCGACGAGGCCCAGCGCCTTCTGCTGGACGTACGGGGACGCCTGCTGGCACAGGACGTCATCCGCGTCGGCGGCGTCGTGGTGGTCGTGTCGACCTGGTTCACCGTGATCGACCTCGGGTTCGCGGCGGACGGCCGGCCGCTGCTGTGGCAGACGATCGTGTCCGACCTCTCGATGCACGCCGACGTCGGCCGGTACTCCACGCGCGAGAAGGCCGTGCACGGGCACGCCCGTGCCGTCGCGAAGATCACCGATCGGCTCCGCGGCCTGGTCGCGCGCGCGGCCATGGACGAGGTGCGCCCCTAGCAAGCCAGCAAGCCCAGCAAGCCCCAGCAAGCCCACAGACCGAAAGAGCGGGCCACGGTTCGCGGCCCGTCCCCCCGCATGAGGTTGTGATCTGATGGTTGGCGACGCCCGGCCGGCGGGCCCCTACGCGGCCGCCTCGAACATCGAGCCCCCGCACGGCGAGTCACCGTACGGCGAGCCGCAGCACAGCGAGCCGCCACCCTACGCGTCCGCGCGCGAGCGGCGGCGCACGCGCCCGATCCGGCTGCGGATCACGGCGCTGCTGCTGGTCCCGCTGGTGTCGCTCATCGCGCTGTGGGCGTTCGCCGCGAACATCACGGTCGGCGACGCGTCCGACAAGTTCGACTTCTCGACGACCTACGAGAAGATGGGCCTGCCCGGCATCAACCTGGTCGGCCTGCTCCAGGCGGAACGGTCGCTCAGCGTCGTCGCGCTCAGCACCCGCGACGCCAAGGACAGGCAGAAGCTCGGCGGGCTGCGCGCACGGGTCGGCGCCATGGAGGCGTCCTTCCGCAGGACCGCGACGTCCGCCGAGGCGCGCGACGCGGCCGAACCCGAGACGGAGCGGCGCCTCGCCGTCGCGCTCAAGGCGCTGGACACGCTGCCGACGCTGCGCGCCCAGGTCGACGCGGGGAGCGCCGCGCCGCTCGACGTCATCAACGCCTACAGCACCGTCCTCGACGAGGTCATCAAGGTCTTCAACGGGCTGGTGACGGTCAACGACGTCGCCATCCTCACGCAGGGCCGCGCGCTGATCAGCCTCGGCAACGCCCGCGCCTCCATGCTCCGCCAGGACTCGCTCGTCACCGCCGCGATGGCCCGCAACGGGCGGCTCACGCCCGCCGAGCACACCGCGTTCGTCCAGTGGGCGGCCGAGGGGCGGCGCGAGTTCGACTCCGGGCTCGCCGACCTGAACGCCGAGATCCGCGGGCCGCTGGAGCAGCTCGCCGCGTCCGACGGCTTCCAGCGCTACCGCGCCGCCGAGGCCGCGATCGTCGGCGCGCGCGGCGACCGGCTGCCCCCCGAGGCGGCCGACTGGCAGGCGACCACCCAGCTGCTGTCGCAGGCGTGGGCGCAGAAGGTCACGCAGGCGAGCCTGGCGCTCAACGAGATGGCCAAGCCGATCGGGGACCGGATCATCCTCCGGCTCGTCCTCGCGGGCGGGTTCGGCCTGCTCGCCGTGGTCGTCTCGATCGTGCTGTCGCTGCTGGCGGCCCGCAGCCTGTCCCGCGAGCTGCGGGGGCTGCAGCGCGCCGCGCTGCACCTCGCCGAGGACCGGCTTCCCGGCGTGGTCGCCCGGCTGCGCCGCGGCGAGGAGGTCGACGTGGACGCCGAGGTGCCGCCGCTCGTCATCGGCCGGACCAAGGAGGTCGCCCGCGTCGGCGACGCGTTCACGCGGGTGCAGCGCACCGCCATCGACACCGCCGTCCGCGAGTCGTACCTGCGGCAGGGCATCAGCCGCGTGTTCCTCAACGTCGCGTGGCGCAACCAGTCGCTGCTGCACCGCCAGCTCCGCATGCTGGACGAGATGGAGCGCAGCGCGTCCGACCCGAAGGCCCTGGAGGACCTGTTCCGCCTCGACCATCTCACCACCCGCATGCGCCGGCACGCGGAGGGCTTGGTCATCCTGTCCGGGACGTCCCCGGGCCGCGGCTGGAGCAGGCCCGTGCACGTCGAGGACGTGCTGCGCGCCGCCGTCTCCGAGGTCGAGGACTACACGCGCGTCGAGGTCGTCGTCGTGACTGGCCAGGCCGCGGTCATCGGCGAGGCGGTCGCCGACATCATCCACCTGCTCGCGGAGCTGATCGAGAACGCCACGGTGTTCTCGCCCGCGCCGACCGAGGTGCTCGTCCGCGGCGAGATGGGCGCCAACGGGTTCGCCGTCGACGTCATCGACCGCGGCATCGGCCTCGACCAGTCCGAGCTCGACGCGCTGAACCTGCGGCTGTCGCGGCCGCCCGAGTTCGACCTCGCCGTCACCGACCGGCTCGGCCTGTTCGTCGTCGCCCGCCTCGCCGGGCGGCACGGCATCCGGGTCGCGCTGCAGCCGTCGCTGTACGGGGGCGTCAGCGCGGTGGTGCTGATCCCGCGCGAGCTCATCGTGGACGCCGACCAGCCCGAGGACGAGGACGTCCCCGCCGCCGCGCGCGGGTCCGCCCCCGCCCCGCCGCGGGACAACGGGTCGCGGGAGAACGGGACGCCCGCGCGGAACGGCTCGATGCGGGCCTGGCCCATGCCGGAGGCGCCCACGTCCACGACGCTGCTCAACGCCCCGACCTACAACGACACCACCGCCTACGACACCAGATCACCCGATGCGCCGGCGTCCTTCACGGATCAGCCGGAGTACGACGCGGCGGCGGGGTCGAATGTGCCGACGTCCACCGAGGACCGGCCATCGTACGACCGGTACGAGACCCCGCCGGCGTACGAGACCCCGCCGTCGCCGCCGTACGAACCACCCCCGTACGCATCAGCGCCGCACGAGCCGGCACCGCACGAGACCCCGCCCTACGGGACGCCCATCTACGACGCGACGCGCCCGTTCCAGGCCGCGGGCCCGCACGTCCAGCCCTACGGCCACGAGTCGCCGCCGTCCTTCGGCGAGGCGCAGGCCCAGGCGCAGGCGGGCAACGGCGGGCGGTCCCCGCTGCCGCGCCGGGTGCGCGGCGGCAACCTGGCACCGCAGCTCCGCGACACCGCCCCGCAGGCGGAGGTGTTCGCCGCGGGGTCGTCCTCGCCGGAAGCGCCCGCCGAGGACGCGGTCGCCGCGTGGGAGGCGCGCTCGGCGGAGGCGTCCCGCGACCTGTTCGCCTCGCTCCAGGCCGGCTGGCTGCGCGGCAGGGACGACGACGAGGAACCCATGGCCGACGGCACGGAAGAAGGACGATCATGAGCAGGCAGGGTGTCGCGACCGAGCTGAACTTCCTCCTCGACGATCTGGTCGACCGGGTCCCGCAGGTCCGCAAGGTCGTCGTCCTGTCGCGGGACGGCCTGGTCATGGGCATGTCCCGGGGCGTAGGACGCGAGGACGCCGAGTACCTGGCGGCGCTCGCGGCCGGGTTCCAGAGCCTGGCGTCGGGGGCGCGGGCGCAGCTCGACTCCGGCGAGATCCGGCAGACCCTGGTCGAGATGGACGACGGCCTGTTCTTCGTCGTCCCCGCCGGGGCCAACAGCTGCCTGGCGCTGCTCAGCGAGGTCGGCGCGAACGCGGGCCTCGTGGCCTACGAGATGACGATGCTGGTCAAGCGCGTCGGCCGGCAGCTGTCCACGGGCGTCCGGCAGAACGGCCCGGACCCGGGACCTGGCATGTCACCGGGAACCAGGTGACGTGCGATGGACCCCGGCGACGCGCCCGGCGCCCCCGACCACGGGGGCCCGGGCAGGGAGCGGTGGCTGGACGCCGCCGCCGGACCCATCGTCCGTCCCTACGCGGTGACCCGCGGCCGTACCCGGCCGAACGGCGAGCCGCTGGACATCGTGGCGATCCTCGTCGCGACCGGCAGGCGGCCCGCCGACCCCGGCCGGCTGTCGCGCCACCAGCGGCGGCTGCTGGCGCTGTGCCGCCGCCCGCACGCGCTCGCCGACCTCGCCTCGGACCTCGACCTGCCGCTCGGCGTGATCCGCGTCCTGGTCGGCGATCTGCTCGACTCGGGCCTCGTGGACGTCCAGCGGTGGACCGGGCCGTCCGGAGACCCGCTCACCGGCCTGCCGGGGACGGGCCTGCCGCACGCGGGCGCACCCCACGCGGGCCCGGCGTACGCGAACGCGCCGTACGCGAACGCACCGCACACTGATCCGAACCTGCTCAGGAGGGTGCTCGATGAACTCCGCGCGCTCTGACCCCCCGCCGGACACCCTGGACGCGCCGGGCTCCGCCGACGCCCTCACCGACCATGACGAGCGGCTGGACGGCCCGCGCGTCGCGCTGAAGATCCTCGTCGCCGGCGGGTTCGGCGTCGGGAAGACGACGCTGGTCGGCGCGGTCAGCGAGATCCGGCCGCTGCGCACCGAGGAGGCGCTGACCGACGTCGGCGTCGGCGTGGACGATCTCGACGGCGTCGCCACGAAGACGACCACGACCGTGGCGATGGACTTCGGCCGCATCACCCTGCGCGACGGCGTCGCGATCTACCTGTTCGGCACGCCGGGCCAGGAGCGGTTCTGGTTCATGTGGAACGAGCTGTCGCGCGGGGCGCTCGGCGCGGTCGTCCTGGCGGACACGCGGCGGCTGACGGCGAGCTTCGCGTCCATCGACTACTTCGAGCAGAAGGGCACCCCGTTCGTCGTCGCCGTCAACTGCTTCGACGACGCCGACCGCTACGACCCGCCCGAGATCCGGATGGCGCTGGACATCGACCCGCACGTGCCCGTCATGCTCTGCGACGCGCGCCACGCGCTGTCGGCGAAGCAGGTGCTGGTGTCACTGGTCGAGCACGCACTACGCCTGGCAGGCGGCTCCAGCCGCCGCCTCTGACCCCGTCTCCGACCGCCCCTAGTCGCCCTCAGCAGCCTCTGATTCCTCTTCGGGCTGGGGCGGGCGCATGATGATCTCGTCCACCCCGACGTCATGGCCGTCCGCGCACCGGACCTGCGCCGTCACGCGCTCGCCGCAGCCGGCGTGCGTCAGCATGACCTGGCGCCCCTCCTCGCCGGGCAGGTAGGTCTCGCCCCACTCCATGAGCCCGACGAGGGTCGGCGCGAGATCCAGGCCCATCTTCGTCAGGTGG
This sequence comes from Actinomadura sp. KC216, assembly GCF_004348535.1. Classification (GTDB taxonomy): domain Bacteria; phylum Actinomycetota; class Actinomycetes; order Streptosporangiales; family Streptosporangiaceae; genus Spirillospora. The sequence continues at coordinate 10,226 of NZ_SMJX01000118.1, forward strand.
TACTCGTAGCGCGTCCGCTGGCCGGGCTCCTGGTAGGGCTCCCGGCTGAGCAGGCCCGCGTCGACGAGGTGGCGCAGGCGCGCGGTGACGGCCGATTCGGTCATCTGCAGATTGCGGACGAAGTCGCCGAACCGGTTGGTCCCGAAGTAGGCCTCGCTGAGCACGAGCACCGCCGACGGCGGGCCGAGCGCGGCCAGCGTCCTCGCGACCGGGCAGTTCTGCATCGACCAGCTGTCACGGTCGGCGAAGTGCCCCTCAAGTGCGATTGTCACCCGTCCACTATAAACCTGCTGACTTCGCTTGACCAAAGTCAGGGCGCTCGCTAGCCTCCCTGACTATGGTGCAACAAAGTCAGGTGCGCCCCCGGCCGGTGCTCGCGGTGCTCTCCGTCGCCTCGTTCATGGCGGGCCTCGACCTGTTCATCGTCAACGTCGCCTTCAACGACATCGGACGCGACTTCCCCGGCCAGTCGATGGCCGACCTGTCCTGGGTCCTCAACGGGTACGCGATCGTGTTCGCCGCGCTGCTCGTCCCGCTCGGCCGGCTCGCCGACCGCTACGGCCGCAAGCCCGGCCTCATCGCCGGGCTCCTCGTCTTCACGCTCGCCTCCCAGGCGTGCGCGCTCGCGCCGTCCCTGTGGTGGCTCGTCGGGTTCCGCGTCCTCCAGGCCGTCGGCGCCGCCGCGCTCATCCCCACCAGCCTCGGGCTCCTGCTCTCGGCCTACCCGGCCGCCCGCCGCGCGGGCGCGGTGCGGATCTGGTCCGCGTCCGCCGCGCTCGCCGCCGCGGCGGGCCCCGCGGTCGGCGGCGTCCTGGTGGACGTCTCCTGGCGCTGGGTCTTCGAGGTCAACATCCCGATCGGGATCGCGGTGACGCTGCTCGCGCTGCGGTTCGTCCCCGACTCCCGCGACGGCGCCGCCGCCCGCGTCCCCGACCTGCCCGGCACCGCGGTGCTCACCCTCGCCGTCGCGCTCCTCGCGCTCGGCCTCGTGAAGATCAACGACTGGCCGGGCGAGCAGACCACGGTCGCGATCGCCGCCGCGCTCCTCGGCCTCGCCTGGTTCTGGCTCCGCTCGCTGCGCCACCCCGCGCCGGTGATCGAGCCGTCGCTCCTCGCCGTCCGGACCTTCTCCTGGTCGAACGCGACGATCCTGCTGTTCACCGTCGCGTTCGCCGCGAACCTCCTGCTCGGCGTCCTCTGGATGCAGCAGGTCTGGCACTACTCGCCCATCAAGACCGGGCTCGCCGTCGCGCCCGGCCCGCTGATGGTCCCGATCATGGCCATCATCGCAGGCAGGCTCGCCGCCGCGCGGGTCCCCGTCGGTCTGATCACCGCCGCCGGGTGCATGCTCTGCGCGTTCGGCGTGGTCCTGATCGCGATGAGCCTCGGCCCGGTACCGGCCTACACCACCGAGCTGCTGCCGGGCTGGCTCATCGGCGGGACGGGCGTCGGCCTCGCCCTCCCCACCATCCTCGCCTCCGCCGCCGTCGACCTGCCGCCGCACCGCTACGCCACCGGCAGCGCCGTCGTGAACATGAGCCGCCAGATCGGCAGCGTCCTCGGCGTCAGCCTCGCGGTCGCCGTCCTCGGCACCCCGCTCGGCTACGCCGACGCGCACAACGGATACGTGAACGCCTGGCTCACGGTCGCCGGGTTCATGGCGGTCGCCGCGATCGCCGCTCTTGGCATGACCCCGCGCCGTCCCAGGCCGTCCCCGTCCACCGTCCCCGAGACAGAAACGGAAGTGGTCGCCGGTACCTCCTAGCCCCACACAGCACGCCCCACTCACAACCCCATAGCCCGGGGCATCGGACGAAGCCTTGACCCGGACCGCACGGCCCGGTTCGCCCGACCGCCCCGCACCACAACGGGCACCTCCTCCGGAGGAGGTGCCCGTTGTGCTGGCCGCGTTCGACGCGGGCTCGTCCCCAGGACCGGACGAAGCCCTCGGCCTGCGGGCCGAAACGGGTTGAAATGGGCGCTCCCCGACGGGTTCGGGGCCTTTATGGTTACGTCGTGAGGAATTCCGGGAAATGGTCCGCCGTCCGGATGCTGGCCGCGGTGGTTCTCGCGGGCGGGCTGCTGACGGCGTGCGGGCAGAGCGACGACGCGTCGCTCCTCGACAAGGAGACGCTGGTGGTCGGGGTGCGGGCGGACCTGCCCGGGCTGGGCCTGCGGCGGCCGGACGGACAGTTCGAGGGTTTCGACATCGACGTGGCGCGGTACGTGGCGGACCGGCTCGGCAAGGAGGTCCGGTTCGTCCCGGCGCTGGCGTCCGAGCGGATCACGATCCTGACCTCGGGCCGCGCCGACATGGTCCTCGCGACGCTGTCGGTCACCCCTGAGCGCAAGACGCAGATCGCGTACGCGGGGCCGTACTACATGTCGAACCAGGACGTCCTGGTGCGCTCCGACGAGCGCGGCGTCAAAGGCGTGCGGGACCTGAAGGGACGGAAGTTCTGCGCGGTGGAGGGAGCCGACCCGACGAAGCGGCTCCTCGCCATCAACGGGATGACCGCGCAGATCGTCCCGGCCAAGGACTACGACACGTGCATGGCCATGATCAAGGACCGGCTGGTGGACGCCATCACCACCAACGACGTGATCCTGGCCGGGCTCATCCGGCGGGAGGGCGGCGGGTTCCGGCTGGTGAACGCGCGGATCAGCGAGCAGAACACCGGAATCGGGCTGCAGAAGGGCGACCCGGACGGATGCGAGGCGCTCAACCGCGCCATCACCCGCATGTACCAGGACGGGACGGCCGCCAAGCTGATGCACAAATGGTTCGAGGGCACCGGCATGGACCTGTCGATCATCGAGATCCCGCAGTTCGAGGGCTGCGTCTGATCCGGGTTCGCACGCGCGCGGGCGTCATGCCCGGATCGTCGCGAGGGCGCGGTTCAGCTCGGCGGCGACGTCCGGGGACAGCCCGCGCTCCCGCTGCCGGGCGACGATCTCGTCCCGCAGCAGCGCGATCCGCCGGTTCACGGCGCGCCGCCGCACGTCGCGGTCGCGCCCGGAGGCCAGGGCGGTCTCCAGGTTCGTGATCTGGTCGTTGAGGCCGATGGCGACATCGGACCGGATCTCGCCCGAGGTGTAGCCGCGGCTCACGATCGGGCGCAGCCGTCCGGGCGCGTCGCTCGCCTCGGCGCGCGGCGGAGGCACGAGGGCGGGCGTGCGCGGCGCCGACACGAGGATCGCGACGGCGGCGGTGACCGGGATGGCGACCACGAGCGCGACCGCCCCCAGCCGGACGCCCGCCGCGCGACGGCGCCGGGGCGGGGGCGGGCGCAGAACCTTCGTCCGGTGGTCGTGGAACGGCAGCGTCGCGCGCGCGGGTCCCTCGTCCGCCAGACCCTTCCTCGGCGCGAACACCGCGTTCGGCGGGCCGCCGTCGCCGCGCCCGAGGAGAGCGGCGATCTCCGTCGCGGACGGCCCGTCCACGGCCGTCGCGCCGAGGCAGCGCGCGGCGACGGCGGCCGGTTCCCCGGACGCCCCGGCGGGCAGGCAGGCGGAGATGACGGCGCCGAGCGCGCGCACGTCGGCCGCCGTGCCGGGAACGCGTGGACCACGAACCTGACGGCCACCGCGAGCCCTGCGCACGATGCCGCCGATCCCGGTATCGACCACCTTGACGCCGTCGCGGACGAGCATGACCTTGCCCGGACTCAGATCGCCGTGCGTCACCCCGGCCCTGTGCGCGGCGCCCAGCGCGGCGGCGATCTGCGCGCACACGCCGACGGTCTCGGGCACGCTGAGCGGGCCATGGCGCAGCCTCTCAGCGAGCGTCTCACCGTCCAGGAACTCGGTCACGACGAAGGGCACGGGGCGTCCGGACGCGTCCCGGGTCTGGTCACCGTCGTAGACCGTTTCCAGCGCGGGATGCGAGAGGCCGGCGGCCCGGTTGACGCCCTCCCGGAACGCGCGCCGCAGATCGCCGCGCGCGGAGGTCAGCAGCTTCACCGCGACGGGGCGTCCGAGCAGCTCGTCCCAGGCCCGCCAGACCTCCAGGCCCCCGCGAGCGCGAGAAGGTCCGTCCACAAGGCGGTAACGCTCCGCAAGCCGCAAGCCCGATCTCACTCGAACCAACCCTCGTCGCACTCCCGGGCCGGGCGAGGTCCCCGGCATACCACCTGGTACGGCCCGTCCCGCCGGACGGGTTCGACCGACGGACCGGCGGGGGTCAGGCGACGGCCGCGGCGGACTCCGAGCGCCAGGCGGTCAGCAGCTCGCGGAGACGCTCCTCATACCGGACGATGTTCGCCGTCTTGACGTCCTCGTAGCCGCGGACCATGTCGGGCAACTCCGCGATCTGCACGGCCAGGTCGAGCCGCGCCTGCCCGGCGCCACCCTCCAGACCGGCGACCAGCTCGTTCACGACGGCCACGTAGCCGGTGACGAGACGGCGTTCGGCACGGCGCTGCGCCGTCATGCCGAACGGGTCGAACGGGGTGCCGCGCAGCCGCCGCATCGCGCGCAGGGCATGGAACGCGGGACGGGCCGTCCGGCCGAGCGCGATCTTCCTGTCCACCCCGATGGCGCGGAGCAGCGGCGGGTGCAGCATGTACCGGACGGACGCCCCCGCCCCGAACCGCTCCTCCACCTGGCGGCCCAGCTCGGGATCGAGGTGCAGGCGGGCCACCTCGTACTCGTCCTTGTAGGCCATCAGCTTGTACAGGTTGCGAGCGACGGCCACCGCGAGCCGCGGCCCCTCGGCACCGGACGCGCGCTCGGCGACGGCGGCGACGCGCATGACGGCATCGAGGTACCGCTTGGCGAGCGCGAGGTTCTGGTACGCGGCGAGGTCGGGGACCCGGACCCGCAGCACACGCGCCAGCTCACCGTCCGCGCCGGAAGCGTCCACCAGACTCATCGCGGCAGGCGCGGTACCGTCCAGCGGACGCGGCGCAGGGGCGGAGGACACCTCGGGCGATGCCGCCGCCCAGCCCGGTTCGAGAACGAGACGACGACCGGCACGGAACGCCTGGACGTTCGCCTCCACCTGGACGCCGTTCAGCGCGAGCGCCTCCTCGATCGCGTCCGCCGACAGCGGCAGCAGCCCCGACTGGTACGCGGCGCCGACCACGACGAAGTTGGCCGTGGTCGTGCTCCCGAACCAGCGCTCCGCGAGGCCGAGGGCGTCGAGCGCGACGAGGCGGTCCGCGTCCGTCCGGTCGGCGATCCGCCGCACCAGCGACGCGCTCGGCGGCAGCGACGCCGCCGTGTCCGTGATCATCCGCCCGGTGGGGACCTCGCTGGTCGACACGATCGCGGCGGTGCGGCCGGGCGCGCAGCGGCGCAGGTTCGGCTCGGACGTCCCCGCCAGCGTGTCGAACACGAGATAGGCGTCGGCGCCGCCCGCTCCCACCATCCCCGGACGGTCCCGGTGCACGTCGCCGATCCGAAGATGCGACACCACCGCGCCCGCCTTCTGGCTGAGCCCGGTCTGGTCGAGCGCGCGGGCGTGCCGCCCATCGAGGAGCGCCGCCATCGCCAGGACCTGGTTGACGGTCACGACCCCGGTGCCGCCGATACCGACAAGCAGGACATCCGCCGACTCGGGCCGGACATCCGGCTCGGCAAGCGCCCCGATCTCCGGCAGCGCCGCACCCGCCTTCCGCTTCCGCTCGCCCGGGGTCACGGTGACGAACGAGGGGCAGTCACCGTCCACGCACGAATAGTCCTTGTTGCAGGACGTCTGGTTGATCTGCGTCTTGCGCCCGAACTCCGTCTCGACCGGTTCCACGCTCAGGCAGTTCGACTTCACGCCGCAGTCCCCGCAGCCCTCGCACACCGCCTCGTTGATCAGCACGCGGGTCTGCGGATCCGGAACGAGCCCGCGCTTGCGCTTCCGTCGCGTCTCCGCAGCGCACGCCTGGTCGTACAGGAGCACGGTCACGCCCGGCACCTCGCGAAGCTCCCGCTGGACGGCGTCCAGCTCATCACGGTGCCGGACCCGGACACCGGCCGCCCAGTCCGTGCCGCGCGGGTAGCGCGACGGGTCGTCCGCCACCACCACGATCTTCGCGACACCCTCGGCGTGCAGCATCCGGGTGATCGCCGCCGGGTCGGAGCCGCCGTCGGCGTCCTGCCCGCCCGTCATCGCCACGGCCGCGTTGTAGAGGATCTTGAAGGTGATGTTGGTGCCCGCGGCGACGGCCTGCCGGATCGCGAGGCTTCCCGAGTGGAAGAACGTCCCGTCCCCGAGGTTCTGGAACATGTGCCCGGTGTCGCTGAACGGCGCGGCGCCGACCCACATCACGCCCTCGCCGCCCATCTGCGTCGTGCCGATGCTGCGGTCCGCGAACACGGTCATGACGTGGCAGCCGATGCCGCTCGCCGCGATCGACCCGTCCGGGACGACCGTGGACCGGTTGTGCGGGCACCCCGAGCAGAAGAACGGCGTGCGCGCGGCCCCGAGCAGGTTCACCACCGGCTTCCGCGGGCGCAGCACGGCATCCCGCAGATCGACGTGCTCCTCCCCGACCCTGTCGGCGAGGAACCGGGCCAGCGCCTTGGTGAGCCGATCGGCGTCGAGCCCGCCGTCCACCGGAACGAGCCCGGCCCCGTCCGGCCCGCTCTTCCCGTACACGGCCGGACGCTCCGCCGCCCCGTACAAGACGTCCCTGATCTGCGTCTCGACGAACGCCCGCTTCTCCTCCACGACCACGATCTCGCGGAGCCCGCGCGCGAACTCCCGCACCCGCCCGGCGTCCAGCGGGTAGACCATCGCGAGCCGCAGCAGCCGGACACCCCGCCGGGCAAGCGCCGCGTCGTCCAGCCCCAGCCGATCGAGCGCCTCGCGCAACTCCAGGTAGGTCCGCCCCGCGGCGACCAGCCCAAGAGCAGCGTCACTGCCCGCACCCTCGACCCGATCCAGCCCGTTGGCAGCGACATAGGCCGCCGCAGCCCGCAGCCGCCCCTCCAGAACCTCGCCCTCCAGCGAGGTCGTGTCCTTCAGATCAACGCCCGGCCTCCTAGTCGGCCTCCACAACCGCCCCTGCCACCTGAACTCCGGCAACACAGGATCGGGCACCGGCTCCACATCCACGATCTCGTGCGAGTCGGCGACATCCGTCACGACCTTGAAGCCCGTCCAGGCGCCGCTGAACCGGGACATCTCGAAGCCGTGCCGTCCCAGCCGCAGCACGTCCCCGACCGACGCGGGCACGAGCACCGGCATGAACGCCTCCGCGAGCGCCCCCTCCGTCGCCGACGGCAGCGTCGACGACTTGCAGGACGGATCGTCCCCCACCACGGCAAGCACCCCGCCCCGCTCGGACGTGCCGAGCCAGTTCCCGTGCTTGAACGCGTCCAGCGACCGGTCGACGCCCGGCGCCTTCCCGTACCAGAGCCCGAAAACACCCTCATACCTTGGCCCCGGCAAGTGCTCGACAAGCTGCGACCCGTAAACGGCCGTCGCCGCCAGCTCCTCGTTGACCCCCGGCACGAACCGGATGTCGTTGCCCTCCAGCAGGCGCGCGTCCCGCGCCAACTGCTGGTCGAGCCCGCCCAGCGGCGACCCCCGGTACCCGGACACGAACCCGGCGGTCGTCCAGCCGCGCCGCACGTCCGCACGCCGCTGCTCCAGCAGCAGCCGGACGAGCGCGTGGACGCCGCCGATCGCGATCCGCCCCCGCTCCAGTTCGAGCCGGTCACGGATCGGAGAGGCGGTGATGCTCATGCCTGCATTGAGCCCGCCCCGCTGAGCGGAGTGCAAGATGGGAGCGCGACAATTGACCAGATTGCTCAAATAGGGAGCGTCGCACCGACCGGAGCTGAGCATTGTGACCCGACCCACACTCCTCGACCTGCAGATACTCCGCCGCCTGGTCGAGCAGCCGCGCATCGGCGTCACCGAACTGGCCGCCAAGCTGGGCATCGCCCGCAACACCGCCCACGCCCGCGTCGAGCGGCTGGAACGCGAGGGCGTCATCGGACACCGCGGCCGCGAGGTCGACCTCGGCGCCATCGGCTTCGAGCTCACGGCGTTCGTCACCCTCGAAGTGGCCCAGGGCCGCCTCCGCGAGGCCGCCGCCGCACTGGCCGCGATCCCGCGCGTTCTCGAAGTACTCGGCATCACCGGCCAGGGCGACCTCCTGGTCCGCGCGGTCGCCCCGAACGGCAAGCAGCTCCACGAGGTGATCGACTCGATCCTCGCGTGCCCAGGCGTCCGCCGCAGCATCACCTCGATCGTCCTCACCCACCAGGTCCCCTTCCGCATAGGGCCCCTCCTGGAGGACGAAGAGAAACGAGCCCGCGAAGCCGGAAAACCGGCCCGCTGAGGCCCGCTCGATAGTCTCGCCCCAAGACGGGGAGGGCGCCGCATGCCGATCGAAAGCGACCACCGCGAATCCGACTCGCCGTACATCGCGCGCGTCTGGCGCGGACGGACGAGCGGGCAGGAGAGCATGACCTCGGTCGCGACGTCGAACTGGGAGCTCGTTTTCTGGGAGTTCGAGGGCACCGTCCACGCTGCCCTCCGGGGACCGGAGACGATTGCGTCGACCGCGAGGATCTCCGGTGACTCCGAGGCGTTCGGGATCACGTTCGCGCACGGTACGTCGATGCCGCACCTGCCCATCGCCCGCCTGGTCGACGGCCAACTGGACAGCCCCTACGCCGACGGGCGCACCTTCGTCCTGCGGGGTGAGGAATGGGAGATCCCCGGCTTCGAGAACGCGGAGGACTTCGTCGGGAAACTCGTGCGCGCGGGCGTGCTCACCCGCGACCCGCTCGTGGACGAGGTCGTCTGGGGCGGCATCGCCAAGGTCGGAACCCGTTCCGTGCAGCGCCGCGTCGTCACCGCGACGGGCCTGACCCAGGGCACCATCCGGCAGATCGATCGTGCCCGGCACGCCGCGGTGCTCCTCGGCGAAGGCGTGCCGTCCCTGGACGTCGTCCACCGGCTCGGCTACTACGACCAGCCGCACCTGGCGCGCTCGCTCCAGCGGTTCATCGGCCGGACGGCGACACGGCTGCGGCGGCGCGACGGCGACGAGCCCCTGTCGCTCCTGTACAAGATCGAGGGCGACGAGCGTTTCTAGGGTTGGCGCCATCGCGTTGATCCCAACGCGGCGCCAACCCTAGAAAGGCGTGACCTGATGTCCCAGCGCACCGTCACCTCCGCCGACGGCACCGCCATCGCCTACACCACGTGGGGCGGCGGCGCTCCGATCGTCATCATCGACGGCGCGACCGCCCACCGCGCCACGACGCCCGAGAACGCGCAGACCGCGGAGCTGCTCGCCGACGAGTTCCAGATCATCAACTACGACCGCCGCGGGCGCGGCGAGAGCGGCGACACGGCCCCCTACGCGATCGAGCGCGAGATCGAGGACCTCACCGCGATCATCGAGCAGGCGGCCGGAGGCCCTCCGGCGACGGTGTTCGGCTGGTCGTCCGGGGCGCTGCTCGCCCTCCACGCGGCGCAGGCCGGTGCCCCCATCGCGCGCCTGGCCCTGTGGGAGCCGCCGGTCGTCGTCGACGACGCCCGCCCTCCGCTTCCTTCCGACTATGTCGAGCGGCTCGACGCGGCCGTCGCCGACGGCCGTCCCGGGGACGCCGTGGCGCTGTTCATGACCGCCGCCGCGCTGGTGCCGGAAGAAGCCGTCGCCGGAATGCGCGAGAGCGACTTCTGGCCGGGACTCGAAGCGATCGCGCCGACGATCGCCTACGACGGCCGGATCGTCGGGGACACCATGTCCGGCAGGCCGCTCCGCACCGCCCTGTGGGACAAGGTCAGCGTGCCCGTCCTCGTCCTGCACGGCGACGACACCTGGCCCGCCCTCGCCGCCGGCGCGAAAGCGGTGGCCGACCACCTGCCGACCGCCACGCTGAAGGCGATCCCGGGCGAGAACCACGGCACGACCGCGGACGTCCTCGCGCCCGCGCTGCGCGATTTCGCCAAGGGAGCCTGACATGGGAAAGATCGTCGTGACGGAGTTCATCTCCCTGGACAGCGTCGTCGAGGCGCCCGGCGGCGAGGACTTCAAGTACCCGAACTGGAGCTTCGAGTTCGACCGGGGCCCGGACGGCGAGCAGTTCAAGACCGACGAGGCACTGGCGTCGGCGGCGCTGCTGCTGGGCCGCGCCACCTACGAGGGCTTCGCCTCCGCGTGGCCGCAGTACGAGGGCGAACTCGCCGACAAGTACAACGGCATGCCGAAATACGTCGTCTCCGGCACGCTCACCGATCCCGAATGGCGGAACACGACGGTGCTTTCCGGCGAGCTCACCGAGGAGGTCACCCGGCTGAGACAAGACGTCGACGGCGAGATCTCCGTGCCCGGCAGCATCCGGCTCGTCCAATCCCTGCTGGCGCACGATCTGGTGGACGAGATCCGCCTCATGTGGTTCCCCGTGATCCTCGGCCACGGCCGCAAACTCTGGGCGGACACCCCCGACAAGACCGCATGGGCCCTGACCGAGTCGAAGACATACGGTGACGGCATCCTGGTCACCACCCACCAACGCACCCGCTGACGAGGCCGCCGAAACCGGAGCGCCGAGCCGACCCTCGGGCCGACTCGGCGGTTTCGCGGGAACGGGGAGGGGGCGAGCAGCGGACGAGCTGAGTCCGGTTGCTGGCTAGGAGTTTTTGAGGGTTTGGGTGAGGTGGTGGAGGGTTTGGGGGGTGAGGAGGAGTTTGGGGCCGTTCGGGTTTTTGCTGTCGCGGATGGCGATGGTGTTGTCGACGCGTGCGACTTCGACGCACGCACCGCCGTTGGACGTGCTGCGTGATGCCTTGCGCCAGGTGGCGTTGGTCAGGTCGACCATCTTTCTTTCACCGTCCTCATGATGAGCTCCTTGGACATGCTCACCGGCAGTGCCAATGAGCGTAGTTCCTTCATCGTTCGCGACAACGTCGCCAGGTCTTCCGGTTCGCTCATGGTGAGCCCGCGAGCGCCGGACTCGACGTAGGCGATCTGGGTGCGGTCCTCCATTGTCGCGATGTAAAACGAGCCGCTGTTGCCATCATGCTCGGCGCTGGCCGGGACGATCTGGATCGTGGCCAGCTCCGGGGGGATCGTAGCGAGGTGTTCGAGCTGCTCCCGCATCACCTCGATGCTGTTGCCGGCCGGACGGTACAGGACGCCCTCGTCCAGGATGAGCGAGAAGTTGGGCGGCTTCTGCATGGTGAAGATCTGCTGCCGCTTCATGCGTGCCTCGACGGCCTCGGTGTTGCCTCGTAGCAGTGCGGCGGCATAGGCAGGGGTCTGGAACAGGCCGTCAACGACGGAGAGGCTGAACGAATCGATCTCGTCGGCCTCCGGCTCCACGAGGTGCCAGTCGAACCAGACCGGGAACGCGGCGTCCTTGACGAGGTCGTCGTACAGCTCCACGAGCTCGTTGTCGGCCTTCAGTTCGCGGTCCATCGTGATGGCGAACTCCCGGGTGCAGCGCGTGCGGCCGTTCTCCACCGCCCCGATGTACTGAGGCGTGACGCCCTGCCCGTTGTTCGCGCGCCGCGCGAGGCTCTCCTGCGTCCAGTTCTTCGCCTCACGGAACCGGCGGAGCCGCCGTCCGAACGCGAGCAAGGTGGGCGAAACCGTTCCCCGCTTCCGTTGGGGAGCCATGAACTCCATCCTCTCTCAAGTACTGCCCAACTGGCTATGAACCGGACGGCCAGCATTTGGGCGACTTGTCGACTGCGGCCTGCGATTTGTCACCTAGCGTAGCTCGACAGTGGCTGAATGAGGTCGACATTCTCGAAACTCATTGAGAAGGGGCGGCCGATCATGATCGATATGGGCACCGAGGTTGGTGCCATCTCCCTTAAATCCTCCGCGCGCGCGCCGGAGAAGGCCCGTCAGTGGCTCGGAAGTGTGTTCCGAGAGCGAAAGCTAGGGGACGACTGGATCGGACGTACTGTGGTCACCGAATTGGTGACTAACGTCTATAAGCACACCGACGCGGAACTCGTTTTCGTGCGTCTTCTCCTGGGGAACAGCCATCTGGTCCTGGAGGTGGAGGACGGGTCCGACGGAGTTCCGGTCGTGCGGGACGAGGACGAGACGGCGGAGTCGGGGCGGGGGCTGCTCATGATGTCGTTGCTCGTCCAGGACTGGGGCGTCCGGACACTGATCAACGGCGGGAAGGTGACGTGGGCGCGGCTCGGCGTGTGAACGTGGCGCGTTTGCCGGGTGCGGTGTGGTGGTGGCGTGTCCGGTACGGGCACGCCACCGCGGAATGGCACCTGGACCTACTGGCCTCTGTGATGCGCGTGCATGGTTGGTCGCATCTCAAGGTCTACGTGGAGTCGCCCCCAGCGCTGTGGCTCTTTCTCAAGGGCGCAGAGGACGCGGCCTTGAGCGTCAGGGCGAAAAGGGTCCGTGGACGGTGGGTGTACCAGGTTTGGCCCTGTATCGAGTACCCGTGTTACGCGGTCGTCCGGGTGGCGGGCCTTCTCAATGACGTTCTGCTGGATCGGATGGCCCGCGACCCGGTCGGCGAACCGGGATTGTTCAGCGTGAACCAGGGCGACCGCTGAGAGAACTCCCGCTCTCAGAGGCGGCCGAACAGGTGGTTGGCCGGAGCTTGAGGGTCGGTGCCGTAGCAGAACTCCGCCATCGCCTCGTGGAACTGGTCCAGGGTCAGCACCTCTGCGTGCTCGGCGGTGATCGCCGAGAAGTTCGCGGCGACGTCGGCTTCGGGGACACGCACCGCGGTGGTGAACATCGTGGTGAACTCTTCCCGGCTGATCTCGCCGTCGGAGTCGCTGTCGGCCATGGTGAAGTAGAGCTCGATGACCGGCCGGACCTTCGCGTAGTCGGCGCGGTCGCTGCCCAGGTTCTGCTCGATGGCGGCCCAGAACTCCTCGTAGGTGACTTCGCCGTCCCCGTCGGTGTCCATGGGGCTCACCATGTCGGTCCAGAGCGCGACGGACATGTCGGACAGCCGGCGCTGCTCGGCCGACCCGGCCGCATAGCCGAGCTTCTCGGCGTACCGGAGCCCCGCCAGCTCGAAGTCCGACTTGCTCAGACGGCCGTCTTCGTTGCTGTCCAGCGCGGTGAAGTACCGCTGGAACCTGCGTGCCCGAAGAGCGTCCATGGGGCCTCCGCCCTCGATCTCGTCCCCACTGTCCCGTGCGGACAGTGGTCTTTTCGCCACGTATTGTGTCCGCTTGGCAACGCGTTGAATCCCGCATGACCACACCAAGCCAACGCGCTATCCGAGGCCGGGCAGGCAGTGGCGCTGTTCAGCGGTGGGGATCTTTGGGG
>NZ_SMJX01000119.1 GCF_004348535.1 Actinomadura sp. KC216
CTCCGGAACGGACGGCGCGCGCGCCGTGCACGGGACGATCGGCAGCCGGACGGTCAGCCCGAGCGAGACGGCGGGGCTGCCGATGCCAAGCACCCGGGAGGCGATCCGCGCGGACGCGTCCGGGCTGATCGCGGGAAGCAGTTCGGCCAGCCGCGCCGCGAAGGGCTCGGCGTACGGGGCGCCGTCCGTGCCGGACGACGGTGCCGCCAGCGCGGGCTCGACGCGCAGCAGCCGCGCCCCGGACGCGCGGCACCCGTCGCCGCCCGGCCGCTGGATGGGCAGGTCGCCGATGGTGACGCCGGGGCCGTCCTGGCGGAGCCGGCGCAGGTCGGCGGCCAGCGCGAGCACCCCGACGTCGTGGTCGCCGGGACGCGGCTCGATCGGGTAGATCCACCAGCCGATCTCGGTGAGCACGCCGTTGTCGACGCGCGGCACGGTGCAGGCGCCGCACCAGACGTGGCCGAAGAGCCCGGGCTCGAAGACGCCGCGGTGCTCCGGGGGGAGCCGCAGCAGCGAGCCGGGCGAGCGGCCCACGGCCTGGAGCCGGTCGACGCCGAAGAGGTCGATCGCGGTGGCGTCCCAGTTGCTGATGCGCCCCCGCCCGTTCAGGGTGATGGCGGTCATCCGTGCCACACCCAGCAGGTCGGCGATGACCATGTGATCCCCCCTCCCGGAGCGAAGGATGCACGACGCTCCCGGCAACTCCTGGTAAAGGAGACGTTACCCCCTGTAAGAAGATCGCGCTGGGAGTCTGCGGAACTCGTCCGGGCGAGCGCTCTCCCGGGCCCCGCGCAGACCGCCGTCCAGCCGCCGTCCAGCCGGTGCGCAGACGCGCGATCGAGGCGATGCACAGAAGGAAGGCGTCGCCAAGACGGGGCGCGGGCCAGGAGTGGCCAGGACGGCGGGCCGCCCCCGCCGGACGCTCCCCGGTCGTCCTCAGGCGGACGTTCCGGGGGCGGAGAGCGGCCCGCCGAGGCCATGTCCGGCCGCTTAGATGACCGAAAGCGGCATAGAGCACTATTGCCCCATTGACACCCTTTGTCCGCCCGGCAGAAGATCACGCGACCCCCACACTTGTGATCCCTGCCAGGGAGGCGCAATGCCGCGCACAACGTTCCGGCATCGAAGACTCACCCCCGTCCTCGCTGCCGCCGCGCTCCTGATCGGAACGCTGGTGGCGACCCCCGCGAACGCCGCACCGAAACCCGCGTCCGCCGGCGCCGCCGTCGACCTCTACGCGGCCGAACTGACGCCCGACCAGGTGAAGCTGCTGTCCCGCTTCGGCCTCGACCGGGAGGACGTCGCGTTCTCCAAGAGCTCCGTGAAGGGCAGCGTCCACGTCGAAGCCACGATGAGCGCCGCGCAGGCGGCCACGCTCAACCGGCAGGGCCTCGGCCTCACCGTGAAGAAGCTCCGCGGCAAGGACGCCCGCCAGCGCGCGCTGGCCGCGGCGCCCAAGGTGTTCCGCCCCTACAGCGGGCCCGGGAACATCCGCGAGGAGCTGCTGAACGTCGCCGCCGCCAACGCGTCCATCGCGAAGGCCGTGGACATCGGGAAGTCCACCGCGGGCCAGCCGATCACCGCCGTCCGCGTCACCAAGGACGTGAACAGCCTGAAGCGGCACGACCGGCCCGTCGTGGTCTACCAGGCGGCCCAGCACGCCCGCGAGTGGATCACGCCGGAGATGGTGCGCCGACTGCTGCACCACTACGTGAACGGCTACGGCAAGGACGCCCAGATCACCAAGCTCGTCGACACGACGGAGATGTGGTTCGTCCCGGTCGTGAACGTCGACGGCTACGACCTGACGTTCAAGGAAGGGTTCCGGCTCTGGCGCAAGAACGTCCGCGACAACGACGGCGACGGCCAGATCACCGGCCAGGACGGCGTCGACCTCAACCGCAACTTCCCCTACAAGTGGGGCTACGACAACGAGGGCTCGTCCAACCAGCGCACCAGCCAGACCTACCGCGGGCCTGCGCCGGGCTCCGAGCCTGAGACGCAGGCGCAGATGGGCCTCTACAAGAAGGTCCGTCCCGCCTACCTGGTCAACTACCACTCGGCGGCTGAGCTGCTGCTGCACGGCGTGGGCTGGCAGACCCTGACCCGCAGCCCGGACGATGTGATCCACAACGCGCTGCTCGGCGACATCGACCACCCCGCCGTGCCCGGCTACACACCCCAGCTGGGCGCCCAGCTCTACACCACCAACGGCGACACCGACGGCCAGGCCGACAACGTCCACGGCGCCCTGTCGATCACGCCGGAGATGGCGACCTGCGAGTCGGCCGCGCGGTCCGACCCCGACGACGAGTGGGAGCCCGAGGACTGCGCCAGCGGCTTCGAGTTCCCGGACGACGAGACGCTCATCCAGAAGGAGTTCCAGAAGAACATCCCGTTCGCGCTCTCGGTCGCCAAGTCCGCGAAGAAGCCGGACGAGCCCGTCTCCGCCGTCGGACGCACCGCGCCCGACTTCGAGACCGACGCGTTCACGACGTCCTACGGCACGTCGCAGGAGGTCGCGTCGGTGATCCGCCGGTCGCTGCGCGACAAGGAGCTGCGCTACCGGATCAACGGCGGCCGCGTGCGCGACGCCGACCTGCGCGTATGGCGCGGCGGTGAGCGGTTCGGCGACGAGAACGACACCTACTACGCCGAGTACCGCGGCAAGATCAGGCAGCGGCCGGGCGACAAGGTCGAGGTGTGGTTCACCGGCTTGAAGGGCTACAAGCGGGTGGAGAGCAAGCACTTCACCTACACCGTCCGCGACCAGCAGAAGGCGGACGTCCTGGTCATCGCGGACGAGGACTACACCGGTATCAACCCGACCTACCCGGCCGGGACGAACAAGCCGCGCTACGCCCAGCAGTACGCCGACCTCGTCAAGGCGGCCAAGCACAAGCCGCTCGTCTGGGACATCGACAAGGACGGCGTCCCGCACGACCTCGGCGTGCTCAAGCACTTCGACGCCGTCGTCTGGTACCTGGGCGACAACCGGCTCACCCAGGACGCCGCCGACGACCCGATCAAGACCTACCTCGGCGACCAGCCCGACTCGCAGGTCGCGGACCGGGCGAAGGACCTGCTCCTCTCCGTCCGCTCCTACCTGAACGAGGGCGGGAAACTCCTGCACACCGGTGAGACGACCGGATACTACGGGCCCGTCAGCCGCCTCAACGGCGGCGGGATCTACTACGGGCTGAAGGGCCACCCGGAGAAGCCCTGCGTCGTCACGAGCAACTTCCGGGATGACTGCGAGCTGCTGTCGGACGACTTCTTCCAGTACTACCTGGGGGCGTACGACCGGCAGCGGGTGGGGGCGCCGACCGCGTTCACCGGGACGGGAGATCCGTTCGACGGCGTCACGTCGAAGCTGGCGGGCCCCGCGACCAACCCGCTGAACGAGGCGGGCGGCTTCCAGGTGACCTCGACCGTCCTGCCCAAGGCGGACTTCCCGCAGTTCACCAGCTGGAAGGCCGGCGACTACACGGGCGCGGCGGCACCCACCGAGCCCGTCGAGGGCCAGTGGTACGTCGCCGGACCGCACCAGGACGGCCTTTACCGGCGCCTGACCCGGACGATCGACCTGTCCACGGTCACCGCCGCGCAGGCGCCGACCCTGCAGGCCCAGATCTCCTACAGCACCGAGACGGGCTTCGACAACATCATCCTTGAGGCGCACACCGCCGGCGGCGATGACTGGACGACGCTGCCCGAGAAGGGCGGGCTGTCGAAGACGACCGTCCCCGAGCAGTGCGAGCAGGGCTACCTGCTCGACATGCACCCCTTCCTCGGCCACTACCTGACCAGGGGCAACCCCTGCGGGAACACCGGATCGTCCGGCCAGTGGAACGCCATCACCGGCAACTCCAACGGCTGGGTCCCGGTGGCGTACGACCTGTCGGCGTACGCGGGCAAGAAGGTCGAGGTGTCCCTCTCCTACGTCAGCGACCCCGGCTCCGGAGGAACCGGACTGTTCATCGACGACACCAGGCTCACCACGTCCGGCGGCCAGCCCGACGCGGAGGGCTTCGAGACCGGCCTCGGCTCCTGGGCCGTCCAGGGCGCCCCGGCCGGAAGCCCCGGAAACGGCGCCGAGTACGCCCGTTCGCAGGCGCAGATCGACTCCGTCTCCGCGGTCGCGACCAAGGACACCGTCCTGCTCGGATTCGGCATCGAGCAGGCCGCCGACCAGCGGGCCCTGATGATCAGGTCGCTGCGGCACCTGCTCGACTGACCCCCGCTCCGAGCCCCGGGAGCCCGCCCCCTCCGGGCTCCCGGGGCTCTGTCTCGGGAACGGGGCCCTATATCGCAAGATCGAAGAACGCGCAGCTCCATGTGACGAACGACACGCGGCCACGTGCAACCATCCGGGCCCTCCCAGGCGTCTTTATGGGCAGAAGAACCACCGGCGGGTGGAACCCCCTGATCGCGCACAGCCCGCGACGTCCCGGAGAACGGGGTCGCTCTGGCACCGCCGATCGCGACGTACAAGCCCCGGCCCTCCCCATACGGGGGGCGGGAGCGAACCCGCCGGGAACGGTGGCACGTATTACCTGACGGTGGGCGGTTCGTCCGCCCGGTCCGCGCGTGCCCCCGAACACGCGCCAGCAACCGGCCCGCCAAGGGGCCACTACCTACGGGGAGCGACGATGACCGCTGTCACCACACCTGTCCGCCGCGGTGCGAAGGACGCTCGCACCGGGCGCAGTGCCGCGACCATCGAGAACACCCAGCGCTACGAGCGCGACGTCCTCCCGCTCGCCGACCCGCTGTACGCCAGCGCCGTCCGCATGACCCGCAACTCCGCCGACGCCGAGGACCTCGTCCAGGAGACCCTGGCCAAGGCGTACGTGAACTTCCACCAGTTCCAGGAAGGCACGAACCTCAAGGCGTGGCTGCACCGGATCCTCACCAACAACTTCATCAACACCTACCGGAAGAAGCAGCGCGAGCCCCAGCGCGCGGGCTCCGAGGAGCTGGAGGAGTGGCAGCTCGCCCAGGCCGAGGCGCACTCGTCCGGGTTCCGGTCCGCCGAGTCGGAGGCGCTCGACCGCATCCCCGACTCCGAGGTCGTCGCCGCCCTGCGCGCCCTCCCCAAGGACTTCCGGGACGCCGTCTACCTCGCCGACGTCGAGGGCTACCCGTACAAGGAGATCGCGGAGATGATGGGCACCCCCATCGGCACCGTCATGTCCCGCCTCCACCGCGGCCGCAAGCAGCTCCGCGAAGCCCTGGCCGACCACCGCGCCGCGCACGTTCTCGCCGCATAGCCCAGGGCCCGCCATGGCCACATGGCACGATCCGATCCCGCAGCCACCCCGTGGCTGCGGGATCGCCCCTTACCCGGGCATGAGGCCGGGCGGTACCCGTAAACGCGCGACCGCAATAAAATCTTCGGCCGTGGGTAGAGCGCGCACACTAGGCCACGCGAGCCGTCGGTAGTTGGAAGGATGTGCGCGCGGTATGCCCCCACGGGTTAGCGACGTCATGACGGTGGAGCCGGAGACGTTGCCATTGGACGCGACGCTGTACGAGGCCGCCCGGATCATGCGGGACAGAGGGATCGGGGACGTCCTGGTCACCTATGCCGGACGGCTCTGCGGTGTGATCACCGACCGGGACATCGTGGTCCGGGCCGTCGCGGAGAGCCGGGACACGTCGCTCACCCCCCTCGGTGACGTGTGCACGGCGGAGCTGACGACCGTCCGTCCCGATGACGACACCGGGACGGCGGCGCGGCTGATGTCGGAGCAGGCCGTGCGGCGGCTGCCCGTGGTGGACGACGAGCAGCGCCCCGTGGGCATCATCTGCATCGGCGACCTGGCCGTCGCCGATGGTCATGTCGGGCCGCTGGCGGAGATCAGCAAGGCCCCTCCGAACAACTGAACGCGCAGGTCGCCGCGAGGACCCCCCATGAACAACCGAGGACACCGGGGCCGGGCCGGGCCCCAGGCGCCGGCGGCGCCGGCACCCGCGGCGCAGGATAATGTCGGAGGGGTGACGGCCACCGAAACGGTCCTGACGGACCAGCTCGCGTTGGAGATCGCCCGGCTGGGAATGGTCGGCGAGTCATCCGACATCGGCACCCTGCACCGGGTGACGGAGCTCGCCGCGCGCGCCATCCCCGGGTGCGCGGGGGCGGCGAGCGTGCGGTGGGCGCTGCCGGATATGCCCGGGGACGATCCGGGCTCCGCGCTCGGGCTGCCGCCGGACGCCGACCAGGACGTCCCGCGCGTCCCGCCGCAGGACCCGGGGCCGGACGCCGCCCCGCCCGAGATGCCGGCGCCGGAGGAGATCAGGCCGGAACCGCTGGCCGCCGCCGCCAGCCATCCCGATCTCGCCGAGGTGACCGACCGGCAGCTGTCGCGCGGCCACGGGCCGATCTTCGACGTGGTGATGGACCGCCGCGCGCTGGCCTCGGACGACATCCTCGGCGAGACCCGCTGGCCGGAGACGATGTCGGACATGCTGCGGCGGGGGGTGCGCTGCTTCACCACGACGCCGCATCTGAACCCGCCCGTCCTCGTCACGCTTACCCTGTACGGTGTGACGCCGAAGGCGATCTCCCATCAGCGGCAGGCACTCGCGTCGCTGCTGATCGCCCAGGGCAGCGCGGCGGTGACCAACACCCGGCAGTACGACGACGTGCACCGCACCGCCGTCCAGCTGCAGGAGGCGGTGGAGGCGCGGGCGGTCGTCGACCAGGCGAAGGGCATCCTCATGCACGCCCTGGGCTGCGATGCGGACGAGGCGTTCGCGGAGCTGCGGCGCATCTCGCAGACGCGTCACGTGAAGCTGACCGCGCTCGCCCAGCGTATCGTCGGTCATCAGGGCCTCCCCTAGGTCATGGACCTGGGAGCGAGGTCACGAGTCCAGGCGCCTGGTTCCACCGTGCGCGGACGAGAGGCAGACCAGATGCACGATCAGCCCGACCAGCTCGAACCCGAGACCCTGATGCGCGAGGTCTCGGATCTCGAAGGGCGCATCGGCGAGCTGCGACAGGCCGCGAGCCTGCCGGAGCCCGACCTGCGGGCGACCCTGGACGCGGCGCTGGTCGAGCTGGAGCTGGCGCTGACGGCGCTGCGGACGATGGGCTCCGAGCACGCGGGCGGGCAGGGCGGGTCGGCGCCGGCGGAGACCGAGCGGCGGGTGCTGCGCACGGTGTTCCAGGACGCCCCCGTCCCGCTGTTCCTTCTGGACCGCAACACGAGCGTCCGGCGGGTGAACCGGCAGGCGGCGGCGCTGCTCGGCACGTCGTCGGGGTACGTGTCGGGCAAGCAGTTCACGGCGTTCTGCGACATGGCGACCCGCGCGGCGGTGCGGTCGCAGCTGGCCGCGGTCGTCCGGACGGGGCGGCGCCGCCGCGTCCAGGTCAGGTTCCTCGGCCGGGACCGTCCGGTCGACGCCGTGGTGACCCTGGCCCGGGTGTGGATCCGCGGCGAGCCGGACCCGATGGTCGTGGTGGCCGCCGGCGCGTCGGACCAGCCCACCGGCGAGATCGCCGCACCGGAACGCGCCAGGGGCGGGCGGGAGGCGGCCGGGCCCGCGCAGGCGCGGGCCGGGCAGGGCACGCCGCCCGACGACGAGGCGGTCGCGACGATCGTCCACCGGATGGACGTCCTCGCCACCGCCAGCGAGCTGCTGCTGGACGAGCCCGTCTTCAACGAGACGGTCGCGGTCCGGCGCTGCGCCCGGCTGCTGGCCGCCGAGCTGGCCGACTGGGCGTTCATCGACCTGACCGGCCCGGCCAACGGCGGTCCCGGAGGGGCGCCGCAGGGCGGCGTCCACGTGGCGGGGACGGCGGCCCGCCCGGCGCCGCTGCTGCGCAGGCAGGTCGTGATGGGCCCGGACGACGAGCATTCCATCGAGGCCGCCCGGACGCTCGAAGAGGTCGACCCGGCCGAGGGCACGCTGCCGCACACCGTGTTCGTCACCCGGCAGAGCGCGCTGCGGCCGCATGTGGAGAACCTCGACGTCCTCGGCGTCTGCCCGGACGGCCAGCCCGTCTGCGGCAAGATCGGCGCGACGTCGGTGCTGAGCGTCCCGATCGAGGACGGCGACCGCGCCATCGGGACGATCACGCTGGCGGCGAGCGGCGAGTACGGCCCGTTCGACCTGATGGACCTCGGGGTCGTCCAGCGCCTCGGACGGTATCTGGCGCTGGTGATCAGGGCGGCGCGGCTGTACCGGCGCCGCGCGGAGGTCGCCGAGACGCTGCAGGCGGGGCTGCTGCCGAAGTCGCTGCCGTCCATCCCGGGCGTGACCGTGGCGGCGAAGTACCTGACGGCGACGCACGGCTCGGAGGTCGGCGGCGACTTCTACGACGTGTTCCGCACCGAGAACGGCTGGGGCCTGGTCCTCGGCGACGTGTGCGGCAAGGGCGAGGACGCTGCGGCCGTGACGGCGACGGCCCGGCACTGCGTGCGGCTGGCGTCGCGGTGGAAGGCGCGCCCGGGCGACGTCCTCGGGATCGTGAACGAGACGCTGCTGGACGAGGACCGGTTCGTCACCGCCGTGATGGCCGGGCTGACGATGGAGACCGAGAAGATCATCGTGTCGCTGGGCACCGCGGGCCATCCCCCGGCGATCGTGGTCCGCGCCGACGGGGTGATCAGGTCGGCGTCGCGCGGCGGCGTGCCGCTCGGCCTGTTCGAGGACTTCGAGCCCGGCCTGGACTCGGTGGATCTCACCGTCGGCGACACGCTGTTCCTGCACTCGGACGGCGTCCTTGAGGCGTGCGACCTGATGCGGCAGGAGTTCGGCCAGGAGCGCCTGCTGGAGGCGCTCGCCGCGCACGCGGGCGACACCCCCCAAGGGATGCTCGCCGGGGTGGAGCAGGCACTGCTGGACTACTGCGACGGTGACCTGCGCGACGACGTGTCGATGCTCGCGCTGCGCGTGGAGCCACCCTCTCTTGCCTGACTGATCACCTTTTTGTGGGGTAAATCGGGTTTCATGAGCGTCGATCCCGCGGACAAGCCGCGCAACGAGACCCGGCACGAACGGCTCGACCGCCAGCTGATGGAGCTACTGCAGGGTTTCCGCGTCGCGGTCACCGGGGTGCAGGTGCTGTTCGCGTTCCTGCTGACGGTGCCGTTCGCGGCCGGGTTCGAGAAGGTGGACGGCCACGGCCTGCCGCTGTTCTACATCGCGCTGTTCGGCGCGGCGCTCGCGTCCATCTGCTTCATCGCGCCCGTGTTCCAGCACCGGATCCTGTTCCAGCAGGGCCAGAAGCCGCTGCTGATCAGGCGCGCGAACCGGTTCGGGATCCTCGGCGCGTTCGCGCTCGGCGCTTCGATCACCGCCGCCACGACGTTGATCGTCGAGACGCTGGAGGAGGAGGTGGCGCTGACGGTCGTCGCGGCCGTGATCGTCCTGGCGCTGTGCGGGTGGGCCTGGTTCGTCCAGCCGTACCTGACGCGGCTGGCCCTGAACGGCCGCTCCAACGGCAGCACGAACGGCGACGACGACGCCTCCTCCTGACCGCCGGCGCCGTGCTCAGTAGGCGCGGCCGAAGATGACGCGCTTGCCGTAGTCGGACGGGCGGCCGCACTTCACGCACGTGCCCGTCTCCTCGGGCGCGTCGGCCGGGATGACCCGGGGGGTCGCGGCGGTCTCGGCCTTGATGTCGTCCTCGCAGGCCGTGGCGCCGCAGTGGAACGCCCGCGCCCAGCCGGTCGCGACCTGGGCGGTGAACGCGTCCCAGCCGTCGACGACGGCGGTGTGGTCGTCGCGGAACCGCTCCGCCCTGGCCAGCAGGAACGCCTGGAAGTCGGCGAGGATGCCGGGCAGCAGCTCGGGCAGCTTCTCCAGCGGGATCTGCTCCTTGCCCTGCCCCTCCACGGTCGGCAGCCGCCGGACGAGCGTGCCCACCCCGGCCTCGATGTCGCGCTTGCCCAGCTCGATCCGGACCGGGACGCCGCGCATCTCCCACTCGTTGTACTTGAACCCGGGCGAGAGCTGCGGGCGGTTGTCGTCCACGTGCACGCGGATGCCCATCGACTTGATCGCCGCGCCGAGCTTGCGGGCCTCCGCCGCGGTCTCCTCGCCCTGCTCCTTGCGCCCGATCGGGACGATCACGACCTGGTACGGCGCGAGCCGCGGCGGCAGGACGAGCCCCTTGTCGTCCCCATGCGTCATGATCACACCGCCGATCATGCGGGTGCTCATGCCCCAGGACGTGGTGTGCGCGAGGGTCAGCTTGCCCGCCTCGTCCTGGTACTGGATCTCGAACGCCTTGGCGAAGTTGGTGCCGAGGTAGTGCGACGTGCCGGACTGCAGGGCCCGGCCGTCGCGCATCATGACCTCGATCGTGTACGTGCGGACGGCACCGGCGAACCGCTCGCCGGGCGTCTTCTCCCCCGCGATGACCGGCATCGCGGCGAGGTCCCGCGAGACGCCGGCATAGGCGTCAAGGGCCCACATCGTCTCCCGCATCGCGTCGTCCTCGTCGACGTGCGCGGTGTGGCCCTCCTGCCAGAGGAACTCGGTCGTCCGCAGGAACAGCCGGGGCCGCATCTCCCAGCGGACGACGTTCGCCCACTGGTTCAGCAGCAGCGGCAGGTCTCGGTGCGAGTCGATCCACTTGGCCATGTACTCGCCGATGACGGTCTCGGACGTCGGCCGCATGACCAGCGGCTCGTCCAGCTCCTTGCCGCCCGCGTGCGTCACGACGGCGAGCTCCGGGGAGAAGCCCTCGACGTGCTCGGCCTCGCGCTTGAGGTAGGACTCCGGGATGAGCATCGGGAAGCACGCGTTGTCGTGGCCCGCGTCCTTGATGCGCCGGTCCAGGTCGGCCTGGAGCAGCTCCCACACCCGGTACCCGTACGGCCGGATGACCATCGTGCCGCGAACCGGTCCGCGGTCGACGAGCTGCGCCTGCACGACCAGCTCGTTGTACCAGGCGGAGAAATCCTCGCTCTGCGGCGTCACACCTTCTCGACTCACGGCCACAGGGTACTGACTGCCGCGGCACCGTACGAACGCTTTCACCCGCTCACGGGCGCTTCGCTACCCTCGCGTGATGCGCTGGTCCCAGATGTTCGCGCCCACGCTCCGCGACGACCCCGCCGAGGCGGACGCCCCGAGCCACCGGCTGCTGCTGCGGGCGGGTTACGTCCGGCAGCTCACCGCGGGCCACTACTCGCTCCTGCCACTGGCCGTCCGCGTCCGCGCCAAGATCATCGGGATCGTGCGGGCGGAGATGGACGCGATCGGCGCGCAGGAGATGCTGCTGCCCGCCCTGCACCCGGCCGAGCCGTGGAGGCGCTCCGGCCGCTGGGAGCTGATGGGCCAGGAGATGTTCCGCCTCCAGGACCGGCGCGGCGCCGACCACGCGCTCGGCATGACGCACGAGGAGATCTTCGCGACGGTCGCCCGGGAGCTGAACTCCTACCGGCAGCTCCCACAGCAGTGGTACCAGTTCCAGACGAAGTTCCGGGACGAGCCGCGCCCCAAGGGCGGCCTCATGCGGACCCGCGAGTTCACCATGAAGGACGCCTACAGCTTCGACATCGACCGCCCCGGCCTGGACGCCTCGTTCGAGGCGTACCACGGCGCCTACACGCGGATCTTCGAGCGGCTCGGCATCCCGGCGCTGCCGTGCGAGGCGTCCAGCGGGACGATGGGCGGCTCCGGGTCGACCGAGTTCATGTGCCCGTCGGAGGTCGGCGAGGACGTCGTCGTCCACTGCCCGGCCTGCGGGTACGCGGCGAACATCGAACGCGCGACGTCCGTCCTGCCCGCCGCGTCCGACGGCCCCGGGCTCCCCTCCCCCGAACGCTTCGACACGCCCGGCGTCCGCACCATCGACGACCTGGTGGCCTACGACGCCCCCGCCGACCGGCAGATCAAGACGCTCGTCCACATCCTGGACGGCACCCTCACGCTCGTCCTGCTGCGCGGCGACCACCCGCTCAACGAGCAGAAGCTCGCGGACGCGACGGGCGCCGCCGACATCCGCGCCGCCGACCCGGCCGAGATCCGGGACGCGCTCGGCGCGCTGCCCGGCAGCCTCGGCGCGGTCGGCGCGTCCCTGCCGGTGATCGCAGATCATGCACTGCGCGACCGCCGCGACATGTTCACCGGCGCCAACACCGACGACGTCCACCTGCGCGGTGTCGACGTCGGCCGCGACATCGACGTCGGCCTGTGGGCGGACCTGCGCGAGGTCGAGGCGGGCCAGCCCTGCGTCCGCTGCGGCGAGCCCCTGGAAGCCCGCCGCGCCATCGAGGTCGGGCACATCTTCAAGCTCGGCGACCGGTACGCCCGCGCCCTGGGCGTCGAGGTCCTGGCCCCGGACGGCCGCCGCGTCCCGGTGATCATGGGCAGCTACGGCATCGGGATCGAGCGCGCGATGGCCGCGATCGTCGAGACCCACCACGACGACCGCGGCGTCGTCTGGCCGCTGCCGGTGGCCCCGTTCCAGGTCGTCGTGGTCGCCGCGCAGTCGGACGACGCCGACGTGGCCAAGGCCGCCGAGGACGTCTACGCCGCGCTGTCGGCCGCGGGCGTCGAGGTCGTGATCGACGACCGTGCCGAACGCGCGGGCGTGAAGTTCCGCGACGCCGAACTGACCGGCATCCCGTTCCGCGTCACCATCGGCCGCCGCGGCCTGGCCGAGGGCGTGGCCGAGGTGACGGCCCGCGCCACCGGCGAAACCGAAAAGGTTCCTTTGGACGCCGTGGTCGCCCACACCCGCTCCCTCACCGCCCCGTAAATCGTTTGACGCGGTGCGCGGGACGTCCTGAGACTCGTTGGCTATGGGACACGTCGAGGTGGGGCACGTTCGCCATACGCTGCCGGACGGCCGCGTCCTGCTCGATGACGTGTCGTTCCGCGTCGGGGACGGTGTCGTCGCGGCGCTGATCGGGCCGAACGGAGCGGGGAAGACGACGCTGCTGCGGCTGATCGCCGGAGACGTCGTGCCGCAGGAGGGGACCGTCGCGCACAGCGGGGGGCTGGGCGTGATGCGGCAGTTCATCGGGGGGATGCGGGACGAGTCGTCCGTCCACGATCTGCTGCTGTCGGTGGCGCCGCCCCGGGTCCGGGAGGCCGCGGCGGCGGTCGAGGCGGCGGAGCTCGCGATGATGGAGCGCGACGACGAGCCGACCCAGCTGCGCTATGCCACGGCCCTCGCCGGGTGGGGCGACGCGGGCGGCTACGAGACCGAGGTGCTCTGGGACGCGTGTTGCGTCGCGGCCTTGGGCGTCCCGTACGACTCGTGCCGGTGGCGCGAGGTCCGCACCCTTTCGGGCGGAGAGCAGAAACGGCTGGTTTTGGAAGCCCTGCTGCGCGGCCCTGACGAAGTCCTTCTCCTGGACGAGCCCGACAACTACCTGGACGTGCCCGCCAAGCGGTGGCTCGAAGAACGGTTGCGGGAGACGACCAAGACCGTTCTGCTGGTGTCGCACGATCGGGAGCTGCTCGACCGGTCCGCCGATCGGATCGTCACCGTCGAGGCGGGCCGGGTCTGGATTCATGGCGGCCGTTTCTCGACCTATGCCGCCGCTCGCCGCGACCGCCACGAGCGCCTGGAGGAAGTGCGCCGCCGCTGGGACGAGGAGCACGCGAAACTCAAAGAACTGGTCAGCACTCTCCGCAACAGGGCGACGACCTATGACTCCATGGCGGCCGGGGCCCGCTACCGCGCGGCCCTGACGCGCCTTCGCAAGTTCGAGGAAGCGGGCCCGCCGGAGCTCCCGCCCCGCGACCAGAACCTGAAGATGCGCCTTCGCGGCGGACGTACCGGAAAACGCTCGGCGATCTGCGAGGGCCTGGAACTGACGGGCCTCATGCGGCCTTTCGACGCCGAGATCTGGTATGGCGAACGCGTCGCCGTGCTGGGCTCCAACGGCTCCGGCAAATCACATTTCCTACGGCTGCTCGCCGCCGTCGCGGAGACCCTTCCGCGTGGTGCGACCCCGGCCGCGCCCGTCGCGCACACCGGCCGGGCCCGGCTGGGCGCCCGCGTCGTCCCGGGCCTGTTCGCGCAGACCCATGCCCGTCCCGACCTGGCCGGACGCACCCCGTGCGAGATCGTCATGACCGAGCACGCCCGGCTCCGCAACGACGCGATGAACGCCCTGGCCCGCTACGAGCTCAACCACTGCGCGGAACAGCCCTTCGAGACCCTTTCCGGCGGCCAGCAGGCCCGATTGCAGATCCTCCTGCTGGAGCTGGGCGGCGCCACGCTGCTCCTGCTGGACGAGCCCACCGACAACCTCGACCTCGCCAGCGCGGAGGCTCTCCAGGAGGGTCTGGAGACCTACGAGGGCACCGTCGTGTCCGTGACCCACGACCGCTGGTTCGCTCGTTCGTTCGATCGTTACTTGGTCTTCGGTGCGGACGGCTCCGTTTACGAATCCCCCGAACCAACATGGGATGAAGCCCGCGTCACACGCCCGTCGTAAGATCCCTGGAGGCGGCCATGATGATGCGAGGAGTCGAGCATGCCCGGACCCCCCGGCGGCACTCCACCGGCGGATCGTCCTCCGAACCTGCCCGACGACATCCAGGCCCGGTTCCGGACCGACATCCCCTCCCCCGCACGAACGTGGAACTACTGGCTCGGCGGTAAGGACAACTACGAGGTCGACCGGATCGTCGGAGACGCCACCGCGGCGGTGAACCCCGAGCTCATCCAGCAGGCCAGGGAGGGCCGCAAGTTCCTGAGCCGCACCGTGCGGTACCTGGCCGCCGAGGAGAAGATCCGCAACTTCCTGGACATCGGGGCCGGGCTGCCGACGGAGTCCAACACCCATCAGGTCGCCCAGCAGACCGCGCCCGACTCCCGCATCGTGTACGTCGACAACGATCCGATGGTGCTCGTCCACGCGCGCGCCCTGATGCGCGGCACGACCCCCGAGGGCGTCACCGGGTACCTCGACGCCGATTTCCACGATCCGCAGAAGATCCTCGACGAGGCCGCCAACGTCCTGAACTTCACCGAGCCGATCGCGGTGATGTTCATGGGCGTGCTCGGCTTCTGCCAGGACTATCCCACCGCGAAGCAGATCGTGGCCGACACCATGGCGGGCGTGCCCTCGGGCAGCTTCCTGGTCCTGTGGGACTGCACCGACACCTCCGAGGCCGCCAGGCGCAGCACCGAGCGGTACGCCGAGTCGGGCACCCTCCCCTACAACCTGCGCAGCGTCGAGCAGCTCGGCGGCTACTTCGAGGGCCTGGAGATGATCGAACCGGGCCTGGTCACCATCACGCGGTGGCGGCCCGACGACGGCGAGGACGATCCCGCGCACGTCCACGGGTACGGCGCCGTCGCGCGCAAGCCCTAGGCCCCGGCATCGGCGGCGACCGGGGCGGTGTCCCGTGTGACCAGGGGCGGACGCCTCTGTCCACATCGGTCCGACGGTGGGTAGGGTGCCCGGGTGCGGGTGGTTGTCACGGGTGCGGCCGGGTTCATCGGGAGCCATGTGGCCGACGCGTTCTCGCTCGCCGGACACGAGGTGCTCGCCGTCGACGCGCCGCGCCGCTCGCCCACCCCGGACGTGGCGCGGCGCACCTGGGCCGAGGTGGCCGCCCGTCCAGGGGTCGTCGCGGCGGAGCTCGACCTCGCGGTGCACGACCTCGACGCCCTCGCCGCCGCTGACGTCGTCGTCCACCTGGCGGGACGGCCCGGCGTCCGCGACTCGTGGGGCGCCGGACGGGCCGTGGCGGAACGGGACAACGTGCTGGCGACGCGGCGGCTGCTCGCGTCCTGCATGAGGCGCCCGGCGCGGCGCAGGCCCCGGGTGATCGTCGCGTCGAGCTCGTCGGTGTACGGGTCGGCGGGACGGCGGCCGAACCGGGAGGGCGACCCGCTGAGCCCGGCGAGCCCGTACGCGGTCAGCAAGGTCGAGGTGGAGCGGCTCGCGGGCGTCGCGGCGCGGGACGGGCTACGCACCGTCCTGCTCAGGTACTTCTCGGTGTACGGGCCCCGGCAGCGGCCCGACATGGCGTTCCACCGGTTCGCGGAGGCGGCGCTGGACGGCCGCCCGCTGCCGGTGTTCGGCGACGGCCGCCGCTCGCGGAGCTTCACCCACGTCCGGGACGTGGTCGCGGCGACGCTGGTCGCGGCGGCCGAGGACCTCCCGCCGGGGATCGCGGTCAACGTCGGGCATGGCGAGCCGGTGGCGGTCGCGGACGCGATCGAGCTGCTCACCGGCGTGCTGGGCGTCCAGGCGGTGATCCGGCGGGAGGCGCCGGTGGCCGGTGACGCGGAGCGCACGTGGGCCGACACGAGCCGCGCCCGGGAGCTGCTCGGCTGGACGGCGACGACCGGGCTCGCGGCGGGCCTCGCCGACCAGATCGCCTGGCACCGCGAGCGGCGGGCGGAGCGGCGGGCCGAAGGGGTGCGGGTCGGATGATGAGGCATCGGGCGGCCTATGTCGCGTTCGACCGGTTCCCGTCCAGCAAGGGGTCCGCGGTGCACATCGCGCAGATGGCCGACGAGCTGTTCACCCGGTTCGCCGGCGGGCTGCTCGGCGTGATCGGCGGCGGTGACCTGCCGCGCTACCAGCGGGAGGGGACGCGGGAGATCGCCCGGTTCGACGCGCAGGTACCGAACCTGATCGACCGGGCGGAGGCGTTCTCGCGCTGGGTCGCGGCCCATCTGGAGCCGCACTGGGACACGCTGGAGGTCTGCCATGTCCGGGACCCGTGGAGCGCGCTGCCCGCGATCGCGGACGGCCGCCGCCACAAGGTCGTCTACGAGGTCAACGGCCTCCCGTCGATCGAGATGGCGCACACGTGGCCGTGGGCCGCGCCCAGGACGCTCGACAAGATCCGGGAGCTGGAGCGGTTCTGCCTGGAGCGCAGCGACGCCGTCGTCGTGCCGTCGCGGGTGATCGGCGCGGCGGTCAGGCGGTTCGGGGTGCCGGAGGGCGACATCCATCTCGTGCCGAACGGCGCAGAGATCCGCGAGAAGCCGCAGCGGCCCGCTGACGCGCCCGCACGCTACATCGTGTACGTCGGCGCGCTCCAGCCGTGGCAGGGCCTGGACGTCCTGACGCGCGCGTTCGCACGGCTCGCCGACCTGCCGGACCTGCGGCTGGTGATCTGCGCGTCCGTCCCGGAACGGCGGGCGAAGCCGGCGCGTCGGCTCGCCGAGCGGCTCGGCGTCGCCGGGCGGATCGACTGGCGGTTCATGCTTCCGCACCGGGAGATCGCGGCCTGGCTCGCGCACGCCGAGGTGTCGGTGGCGCCGCTGACCGGCTGCGCCCGCAACCTCGACCAGGGCTGCGCGCCGCTGAAGGTGATCGAGTCCATGGCGGCGGGCGTGCCGGTCGTGGCCTCGGACCTGCCCGCGGTGCGGGAGCTGATGGCGGACGGGGAGCACGGCAGGCTCGTCCCGGCCGACCGTCCCGCCGAGCTGGCGAGGGCCGTCCGGATCCTGCTGGAGTACCCGGACGAGGCCGCCGCCATGGGCCGCAGGGCACGGCGGCGCGTCGAGCGAGAGCTGACCTGGACGCGTTCACGCGCCCTGCTGGCCGATGTCTACCGCGCGATCACGCCGTCGGATCGATAGGTGGTTCGTCATGTTCTGGCGTAAGCAGAAGGCCGCCATAGAGCGGTTCCACCCCCTGCACAAGGCACTCACCCTGGAGAAGGGCTTCGCGGTCTCGCTGCGGCGCGACGAGTGGGAGCCGGTCATCCAGAGCCTCGCGCGGCATCGCACCCAGATCCGGCGGCGCAGGTGGCTGCTGCCGAACCGGGTGCCGGGCGTCCTCGTGCCGATGCTGCGGGTGCTGGCGTCCGACATGGGGCCGGACGGCGTGCTGTCGGTCGCGGCGGACATGCGCGGCGCGGAGACCCCGGACAAGGCCGGGCCGCGGCACGAGCTGCCGGTCCAGCGTCCGGTCCTGTCGCTGACGCAGTGGTACGCGATGGACCCGTGGCTGCGCATGCGGGCCGAGCTGCGGGACGGCAGCGTCCTGGAGCTGTCGGTCACCGACCGGGTCCGGTTCCGGCGGCGCCGCAAGCGGAACCCGCGCGGCAAGCTCAAGATCAAGACGAAGGCGAAGACGGTCCATCTGGTGCGCGTCACCCGCCGGCTGGCGAAGGACGCGGCCGTCCAGCGCCCGGGGACACCGCCGCCGCCCTGGATCAGGGTGCGGGTCAAGCAGGGGAGGCGGACGATCTTCCGCGCGAACGGCAAGGTTCCCGGGCCGCTCACCGAGTCCACGCTGACCGACCTGATCCTGCACGTGTCGACGGAGCCGTTCCGCTGGACGCCGCCCGGCCGGGCCATGGGGAGAAGTTCATGAACCGCTGCAGCGTGACCACCGGTTTCTTCGTCCTGGGACGCTGCGGGCAGCCGGCCGTCGCGGCATGCCCGCAGTGCGCGCGGCCCGTCTGCGCCGCGCACGCCGGGCAGGGCGCGCTCTGCGGCGAATGCGCGACCGCCCAGGGCTACGAGTCGCGAGACCCGCACGACCCCGCCTGGACGGGCGGATTCCGGCGGCGCTACTACCAGAGCAGCTCCCATGCCTATGGCGACGCCTACTGGTACTCGTCGTTCGACGACTACGACCGTGGCGCGTTCAACCCGGGCGACGACTACTCGCACGGCGGCGACTGGGGCGGCGACGACGACACCGGCTTCGTGGACAGCTGATGCACCGCGTCCTCTGGATCACCGAGCACTACCCGCCGAGCCGGGGCGGCATGGCGCAGTCGTGCGACCGGATCGTGCGGGGCCTGCGCGGCGCCGGGGCGGAGGTGGACGTCGCGCACCTGACGCGCGGCGCCCGACCGTGGGGCGTCACCCGCGAGCACGGCGGGCGCCTGATCTCGGCTCCGCTCGGCGACGACTCCGAGCACGCCCTGCGCCGCCTGTGGACGACGATCACCGCCGCGGACCTCACCGGCTACACCCATGTCGTCGCGTTCGGCGGCGTGTACGCGACGCTCGCCGGGCCCGTCCTGTCCGCGCTGCTGGACGCGCCGCTGGTCACGCTGCTGCGCGGCAACGACATCGACGTCGGCGTGTTCTCGATGCGGCGGCGCGGCGTGCTCGCGGACGCGCTGCGCGCCTCGTCCCGCGTGTGCGTCGTCGCGCGCTCGCACGCGCCGCTGGTGACCGCGCTGGCCCCGGACGCGGCGGTGACGTTCGTGGCCAACAGCGTCGACACCGGGCAGTGGCGGGTCCTGCCGTCCGAGCGGGAGCGGGGCCGGGCGTGGCGGGAGGAGAACGTCGGGGCGGGGCGCCGCACGATCGGCCTCATCGGGCAGCTCAAGGTCAAGAAGGGCGTCGGGTTCTTCCTGGACGCGCTGGAGGCGTCCCGGCACGCGGAGGCGTTCCATCTGCTGCTGGTCGGCGAGGTCGAGGAGCCGGTGACGGAGTGGCTGGCCGAGCGCGCGGACGCCGTCCCGCACTCGTTCCTGCCGTTCCTCGACCGCTACGACCTCCCGGCCGTCTACGCGAGCTGCGACCTGGTCGCGCTGCCGTCGTTCTACGACGGGATGCCGAACGTGGCGCTGGAGGCGGCGGCCCTCGGCGTGCCGCTCATCGCCTCGGACGGGGGCGGCCTCGCGGACGTGGCCGACGACGAGATCGGCTTCACGTTCCCGGCGGGCGACGCGCACGCCTGCCGCGCCGCGATCGACCGGGCGGCGCGGGCCGGGGACGAGGAGCTCGCGAAGCTCGGCGCCGCCGGGGCGGAGCGCATCCGCCGCGACTTCACGCCCGCCGCCGAGACCGCCGGTTACCTCGCCGTCCTCGACTCCGCGCGTTGATCGTCTGCTACGCGGCCGGTGACGGGCTGGGGCATCTGACAAGGCTCCGGTCCGTCCTGCACACCCTGCGCCTGGACGGTCCCGTGACCGTGGTGACGGCCTCCCCGTTCGCGGCCGATCCGCGTGTCACCGGCGGCTGGCGCATCGTGCCCTCCCTGGATGCCGCCGGCGCGGAGGAGGTGATCATCGACGCCTTCCCCGCCGGTCTGAAGGGCGACCTGGCGCGCATCCCGCCCGGGCCCAGGGTCACGCACCTGGCGCGGCTCCTGCGCTGGGACGCCTACCGGCCGCTCCTCCCCGCCGACCCGCCGCGCTTCGACCGCACGTTCGTCCTCGAACCGCTGGCCCCGGCGCACACCGCCTACCTGCGCACGGTCTCCGGCCGGGTCGCGCCCCTGACGCTCACCGATCCCCCTGCGGAGCCGCTGGACGTGGACGGCTGGCTCATCGTCCACAGCGGGCCCGACGCGGAGACGCTCGAACTCGTCGCCTACGCGCGTGACATGGCAGCCCTCGAAGGCGTGGCCCCGCCGATGACCCTGGTGTCACCCCACAAGCCGGACGATCTGCCCCCAGGCGTCGCGCACCTGGACGCCTATCCCGCGGGCCCGCCAGGACCGAACGTCGAACGCATCGTGACCGCGGCCGGGTTCAACGCCGTCCGGCAGTTCGCGCCGTGGCGGGACATCCACCGCGTGCTGCCGTTCCCCCGCAGCCTCGACGACCAGTTCGCCCGCGCCTCCCGCGTCAGGCGGGAAGGGTGATGTCGAACTCGATCTCGACGTCGTCGGCGAGCCTGAGCGCGCCGAAGAACGCCGAGTACGGCTTGATGCCCCACCGGCTCTGCGTCACCGTGACACCGCCCCGCACCCGGCCATCCGCCAGGGCGGCGCGCACGCGGACCGGCTTCACCCGGCCCATGATCGCCAGGTCGCCCTCGATCGCGTCGCCGCCGATGGCCGTCGAGGTGAAGACGATCTCCGGATAGGAGCGGACGTCGAGCACCTGGCGCAGCGTCCGCCTGATGTCCGCGCGGTCCTGGTCGGTGAGCGGCTTGACGCCGCCGGTGCCCTCGCGGACCTCCAGCCCGTCCGGCTCCACGGTGACCGTGACGGACGACGCGTCCAGCGGGTCGCGGGCCTCGACGGCCGCCGTCCAGCGCGTGGCCTCGATGGTCAGGTCGTGGCCGGCGCGGCGGCCGAGCCCGCTGCGGCCCGTCCTGACCAGCAGCGTGCCGTCGTCCGGCCCCAGCTCGTAGGTTCCCTCTCGTACCGCCATGCCTCCAGCCTCGCACGCTCAGGCGCATCTCACCTTCGGCTGCGGGCGGTATTCGGTGTGGAACCGCTCCCGGCGGACCTTGTGGCCGTGCCGCAGCAGCGTCCGCCACACGTCGATCTCGAAGCCCTTGCGGCCGGCGCTGGCCACGCACTTCGGTCCCCGCCCGACACCCGTCGTGTACGGCACGAACCCGTACCGCTCGGACGTCCGCGACCGCACCTGGTACCTGCGCTCGCCGTACAGGCTGACGGTCAGCGACGACGCCGTGGACGAGACCTGCATGCGCACAGGACGCCCCGTGTCGTTGCGCCAGGTGAAGTCCAGGCCCGGGTACGACACGGCGGCCTCCCGCCCTGCCGGGTACTCCGGCATGTACATGCTGTGCGCGTGCGCCTTCCGGATGTCGAGGCCCGCGCGGAACACCGCGTTGAACAAGGTCGCGGACACCTGGCAGATGCCGCCGCCCACGTCGTTCACCAGGCGCGGCCCGACGATGGCGGGCGCGGGCACGTAGCCGCGGCTCTCGGTCCGCGGGCCGACGACGGCGTTGAAGGAGAACGTCGTGCCGGGGGCGACGATGTGGCCGTCCAGGATGCGGGCGGCGATCTCGATGTTGCGCACCCGGGGCTCGCCCGGCGTGAACCGGGTGGTGAAGCTGCTCATCGGCCGCACGGACGGCGGCCGGTACGGCACGATGTTCTTCGGTAAGGGGCGGGCGGGCGGCGGCGCGCCGAGGACGGCCAGCCGCGCGGACGCGCCGGGGTCGCGGGGAACCCACAGGTAGGCGCCGAGCAGCAGCCCGGTCGTCGCCAGCGCGCCCGCGACGATCGGCCACCACCGCCGGACGCATTCGCGCAGCTCCGGCTGGCGGTGCCCCTGACGCCGCCGCCTGCGACCGGCCCTCCGTCCGCCGAGCCCGCGACCGCCGAGCCCGCGACCGCCGAGCCGCCTGCCGCCGAGCCACGTGCCGGTGAGCCGCCTCCGCCGTCCTGGCCCCCTGCCGCCGGGTTTCCTCCGGCCGTGTCCTTTCCGGCCGGGCCGGGTCCGCCCCACAGATCACACCCCCCGAAGATCCCCGATCGGGATCCTCCAACGGAGGCTGCCCCGGCCACACCGCCGACGTCCGCGTCTTTACCCGAAGAAGACCCGGAGCAGAACGAAGCCGGGACCGTCAGCGCGCGCGGGCGCCCTCGCGGAGCCGTTCGGGGTCGATCTCGCGGCCCGGGAACCTCCGCAGGTATTCGGCCTCAAGCTGGTTCATCCGCCGCGTGTGCTCCCCGTACGCCTGGGCGGCGGCGTGCCGGAGCGCGTCCAGCCGCGTCGCGTACAGGTGGCCGAGTTCGCGGAACAGGTCGTCGTCTGTGAGGTCGCCGGGGTCGACTCCCAGCATGCTGTCGTCACTCGTCATGTTCTGTCGGCTCCCTCCGCCATGGGCTCCGTAAGCGCCCGTCCCTTACCCGGCGTCGATCGGCGTGAACACCGTGAGGGCCCCGGCGTGCTTGCCGAACCGCACCGCCGGGGGCAGGGACGACACCTCGCCGTCCCGCGCCAGCCGCAGGTCCCCGGACCGCGACACCAGCTCAAGCCCGGTCGCCCGCCACGCGCGGTACCCGGGGAGGATGTGCAGGTGCCCGGCCATGACGGCGGCGACCGCCCGGACCCGCGGGACGCGGCGCCCGCCCGCGATCATCCGGACGTCGAGCCACCCGTCGTCGAGCCGGTCCCGCCAGGTGGGCGCGGCGCCGCGCGAGCCGTAGCCGCAGTTGCCGACGAACGCCAGCCAGACGCGGAGCTCCCGGCCGTCCACGGTCACCTCGACCGGTTCGGAGTGCCGCAGCGTCCGGACGGCGGCGACCGCGAGCGCGGGCCACTTCCCGATCCGCCTCTGCAGCCGCTCCCGCCGGACGACCATCTCCGTGTACGCGCCGAGGCTCGCGGTGTTCAGGAACAGCCGCTCCTCGCCCGCCGGGTCGTCGCGCGTCACGGGGGTGACGTAGGACACGTCCACGCGGCCGACCCGTCCGGACCGGTACGCCGCGACCGCCTCCGCCGCCGACTCCACGCCGATCGCCCGCGCGAAATGGTCGAAGGTCCCGGTCGGGACGACGAGCAGCGGCACGCCGTGCTCCAGCGCGGCCCGCGCGCCCGCGTTCACGGTGCCGTCCCCGCCGATCACGGCGAGCGCCGCGGCCCGCCCGGCGGCCTCGTCGAGCACCTTGTCGGCGTCCTCGTCCGGTCCCAGCCGGACGATCTCCGCCGCGGGCAGCTCCCGCTCCAGCAGCTCGACCGCCAGCTCCGGGCGGCCGGGCAGGATCGCGGCGGTCGCCCCGCCGGACGCTCCCGACCCCGGGTTCACGACCGCGACCAGGCCCGCCCCGTCAGCGGCGACCGCCCAGGTCCTGTCC
>NZ_SMJX01000011.1 GCF_004348535.1 Actinomadura sp. KC216
GCAATCCACCCACACAAGACGCTCCACGCCTATACCCTCCTTGACCTGCCAAAACACCCGAGCGGAGAGTGTGACATGTCCAGATTTGACCAGCGACGACGGACTCGATTGTGACAGGACTGTGACACCAACTGTGTCACGGACTCTGCCCTGCTCAGAGCTTACTTCTTTCCTCCGAACGAGGGTGAACCCCCGGATGTCTCCGGGGGTTCATGCGCTACTCCGACGTCTCTGGCTCTCCGTGGAGGAAGGCGAGCACCTCGGACTCGCGGTACCGGCGGTGGCCACCGGCCGTCCGGATGGAGTTGATCTTTCCCGCCTTCGCCCACCGCGCCACCGTCTTGGGGTCAACGCGGAACAACGCTGCCACCTCGGCTGGAGTCAGCAGGGGCTCGATCGTTGGCGTGTATTTCGGCATGGGTCTCCTGTCGTACATGCGAAGGGACCCCGCCGTCCCGGCGGGGTCCCAGCCGCTAATGATCTCGCTGCGATCCGATCGATAAACCACCTACCTCTCCTGCGAAGGGTTGGAGCCTCCGGACGTGCCAGCACTGGGGTTTGCCCCAGTCCAAGGGGCGTGCACAGCACGCCCGGAGGAGTTCATGCCGCCCACCACTCCACGAAGACGATCTTTCCCTTAGGAGCGGTGTACTTGGTTCCCCAGCAGTTGACGATCTTGTCCACAGTCAGGAGACCCCGGCCGGATTCGTCGAACATGCCGATTTGCTGAGGGTCGCGCTTCTCGGGCGGGATAGGGGAGGCGTCCCAGACCTCTATGCCGTAGACGCCGTCCTCGAAGTAGGCGTCTACCCAGAACGAAGTGGTCTCGCCGTGCCGAATCGCGTTGGTCGCCAGCTCGGAGGCGACTAGCTTTACCAGGTGTACGTCGAGTGGCCAGCCCTGGCTCTCGGCGATCTTCGCCACGTGATCACGAGCGGCTTTGACGTTGACTAGATCCGCGTCGAGTTCGATCACTTCGGCCTCCCTCCTGCTGTCCGTGAGTCTGGCAGCGCCTTGACACACGTGCGATGCTGTCCGACAGCGTTGACAGCACTTCTTTGAGGAGGGCCCGGAGAACTGTGGCACGTGACCTAGACCCAAGCTCCAACATGTGGGACTGGATCGCGATCCAGCTCCGACATGAGCGAGAGAAGCAGAACTGGTCAACGGCGCAGGTCGGACGCCTGCTGAACACTGACCGGTCGAACATCACGCACATCGAGGCGGGGAGGCGGCACCTCGCCGCAGATCAGGCCGCCAAGCTCGACACCGCGTGGGACACGGGGGGCCGCTTCGCCCAGATGGTGGACTACGCCCAATCGACGTATCACCCTGACTGGAACCGGGAAAGGCGGACGTACGAGCAGAACGCGACCGCAATCAAGACGTTCCACGCAACCCTCATCCCTGGGTTGCTCCAAAGCGAGGAGTAC
The DNA here is from genome assembly GCF_004348535.1 of Actinomadura sp. KC216. Lineage (GTDB taxonomy): Bacteria > Actinomycetota > Actinomycetes > Streptosporangiales > Streptosporangiaceae > Spirillospora. Next base: position 1,434 of record NZ_SMJX01000011.1, read on the forward strand.
GCGCGTGCAGTCTTTGTGGCAGGTGGACGAGCGGATGTCGATGCAGCGGTGGCGGCGCGTCTGGCGCGACAGGAGGTCCTGAAGCGCCCTGGCGTGAGGCTCTGGGTGCTGCTGGATGAGGCGGTGCTGCTTCGGCCGGTTGGTGGTCCGGCCGTCTGGGCACGCCAGCTCTCCCATCTACTGAATGCCTCGGAGCAGCCCGATACCGTCCTGCGCATCATCCCATTGGCCTACGGTGAGTACCCTGGTATGGACGGCCCCATAACCATTTTCACCATGGACGGCAAGGACGTGGCCTGGACGGACGCTCGGTCCGGGGGTCGGCTGGTGACGGACCCGGCAGCGCTGGACCGATACCGGGTTGAGTTCGACATGATCGGAGCCGACGCCTTGAGCCGGACTGAGTCGCGACGGCTGCTGACTGAGAAACTGGAGGCATTGTAGTGATCCACTGGAGGAAGTCTTCGCGCAGCGATTCGCGTGGAGAGTGTGTCGAGCTGGCCGAGCTGGACAGCTCTGTAGGCATCCGAGACAGCAAGAACCCGGACACCCCCCACCTCACTGTCGGCCGCGAGGCCCTGTCGGGCCTCCTCAGCCGGATCAAGGCCGGCGAGTTGGACCTGTAGAACCGCTTGACCGGCCTCCAGGGCCGGTCCTAGGCTTCTCTGTGTGAGGCCGTCACCGTTGCGGCCTAGCAGTTTGGACTTTGGTTCACCTAGCTCGACCCAATCCACGGCCTCACCCCAAGAACCTCCCCTCCGGGGGAGGTTTTTTGGCTATTCTGGGCTCATGAAGGGCAGAATCCTCCTTTTCGGGGCAGTTTTGGCCGTTGCGACGGCCTGTGGGGCGTCTCAGGACGACCAGATCGTCATGAAGGACCCATCCAACGGGAAAGAGCGGACCTTCAAGGAGGTCCGAGACATGTTCGCGGACGGTTCGGTCACGACCGGAGGCGAGTCCTGTGCCACTTTCGTGTCGTTCGGGGCCAAGGACCAGGGGATCGAGTTCCCGGCCGGACAAGCTGAGTTCGTGAAAGCCTGCGAAGAAGGCTTGAAGGCCAAGTCGAATTAGGAATGGCTGAAATGGCCTCTGAACGAGTCTCGGCCCGGACTCGTTCCCTCTCCACCCGGATTAGCCCTGAGGCTCTTAGGAGCCGAATGAGCGCCATTTAGAGGCATATGGGACTCCGCGGGGAGTCCCGGTTTTACCATTTCGTGATCTTGGAAGTTTTCCGAGGTGGGATAAGGAATTTTGGTGACGAAACGACTACGTTTCGCACTTTCTATTTTCGTACATTTCCGGAGAGGGGAGACGAGTCTCTCCCGCACCCCCGGACGAATGAAGGTACCCCCCCAGGGGTAGGCTGACCTGCGGCAACACACTCCCACGCGTGATCACCCTCACTGTATGTGACAGTCATCACTCAATCACATTCAGTGCACGCCGTGCACTGTGATCTGCGCTAACACCATGTGAGTGTGTCACTCACATCATCAACAGTGTGTAGCCACATTGAGTGCATACCTCACGCGCATATGCGCACATGTGCGCACGCGCGGATGAATAAACCACGCGCGTACGCGATTAACACACACCTCGCCATTGTGCCAACACCCTCTAAACGGCTCTCAGAGGGCCCGTGAGCGCTTGAACCCCCATTCCCTAGTCCCACTATGGCCCTGGCCCTATTCGCTGCCTGCCTGGTTAGGGGCACTATTCCTACACTCGGTAATCGACCCCTCACGGGGGCCGATGCTCCCTGGCTCGGTATCTCGGTTCGGTAACGAAACGCTGCCAGCACCCAAACCCTGCCAAGTGAGCGTCAAGTGAGCTTCCCTCGCGCGTACGCGCGCGAGAGGGAGGCTCGCGCGTGCGTTGGTTCTTTCATCCGGGCGGGCCGGGACACGCTCCCCGCTCCACGGAGCGTAGTTTCAGAACTCTTTTCAGTGAGTTTCTGAGCCCTGACCTGGAGAAACGCAAGTCCTCTAAAATATCTTGCTCTTACCTATTGTGACCTGCGGAAACGACCTAAAGCCGCAGGTCAGAAGAACGCACAACCTGTTAAAACAGGGTGTTAGCACGTCGTGTGTTTGCTAGCTTTTCGGTTGTCAGCAACACGGACCGCCACCACGGGGCCCGGGAAGCAGACGGAGGAACGAAACCCGGCAACGACGACCGGGAGGGCAGGGACCAAACCGAGGTTCGCGAAGATGCCCATAGTCAGCCGTAGACACTTACGGGCAGGCTCGAACGGAACGTTGGGAAACGTGCCGGGCGCGAAAGTGGCGCTTGAAGCCTCGTGAGAAAAATCGCGGGTGAACTAGATGGCTTCGCGGACTATGGCCGGTAGGTCGCCAGCCCAAAGGTAGCGGGTGAACACGCGCTTACCGTGGGAAACCACCGCCGAAAGGCGGTAGGTCCGGCGGTAACTAGGCAGTCGTACCCGGCGTAAAGCCTTCAACTCAGACGCTCGGAAAGTCCTCTGACCAAAGGATGGATCATGTACCAACGTCAGATGCAGCGTCCGGACTTCGACGCCAAAAAAGACTTCTCCCAAGCGGAACCTACTGACCGTCACCACTACCGGAATAACGGTCTGGGCCGCAGGATGCTCCACCTGTCCAGCGGTAAGGGTACGCGTACGGGAGTGGGCGAGACTAAGCCGTTCACGGCTGCTCGTAAGTCTCCCCGTAAGCAGAGTTCCGCGCCAAAGGGCTACCCGCCCGCGCGGATGTCGAGTCCGAAGAATGCCGCAGCGCACGAAAAGCGTATGGCGACGCTTCGCGAACGTCACCCGGACGTTTACGCCCGAATGATGCGTGAAGCCAGCTAGTACTGTCCGATAAAGGCCGACCCTTTTGGGTCGGCCTTTTTCCTTTGGGAGGGTTAATGGACCTCGCGTTCAGTCCCGGCTACTTCCCGAACGACTTCGGGGGGACGGACATCCTGACCGGCAACGGGGAGTTCTGTGGCCGGACTGGTCGAACCAAGTTCGACACGTGGGCCGCCGCCATCCCCGATGGGGCGGGTTCGATCGCCATTCTGGGGGCCAACTTCGAGACGGACAACGATGCACAGGTGTGCATCTTCCGTGCCCTCGCGAAAAGGGGCTACTGATGAACCTCGGCAAGCTGAACCGCGACAAGCTGATCGAGGCCGCCGCTAGGCGCGGCATCCCAGTGGAGGAACTGGAGAAGGCTCTACGGGAGAACAAGACGCTTGTCGCACGTCACGGCGCGACGCATTCGGCCACTTTTTTTGGCCAGTTTTAGCAGGTCGTTAGCAGACCATTAGTGATGAGGTCTCGTGCCTGTCATCTCGACTAGGCCGAAACGTACGCCCATTGCCGTACGTCGCACGCTGACATTGCGTGCCCGATGAGTGCCTGTCATCGGTCCGGAAAACCTTCAGGAGGATTTCCATGGTGATCGTGGACCAGAAGTTCAACATGCCGGTCGGCTCCCTGGTGGAGGACGTCGATTACCCGCAGGACGGGGTATTCCGTATCACCGAGCGGCCTCACACCACGGCATACGGCACCGAAGTGGGTGTCGTGAACGCTGCCGGAAGGCGGTTCACGGACTACGCGATCTTCTTCAAGCCGCTCGCCCGGTAATGACGAGCCGTTGGCTTGTGTCCACTGAATGACTCGTCTGGTCATGGATGACGTGCGGGATTACCCAAACGAGCCATGGCCGTTTAAGCCATTCAACGTGACAGGAGGGCAAGTGAAGTACGGGTACGAGGTCATTTACGTCGAGCCTGGCGAGGGCGTGGAAGTCGGGTCAACAGGTCGAGTCTTCGACACCATGAAGGAAGCCGCGGAAGAACTGAGCGTGATCTACGGCGACAACGAGATCCTTCAGGTGACCTTTACCGTCCACCCCAACCGGGTCATTACCCGGAGGGAAGTCGTCCGCGAAATCGCGGAGATGCGCGGACTGTCCGTCACGGAGTACTACCAGCGCACTTCCTGACAACACACCAGATGGAGGGATGACATATGGCCAAGCAGGGCGCCAAGGGTAAGAAGATCGGGCGGAACAAGGTGAAGTGCGAGCGCTACCGCGCGAAGGGGACGCGGGAGCAGAACAAGGAACGTCGTCGGCTGAAGCGAGAGGGAAAGCTCGCTGTGCGCAAGATGCTGCGTGAGGCCGCCGAGCGGGTGGACGCCGCGTAGCGATCATGTGCCACGTCTACATCGATGAAAACTGGACCGTCCAACGGGACGAGTGTGACTACCCGGAGGACGACTACTGCCCAACTCCCGAGGAGTTGGACGAGATGGAGTGGGAGGCCACGGAAGGGCTCTGACGAGTCGTCGGATCTCATCGAGGCACCTGGTGATACCCAGGTGCCTCTTTGCATTCTTACGAATCGTTTCTACTGAGGAGATGAGATGAGCGACTACCGATGGAACGGCGCCTACATGCCGGGCGCCAGGAAGGTCAACGGCAACAAGGGCATCATGCGTGCCCTGAAGAAGCTAAAGCGTCAGCAGGCCGAGACGCGGAACGCGCAGACGCCGGCCGAACGTCGGCGCAAGAACCGGGTGGCCTGAGATGGTCGTTTCTCTGGTGAAGGACTACGTCCACACCTTCCCGTACCCGTATGACGACCTCTGGTTCAAGATGTCGCCTGCGTTCCGCTTCCTGGTGGACAGCGGCGTGATCGACCTGGAGAAGGGCGCCGAGATCCCTTACCGGTGCGAAGGCGTAGACGAGATCGCCTTCGAGCTGGACGGGCCGTGGTCGGGTTCGGACTACTCCGGGGATGACATCACCGAGTCGAACCAGCGATCCCTGGCCCGTGACTACAAGGACATCGTGATCGACTCCACGAGGTACTGGGGCCACAGCCCCTACGGCCTCCAGGTGGACGTCTACTTCGGATGGGGTGAGAACGCCGATCACGCCATGGACCTGGCCGAGAACCTTGTCAGCCTGAAGCACGACTACCCGTTGTACGACGAAGAGGACAACTCCAAGCTGCTCGACGAGCGCGCGGAGCGGGCGTGGGACGGATACATGGAGTCGGACATCGCGTCCGACATCGAGAAGCGTCTCGGGATCGATCTGGATCTCAGGACGGACAAGGCCGGTGAAATCTTCTGGGAGACGTGCAGCGATCACGAGATTTACCCAGAGGCCGAGGGACACCGAGACGTCCTCATGCGGGGGACCGGTGATGAGGAATTCCAGATCGATCTGGCGCGGCGTGTGCTGGAAGCACAGGGGCCCGAGTTCCCCGACTACCTCTACGACCTGACGGACCTCGGTTACGAGGTCCTGGCCGACTACATGGTGAAGCAGTTCGAGGGCCAGTGCCCTGGCCAGATGAGCATTCTCTGAGGGTGTGACAGGTGTTCAACTACGACCCCGCTAAGGACTGGGACAACAGGAACAACCCCAAACCGCACTACCGGCTGTACCTGGACCGTGATGGCAAGCCCTGCATCATCTGTGTCCAGGACTTCGACTACATGGATTACGAGGACAGCCGGTTTCTCAGCGACGAGGGTTACGACACCGAGGCTGAAGCCGAGGTCGGTCTTCTGCTGCTGAGGGCCAAAGCAGCCCAGATCCTGGGCCTTCTCTAGTTCTTTCATCCGACAACGCAAGAGGAGAGCACATGTTTGAGACGGAGATCAAGCGCGGCGCGGCATACCTGGACAGAGTCGATCCGGAATGGGTCAAGAAGATCGACTTGGACCTCCTGAGCATCAACGATCCCAAGGACTGTGTCGTCGGCCAGGTGTTCGGCGACTTCTGGGAGTGGATGGGCTACTACACCAGTTGGGAGACCGTGCACGAGCACGGTTTCGCCGCTGAGAACGGCGATCACCCCCAACTGACTAAGGAGTGGAAGGAGTTCATCCGGGAGCGTCAGTCTGAGCAGGCCTGACGCGAGCTAATCGAAAAGGAGAGGACACATGCTGGACATCGAAGTGAGAGTGAAGGACGGAGCCGCTTTCCTGGACGAGAAGCGTCCGGGTTGGGCCGATGAGATCGACCTGGAGACGCTCGACGTCGCGGACGGGGACTACTGCGTCCTGGCGCAGCTCTACGACGACTACAACACGGGCTACTACGTGCTTGGGCTGGACGACGTCTGGGATAGGCGGGACCTCGGGTTCTCGGCGATCGGGTACGACGAGTATCCCGCGCTGACGGACGCCTGGCACGCGCTGATCACAGAGCGTCGAGCCGCCTGAGAACGTCGGTAGGGCATCGGGTGCACATCGGTGGATGTGCGCCCTTTTGTTTTCCCGAAGTTCCGATTGAGAGGAGAGCCATGAACACGGCTGTTGAGGAAGAGGAGCCGGAACCCCTGCACGCTTACCAGGTGACCCCGGAAGACGCCTCCTTCTTCCGAAAAATGAAAGGCAAGTGGTCATACGGAAACGAGATCGAGGCCGTAACCCTTCCGAGCGGCCGGGTGATCAGCGGGGCCGAGATGAAGAGGTGGGTGTGATGTTCAAGCTGGAATTCAGGACGGACACGGCAATCTTCAAATCCTCCCCTGTCTTTGAATATTGGAGGATTTTCAACCTGGTAAGGGACCAGGTTGACGCAGGAGCCCGCGAGGGCACTATCCAGGACACCAACGGCAACACCATCGGCCACTTCGAGATTACGGAGGACTGATGCGGCACTGGACAACGTCTGACGGTTCGCACGTGTGGGCATGGGAAGACGTTCGAGGCGCGGACTACCGCGCCATCTGGATTCCTGCTAAGGACTCCATAGAGCTGCTCCGTTCCGTCTCCGCCGGAGCGGGTTGGCCCACGGTCGCGACCGTTTCGGAAGTGTACGACCGTTTCCATGCGAAGCACATCACCGACTCCTGGTACGCGCTCATCTTCCACATCGACACAGTGAAATGAGGAGAACTGACATGGATCTCACCTACGAGGAGCGCGCCAAGGCTGGCGCGGATCTGCTCGACGCGGAGTACCCCAACTGGTTCGAGGAGATCGACCTCGGAATCCTGAGGCTGGAATCGCCGTGGAACTGCATTTTGTCTCAGGTGTACGACAGCTACAGCCTCGGCATGGACGAGCTGGGGATCTCAGAGGCGGATGGACAGGCCGCCAATCTCGGGTTCTTCGAGCCGGGGAATGACCCAGAAATCTACATGCTGGGTTACGAGAAGCTCACCGAGGCGTGGACTGCCGAAATCAACAAGCGGAGGAACTGACATGACCAAGCCAACCTTTGCGGCCCTGGAGAGCAAGGTGCGCGAACTGGCGAGCGCGAACCCAGACTTCGTTTACGACCGTGGCGACTACATCTCGTGCCGCTACAACCCCGATGACTTGCAGCCCGGCTGCTTGTTCGGTCAGGCGTTCATCGCCTTGGGGCACCCGATTCCGATGCACCTGGACACCAGGCCTATCGACACAGTTCTCAGGATCCTGGCGATCGAGATGACTCCTGAAGAGGAGAGCTGGGCGTGGTACGCCCAGAAGGGACAGGACCGAGGCAAGCCCTGGGGTGAAGCAGTCAAGAATGCGGATCGCCTGCACCCTCTGAGCTGATTCCCCGATGGACTCTGGCACCCGTCCTCCTTGAGGACGGGTGCCGTTGCCTGTCTAGGAGTCAGGTTCATCAAAAGGAGAGGAAGTCAGCAATGGCGAACATCGGGCGACTCGACAAGATCATCGACTTGATCACGGCCGAGGAGATCAAGCACGATCAGGGCACATGGACATCCGGCCTCAATGGTGAGGTGAAGCACGGGGAGGAGGGTCAGATTGACGACGAGCTGAAGTGCGGAACCGCGTGCTGCATCGCGGGTTGGGCCGCCGTCATGTACGCGCCGAAGGGCACGAAGTTCACCGACTACGACGATGTGACCCTGCCGGACGGCATCCGCGTGTCGTACCCCTCGTACGGCCGCCAGGTTCTGGACCTGACCTGGGATGAGGCGGATGTCCTCTTCAACGGGGACAACGACCTGGACGAAATCCAGGAAATGCGAAACGCCCTGGAGGACGGCAGTTTCCATTCGAGGTACCTCGGCTACGAGGACGGAAACGAAGAATGTGAGTGCTGCCGCTGATTGATGGGCCTCGGATGACTCTGGAGCACAGGCCACATGCCTGTGCTCCGGGGCTTTCTTAGGACCGTTCAAGCCTGACACGTCAAACAAAAGGGAGATGACATGTCCGCTGCCAAGCCGATGACCATCAGTCGCCGCACTCGGGTCTATCTTGCTCAGAACAACGGTGGTCCGCTCACGCCTCCGCAGCGCAGGCGTTACGACAAGAAGAACCGAAAGTGGATGGGCCAGCACACGGCCGAGCTGGAGGCCGTAGCAAGGGGGATAGCCGACAACCACACCAAGAGGCCGGACCTGCCGGTCGGCCTGGTGCCCTTCGAGGAGATCGCGGAGGAGGTCATCGCTCCGGTGGAGGACTTCCCGGTTGTGGTGCGCCCGTGTGGTGGCACGGACCACTGCGTCACCAAGAGCGGCAAGAAGGCCAAGACGACGCACAAGGGATGCGAGGGGTTCTGATGAAGGAGCTGCTGATCGAGGTCTATTGGGACGGGCATTCCCGGACATGGTCTGTCCACGTCCGTCGAACGCTCGATCACGACTGGGAGGAACTCGTCGGCTCGGAGGACGACCTAAGCGACCTCCTGACTGAGGCTCACGACATCGTGAATTGAGGGAGGTTCTGATGGAGCTGCATCCGCTTGGAAGGTGGACCACCCTCCCCTGGGGGTGGTCTCGATTCGTCTACAAGGGCGAGCCCTACAGCGTGCTTCGCAAAAGATACGGCGTCTGGCTCGTTTACCGGGAAGGACGAGACGATGACGATTGGGCGGTGAGGGTCTGGGCCACATTCCCCATGACTGCCTCACTACGCCATGAGCCGGACCAGCAGTGGTCCACACCCAACGACATCGACGTCACCATGTTCACAGCACTCCAGAGGATAGGGGACTGACGGTGATCGATGACCCCGAGGTGTGGGTGACTCTCGCGACCGCCATGCAGCGTCAGATCCGGGAGCTGAACCGGCTCATTCGAGCCGCTGAGAAAGACGGATACGACTCTGCCGGCCTGAAAGAGGATCTCGCCCGCGCCAAGCGTGCGCGCGACTACGTCACCGCTGCCTAAGTAGACGTTCACGAGGCCCGCTAGATGGCGGGCCTTTTTCATGCCCAGATAGGGAGAGCAGATGACTGAGACGCTGACATTCAAGCAGATCGAGAACGAGGTTCGCCGACTGGCGGCGGAGAATCCCGATTTCGTATACGAGTCCTATCACGGATCGTGCTTCTACAACCCCACGGAACGGGCGGGGAAGCAGTACGGGGCGTGCATTTTCGGGCAGGCGTTCACCAATCTCGGGACCCCCGTGCCCGATGGAATCGACGAGGACTACATCGGGTCCGTTCTTCCGAACATGGGCATTGAGACCACGCTCGACCAGTACGAATGGGCGGGAACGGTGCAATACCAGCAAGACCAGGGCTGCGCGTGGGCGCTGGCCGTTGCCCTGGCCGACGACGAACGCCGCTGATCTGATCCGATTTGGGAGGGGCCACCTCTTCAAGGTGGCCTTTTCCATGTCCGATCAAATCACAACCCTACTGTCGAGACAGGAGAGAGAGTTGAGTGAGGACGAGAACGTTGAACTGTTCCAGAGCAAGCGCCTCATATGGACAGGCATCTTCGCAACCTTCGTGCAGGACCTGATCAACCAGGGTGCTCCCAGCTCGGAGCTGGACAAGCGTGCTCTGGACGCATTGGACGGTCTGATCGCGGTCGTGGACAAGAAGCTGCCTGAGGGCTGCTGGTGGGCCGTGGGTTCTTCCGCCATCTGGGGCCCTCCCGGCTCCGTCCTGCCGGACATCGACTCTCTCATGGAGGAGCTGATCGCGGATGCCCGCGCAAATTTGGAAGCCCAAGGAGAGGAATGAGTAGTTACGAGACATACGCCAATGAGGAAGGCGAAAGCGTCACTCACAGGGTGACACGAGACGGCTTGGTCCTCGAAGCGGATCTCGATGATCCGGAGGACGTTCGCAACATTCCCTACTTCTGGGAACACCAGTCCCCGGCTGATTACAACTAACAGGAAGGCAGCTCCGCAGGGCTGCCAAGACGATGCCCTCCCGAGGGCATGGAAAGGCACACAATGCTGTTCGAGAACGACGTTTACCCGCTCACCGACAACCCGTACAACGGCTTCGCTACGGAGGCTGAGGCCGTATCGAAGGTGGCAGCCAAGTTCGCCCTCGTGATGCGGCTGCTCACTGGCGACTTCACGTGTGAGGGTTTGATCCACGCTTTCGGTGAGATGGCCATCACCGACCCGGAGCTGGCGATGACCGCTCTGGACAAGGTCGAGGAGGCTCACCAGGCCGACCCCAGCCGGGGCCTGCTTCAGCGCTGATGTTCGCCGGATGGGATTGGTTCTTCGCGACCCTGGCCGTCCTCTGGACGGTCGGGGTCGTGGGGTCCTGGCGTGAATGGAGACAGCATGTTTCGCGGACTAAGCGTCGATGAGCTGTATGAGCTGGCAGGAAGACTTCGCCGTGCGGCTATACGGGTTCCGGACAGCGATACGAGTGCGGAACTCGCTGAGATTTACGTTGAAGTCCTTGATCACGTCTGGCTGGAGGAGTTCTTCGACGCCCAGGAGCGAGAGTCCGGATATGTTTTCTGAGCTAACCGACGAGGAGCTGTGTGCGCTCGAAGAAATCCTTTACCGAGGCAAGAACCGGGCCCTACCTGTGAACCTCGATGCTCCGTACGCCATGGATATCTGGGATGACGTTTTCGGGGCCTGGGACGACGCCACTGACGAGATGCGAAGAAGGAACTGGACCCACATAAAACGAGTGTGATGGGTTTGGTTACGGCGAGGCCCCCTTCTTTGGAAGGGGGCCTCGCTATTTCCATGCCTGGACAGTCGAAAGGAGAGCCAATGACTCAGGTCGAGGTGGGGTTTGGGCTGCTGCTGATCGGGAGCAATGCCCATTTGCTGGCTATCTATCTGCTGCTCCGCGAGAGGCTGCGGAAGGGAGGAGAACGCGATGAAGGGTGATAAGCCTACGAACTGGTGGATCGTCAAAGACGGGGCCGAAGAGGAGATCGCCGTTGTGTACGGCGAGGACATCGGTGACGCCATCGACGCCGCCATCGATGAGACCGGACTCATGGGGGGCTTCTACGTCCGCCGGCTCAAGGAAGAGGCGGCGAGGAACCGAGGGCTGATCGCATGATCTTCGGTCAGTTCGTGCGGCGGGTTCTTCCCCTGGACTGCGTCCAGTGTCGGTACTTCAACTCCATCGGCAACAACGGACACATCATCTGCAAGAGGTACTGGAAGTGGTCCAACCACAACATCACCTACAGGGAAGCGCGCTTCTGGAAGCGCTGGCATGAGTGCAACAAGGAGGACTTTGAGTAAGCCCGACGAGAAGAAGGTCAAGAAGGCCATCAAGTCGGAAGCGATCAAGCGGGTTCCGAAGACGGACCCGAAGGCATTGGACAAGATCAAGGACAGGACTAGGGGTAAATGATGGATCCCGAGAAGCCGTTCAAGGAGCTGGCGAAGCTCATCGAGGAGCAACTGTGACGAACCTGGCGCCGTCACGCGCCATGGGCGCGATTGAGACGTATGAGGCCGACAACGCTCACCGCTACAGCGGTGAGAGCGAAGCGGTGAAGCTGGCAGACCTGATCGCCGACGTTCTTCTCTTTGCGAAGGCGGAGGGGCTCGACTACGAGTTCATTCTCGACTACGCGAGGATTGCCTTCGAGGAAGAAGAGGACGAGGTGTGAAGCGTTACGGGCTTCTGGAATGGGGCTCCGATTTTGACCGGGAGCCCGCCATCTTCATTGGCTTCACCATCTCCGACATTCGTCTTGGGGCGATGGAGCATCTCGAAGCCCTCGGGGACGAGTTCGAAGTTCCGTTCCCCGATGAGCGGGACCCGGTCTGTGTAAGGCGTTGGTGGCGAGAGATGTGGGAGGCAACTACGTCTCCGATGCTCACCATTTTTTCTGAAGATGAGGTTATCCATGTGTGACGTGGCGCTCTGCGCCGACGACGAGGTGTTTGTCACGCCATAGTGGCTGACTAGAAAGGGAGATGTGGTGTCCACCTACACGCGCAGTGATGGTAAGAAGATGCTCGGGTTTTTCCCGATCGAAGCTCAGCTCGTCCAGGAAGCAATCTCCGATGCTGAAGAGAGCCTCCGAGAGGCCCGGAATTACTTCAGTGGCGAAGACACCGTGGTTGACAGTCTTGAGGGCGAGCTGCTGAACGCCCTCAAGCATCTAGAGCGGGCCCTACGCGTGGTTGCGATCGTTGACGAGCGCGCCCGGATCGTCAGCGTCGAGCTAAGTGAAGAGGAGTTCTGATGAACACCAACATAAAAATTGCCGCTGTCCTGGTCCTCGTGGCGGTGCTGCTGATCGGCGCTTCCGCCGTGGCATGTAGCTCGGCCGGCGGATCCGGTGGCGGGGGTGGCATCGAGCTTGAGATCGACACCGATCGGCACAAGACGAAGCGTCCTCGGACGACTAAGGCTCCGCGTGTGAACAAACCGACCCACAAGGCCCCGACGACCACGAAGGCGCCCTCTAACAAGGCGCCTGCTTCCACCAAGAAGTAGCAGGTACTGATTCGGTCTGGGCCGGTCCTTCGGGACCGGCCTTATCCGTGTCCGTATCCGTGGATTTGGAGGAGAGGAGATATGGCCGAGAAGAAGACTCCAGTAGTCAGCGAAGTAGCCTTTGACAACGTCTTCGGCAAGATGGCCGATGAGCTGGATCCGCACTGCGAAGGCGCAAAGATCGGCGTGATGCTGACTTTGATGTCAGCCTTCAGTGGTTACATCGGCCCTGATATTCGGGTGAAGATGGGCAGCGGGACCGCGCCCATGTCTATCTGGGCCGTTCTCGTGGGGGAGTCCGGCACAGGCCGGAAGGGCGCCACGGCTCGGGTAGCGATGCCCATCGTCCGTCGAGCCTTCAACAAGTGGGCGACTACCAGCATCGTTGATGAGGGTGTTCCGGCAACCGCCCTCGGCCTCCTGGCCGAGCTGGCGGACCGAGACGGGGCTTCCTGCTTCTTCCTGGAGGAAGAGGGAGACGACTTCGTTGGGGCGACCAAGAACAGCCGGAAACTTGGTCCCATGTTCCGGAAGGTCTGGGACGGCAGCCCGATCGGGCACAAGACAGCGAAGACGAACGTCCGTGTCGATGAGCCTCACATTGGCTTTGTGCTGCACGTCCAGCCGGACAACTGGGCTGCGATCACTGGCACCCTGAACGCGAGTGGTGGCACGTTCAACCGCTTCTTGCTCGTCTGGGTTGAGCAGTCGAAGACGGTGGACCTCTACCGGAGCGACGAGGAGGAGGCCGCTTACGCGGCGACTCAGAAGACTCTAGCCGATCGCCTTCGAGAGATGGGAACCCACGCCGCAAACCTCGGTAGGGATGACCCGATAGACGTGACTCCGGATGTCGCCCGGCGCATCAAGGAATGGCACCGGCCTAAGTGCGAGGACCTGACCAAGGGCAACAAGGTCCTCGCCAACATGTCCGAGAGAGCGCTTGCCTACATGGTTCGGCTCGCTGGCCTGATGGCCGTCGCCGATGGTCGGGACCAAGTCAGCATTGCCGATCTGGACAGCGCCCTTGCGATCGTCACCTACTCCGTGGATTCCGTTCGATACATCCTGCCGGAAACGGGAGGCGAGAGTCTCCGTCAGAAGATCCTCTACGTACTGGACGAAGCGCGGAACGAGAACGGCGAACCACAACCCGTTTCTCGGTCACAGTTGTGGGAGGAAATCGGCAAGCACATCAAGGCCGAGACGATAGAGAACGAGGCTGAGAAGTGCCCCAATATTCGCATGTGGAAGGGCAAATCCACAGGCGGGAGACCCCCTTTGTATATGCAGATCATTGACGACTTCGAGGAAGTCGAAGAGGCAGAGGAGGATTTGGTTTGCTCCGCTGTCTGACTCCGAAGTGCCGGACCGAACTCCCGTGGTCGGGTAAGGGCAGGAAGCCGAAGTACTGCCAGGTTCACAAGGCCACCAACGCCAGGAAGAAGAACACCCAGAGGAAGAGGAGGGTAGACAGACACAAGAAGGGACGGGCGGCGTCGCGCTTCGGCGAGCTGTGGCTAACGGATGGCAAGCCCATCCGCCGGGAGGCGTCCCAAGTCTGGGGAGCCACGGGTGAGAGCGACGATGACGTTTTCAACCGTTCCGGTGTCTTCCACAAGACAGGCCCTGACGGGCTCCCAGGGCTCGGACATTCGATTCCCACAACGGATGAGTACGGAGATGTCCGGTGGGCTCTTTCGGAGCTTCAGAGGCTCTCTGAGGGCCATGTGGAGATGGACGAGAGCGGGCTGATCCCCGAGGGTACCGACCCTCGCCTCCTGGAGGCTCGGGAGTGGCTGAAGGCCAACCCCGGATGGTGGAAGTTCGAGTCCGACGACGAAGGCCGGCCGAAGGGTTCACCGGCCGACGAGCACACCCACTTTTCGAAGGACATCCGGGAGACCGCCATGGTTCATGGCGGGAGCTACACCGATTCCCCGGACGAGTCCACGAGGAACGACAGGTGCTCGTTCTGCTGGAGCTGGAACCCGCTGATCGTTTTCGACGAGTTCTGTTCCGCGGAGTGCGCATTCGACTACATCACAACATTCGGTATGGATGGGAGACGGCATGGCTGACAACGCAACGCCCGGTGACTTTTTCGTCGATTGGGGGGACCTGGACAACCCTCGGATTCGGCTCAAGGAAGAGGCTCCTCCGGGGAGCTTTGACAGGAGGTATGGCTACACCTTCCCGTGGTGCAAGGCGGTCATCAAAAAGCACGCGCAGGAAAGGATAGATCATTGGACCAAGGTGAAGCGGGCCACCCAGGCGCTTCGAGTGAAGGACGTCAAGGGGGACGCCTAAGTGATCCCCCGGGATCCGTGGGCAAGGGTCCCCGAGGATGAACGCGTCCGCCTGGTGGTGGTTGTCGGGTGTAGTCGGGCCAAGCGGGACAGGCCGGCTGATGCCGGGGAGCTGTATACCGGCAGCTTCCACAAGCTGTGCATGGAGACGGCTAGGAGCCTACGGCCTGACAGGCTGTTCGTTCTGTCTGCCCGATACGGCCTGGTCGGACCAGGCCACCCCATGAGGCCCTACGACACCAGGATCGGGGATCCGGACCAGGTGAAGCCTGCTCGCCTGGTGCGACAGGCCAAGATGATGGGCTGCTGGCAGTCGGACCTGACGATCGTCCTCGCGGGCCGTGAGTACGTCGAGCTGGCGCGCAAGGTTTGGCCTGACGCGGTCGCTCCTCTGGAGGGAGCGAGAGGGATCGCAGCGATGCGACGGATCCTTGCGGAAATCCGAGATAGGAAATAGCCCCATTCTGTGACGCCGGTCTTCGGACCGGCTTTTTTCATGCCAAATTGGAGGAGGAACTATGGACGTCGCCGAGGTGATGGATTCGATCGAGTCTTCGCTGACGGGCCTTTTCAGCCAGATGGAGATCGCCGAGGAGGAAATTGAGCTGGCGCAGAAGCGCCACGGTGAACCGCTGCTGCTCCGGGACACTGATGGACGGCCGGTCAACATGGACGAGATGGGTCCGATCTGGCATTCGTTCCGACTACTGGGCCCCGATCCAGACCGCGGATTTCCGGAACGGATGGAAACCGAGCTGCTCTACCGGCAGCACTGCGCCGAGCTGCTGGATCGCGTGGCCGAAGGGTTGGACACTCGCGCCGCCACGGGGGCGGAGCTGGTCATTGCGTTGTCGGAGGCGAGCATGGTGGCTCCGCTGACCAGCTCGGGCGCGGGGCTCTACCTGAAGCTGATGACGCGCTACTTCCCCGAGACGCTCGGGGCTTCCTTCGAGGAGGTCGGCCTGGAGGTGAAGGACTACCAGAAGCTCCACGGTCAGCAGATGGAGCAGGACGAGCTGTTCCTGAGGAAGAAGCTCCGTCAGGACTGGCGGGTGCAGAAGTGAGCGACGAAAGCCCGCCCGACCTCGTCAAGAGCAGGGCACCCACAGTGTGGGATGTGGTTCGATGGCCTGAGTACTACATCAGCGGGCCTGGACGACAGCAGGCCGGGGAGACGCGGTGCGATCATGGGTACAAGCTCACGGACTCCTGCCCCGGCTGTGACGTGGACAAGGAAGACCTCCGGGAGAAGCTGAACAAGTAATCCGTAAACGACGAAACCGCCCCTAGCCAACATGGGCTAGGGGCTTTGTTTTAGAAACTAAAGGGAGAAACAGGATGGCTACTGAGATCAAGACGCTTCTGCTCGACGACATTGACGGCTCCGAGGCCAAGGAGACGATCACCTTCAGCTTGGACGGGGAAAGTTTCGAGATCGACCTGAACGACAAGAACGCGGCGAAGCTGCGTAAGGCCCTGCACCCCTTCATGGAGAAGGGACGTCGGCAGAAGGCCACCAGGCGACCGGCTGGGACGAGCAAGCCCGACGCCAGTCGGGAGCGGAACCAGGAGATTCGGCAGTGGGCGAAGGACAAGGGGATTAAGGTAAACGAGCGGGGCCGGATCCCGATCCACATCGTGCAGCGCTACGAGGCCGCGAACTCCTGAGGAGGAAGACCGTTGGATCGATCATCGCTACGCGATCAAGTCCAGCGAGCCGTCGATGCCAGCGATGGTGAGTACGGCATCGACAGCTTGGACCACGACGAGTTCTGGACAATCGTGTTCGACCACAGCATCGATTGAGGGTGCCATGAGTACACACGAGATCAGTCACCTCGACACCATTGAGATCGTTCTCCCGCGAGAGACCGGTCACGCGACCGTCCGAGTCACGGGTAGCGGGGAGATCCTCATCAACGTCATCGATGACGACGGGAACGAGAAGGGCTTCTTCGCCAAGATCGACGACATCGTGAAGTCTCCCGAGGAGTTGGGCGCCTAGTCCAGAAACGAGAAAAGCGGGGCACCCCTTCGGGGGTGCCCCTTTCTCTTAGTTCCTATTTCCCACTGAAGTAGTAGGAAATCACAAGAACCCGCGCCGGATTTTCGACGGGATTACAGCTTGTCCTTCACGTAGGCCACAACCGTTCCGACCACGGCCAGGCGGAGAGTCTCCATCAGGCTCGGTAGGTCGAACTCGCCCTCGACGGGCACGGTCACGAGGACTGTCGCCACAGTCGAGAACACGGCAGCGAGCAGACCAACGGCAAGGGCGATACCTACACGCTTCACGCGGGACACCGACTCGGAAGTCAGCTCCCCATCGTCCAGGACGTCGAAGGCGACGTCCTTAGCAGTGTCCTTCAGTTCACTCATTCGGACTCCTCAGATTGAGATAGATCACGTCAGGCCGGGCGTCCCACACGAGGACGCATGGGACGCCAAGCAGCAAAAGCAAGATGACGGTGACGAGGATCGGATGCGCCTTCAGTAGGCGCATCATGTGACCGGCGACTCCCATGTGGCACGCCAGGTGTTCGGGCCAACGATGCCGTCAACCGACAGACCCTTCTCGGCCTGGAAGCGACGACACACGGTCTTCGAGGCAGGGCCGTACCAACCGTCAACGGCGATGTCCCAACCGCGGTCCTTCATCCGCTGCTGCCACTTACGGCACGTCTCCGTCTTACGAAGAGGCGGGTACTGGAGCATCGGGCCGGGGAAGGCGGGAGCCTTCTCGGTCTTCGGCTTGGGCTTCGGGGTAGCGGGCTTGCTGGGTGCAGGGGTATCCAGCTCCCAGTCGGGACGGCCGTAGCCGGCCACTGTGGAGGCGTCGCGGACACGACGCTTCACAGCGTCGGAAGTGTTGGCCTCAATGGTCTGGATTCGGCCATCGCCGAGAACCTTCTCAATGATTCCAACGTGGTCGATGGCACCAACGGAGTTGGTTGCTCCCCAGTCAAAGAAGACGATGTCGCCGGGCTTCGCCTTCTTCAGGTTGGCGACCGTTCCTGTGTACCAGCGCTTGGCCTTCTGGAAGTCCTGCGCGTGCCAAACCGTGTAGGCGCGATCTCCGCCTGGGAGGACGGCCGAGGCGTTGCCGCTGTGCCGGGCCCAGTAGGTGATGGCCATGTCGCACCACGCAGCGCGCAGGAACGCGTCCCCGTGGCGGTTGGCGTATTCCTTAGTGATCTTGTTTGGACGGCCCGAGAGACCGATGTCGGCACGAGCCACCTTGAGCAGGTCGGTTGGACCAGCCATCAGCTTCCCACCCCTCGGAAGAAACCGTTCTCGTCCGGAATGCCGTACAGCTCCCGGAGAACCTCCTCTTCGTTCTCGACGGTGCGATCAGCACCGTTCTTTGGCTCCACAGGGAGCCCTTCGTTTTCGGCCATTTGGCCTCCTCACTTCACGAATGTCTGCGCTACGAAAAGGGCGACGGCGACCACCGCCGCGATAAGGGCGGAGGTCACGTTTGGCGAGACCTTGTCTTGCTTGTCCTTCTCAATCGCCCGGATGCGGATCTCGTGATCCGCCTGCTCTTCCCGGGTATCCGCTAGGAGTGTGGCGATTTCCGCGAGCTTCTCCGCAACCTTGCTTAGCTGCCTATTCGTTTCGATCTGCTGCTCGTAGAACTTCTCTTGGAGAGCAGAGAACTTGTCCTCT
This sequence comes from Actinomadura sp. KC216, assembly GCF_004348535.1. GTDB lineage: Bacteria > Actinomycetota > Actinomycetes > Streptosporangiales > Streptosporangiaceae > Spirillospora. The sequence continues at coordinate 20,053 of NZ_SMJX01000011.1, forward strand.
GTCAACGGAATCCTTGGGCGTGAAAAGGCCGCCCTTCTTCTCTGAGGAAGGGCGGCCGTTGAGACTTGGTTCTTACGCAGCCACGAGGGCGACGGTGTATCCGCCTGCGTCGCCAGCGGTAACGTTCGCCGTGGCCGTGGCCAGAGGAACGGTCTGCGGAGTGGCGACAGTCTGACCGGTGGCCATCATTCCGATGGACGTCGGAACGCCTCCGTACTGCTCGCGCCTGAGGGTCGCAGTGGCGTCATTCTTGGTAAGTGATGTGATCGTCGAACCACGGCCCCAGTAGAAGCGTGCGACAACGGCGGGCGCCGAGTTCACAGCCAGGGCTGGAGCAACAAAGTTCCCGTTGATGTCGTCAACGGTGCCGTCCGAATCCAGCACCGTCGCGGCTGTGTAGCCCAGGACGATGCACGACATCAGCGCAGCCGTTCCCGTAAGCGTGAAGGTGTTCGAAGCGATCTCCGCAGCCTGCGCCACATACAGTGCAGACCTGGAGCCGGAGGCTCCATAGCTTCGGAGCAGTGTCCATCCCGCAGGAGGCGTCATGGTCCCCTGCGTGTTCCAGCCGATGCAGGCAACGAGAGTGTCTCCGTCTGTCGCTGGCAGCGTGATGGAAGTGGAGTTCACCGATAGGCCGTCAGCATCGACGAAGGTCGGTGCCTCGGTAGCGTCAGGAACGACAGTTCCACCCTGGAGAGGTGACCACCCACCCGTTACACGCATATTCAGCGTTGGCGGAGTCGTCCCAGGGTTGATCCAAAGGTCTCCAGGCTCTGCCTGGAGAGGCTTGGGACCCGTGAATACCCTGGCATTACCAATGTTCGGTGCGTAGACCGTACCGTCCGCCGCGAATCCCGCCATCGGAATGTTATTCAGGTCGGCGACCTGGAACGCGTCGTTCGTCTGTCCATTCAGAAGACGAATACGAACAGGGACCCTTGTCGGAGCGGAAGGGATGACCCGCAGCTCTCCATACTCGTTGAAGTATCCAGTGCGCTCCCAAACAGGAGCTGCATCGGTACCCGTGTTGTAGAAAATGGCGAAGGTATCTGGAGCACTCGGCCTATCACCCGCAGGAATCCGAATGTTCAGAGCCTGTGTGGTGACGTTTCCGTCCGGGATACGAATCGAGCTTCCACCCGCTGTCAGTACGACGTCGCCAGGGTCTAGGACGTCACCGGGCTCCGGTGCGCCTGGGGCGACCTCTGTGTAGACCGGCTCGACGAGAATGCTCCTCATGATGATGATGATCTGAACGCCGGCTCGGTCGCTTCGGTGCATGGTGCGGACAAAGTAGGTCTCACCGGGAGTCAGCCCGGAGATCAGCTTGCGCCTAGTCGAGCCCGACCAATACTCCATCTGCTGTCCGGCAGCGTCATCAACATTCGGAGCGACGACTACCGCTCCAGAGGCATTCTCTTCTCGAATCTCGAATCCGCAGTAAGCGGACGAGCTACCCTGCGCCTCAAGCTGGGCGTAGACGGTGATGAAGACCTGCCCCGAAGGCGGAGCCTCGAATGTCGTGGACACCTGAGGAGAACCCGCAATCCACGCAGTAGACGTGGTCTGCTGGGTAGCGGAGGAACCTGCTTCCTTTACTTCAATCCGCTCCGAAGAGATCGGGTACCAAGGCGACCAGAAGGGCTGACCATTGGAGTCGAGCTTGCCCAGGAAAACAGTTCCAGCGCCATCGGCGCTGGCGTCATAGATCATCCCGCCCGGCGAGGCCGGAGGCATCGCGGTAGGTAGGTAGGGACGGACCCGGTTGCCGATGAACCACCTGGCGTCGGTAGCCGTTCCCCAGTCCTCCGCAGTGACCTCAGCGGCCGGGGGCTGTGTCCACAGGCCGATCGGGCAGCGGTCGGGGCCGACGTTGCTTCCGTTCTGCTCGGTCAGCAGGACGGGGGTGATGGTCTTGGTCACCTCGTCGAGCTGGAGCACGACGAGGTCTGTGCGATCAGTGGCACCCGCGTTGGCAACGGTACTGATGACCTTCGGAGCTGTCAGTCGGTAGTGGAAACCGGAAACCTGAGCGTCGCCAACGTTGACCTGAATAGTGTTGGGTTCGGGGCCTGGCTCAATGGTCAGATCAGTTGTGCCGGGATGACCGTAAACGCCGGTGTCCTGGTAGCCCTCGGTCATCGCTGCCCAGTCCTCTTCGGTTACAAAGGCGCCGGGACCGGTGGAAAAAGGGTAAGCCTTCTCAGTCATCAAATTCTCTCATTCGTCTTCTCAACCAGCCTCCGCAGCCTTCGCAGTTCCCGGTAGACATAGGGCGTGCTCGAACTGGACTCTGTTCCGATGGTCGGCTTGATCGTCCACATTTCCTCGGCCTTGCAGCCGAGGCGAACTTCCTGGACCTGCTGTCGCAGGACTCCATCGGAGTCCGGGATGTTGGGGGGAAGAATGGAAGTGTCGATCAGAACTCGGACGACGTTTCCGATGCCGTAATGGACACCGAAGGTGCACGTCGGAATGTCCTGGACATCAAGACTGATCTGACCCTTGACGCCGTTCTCCACGAAATACACCGTGGCGGCCGTGTCGAACTTCAGATCCTCGACGCTGTTGTTGGGCGGCTCGGGCATGACGCCACCAACGACATTCGGGTGCCACTTCGTGTCACGCACATCGGCGTAAGCCTCGGTGGTGCGGTTCCAATAAGCCTCAATGGCCTCTCGACCCCAACCCGGATCCGACCATCCGGGAGGGTTGTGGAGGTTGTTCTTGACGTAGCGGTAGTACCTTCGCGGATTGGCGTCAGTAGGGGTCGCACCCGAGAGGGTGACCCTGGTAGCTGAAGGGGCCTCGGAGACAATCTGCTGGCCGACGAGGTTTCCAACCTGCTCGTCGAAGACGACCGTCCCCGACTTGTCCGTAGCTGGAGCCACCCGAAGATGGATCTTCTCCGTCGTTGGATCCCAGTAGAAGCGGGTGTCGAGGTTGGCCCTCCGGCTCAGCTCGAATACCGGCTCCGCAATGGACTTCAGGTGAATCCCCGAGAAGCCCTTCCACAGATCGTCGTTCGGCAGTGATGTAGCAGACGATGGAGCTTCGTTGGGCAGCTCCATGAAGGGAATCCTGCGACTCAGATCGTTGAAAGTGTCAACGTACGGAATCTTGAAATTCTGTAGGACCAGATGCCAGATCCACTCTGCGGAGTTCTCAGCAACGAGGCTCAGGGTCGAGCCAATCTGAAGCTCGCCGTCCCAGTCACCCTCTGTCTCCCGATTCCAGGTGTCCTCCGCATCGTTTCGGGCAATGCGCTCGTCGAACCACATGTTGTCGCACGAGCCGTTAACGGTGAGTGTTCCGGGGTCGTCCTTGGTCTTCGTTGACTTGATGGACGTGATCGGGCCAGTGAAAACCGGTGTGGTCTGTCCCTCAATGAAGATGACGACGCCGCGGCCTGGCTTGATAAGCCTGGCCTGTGTGGAACTGGACGGCATCTCGATCGTGAATGAACCGATGGCAAGGTGGCGGATGATGGCCTCGACGGAGTTGTACTCATCCAGTTCAGCGATCAGGGGCATTCGCCAATCGGGGTTCTTGGGAGCCTCCCTTAGGTACACTCGAAACTCGCTCATCACATCCCCAGGTACTTCGTGCGGTAGGTGAAAGAAGCTGCGCCTGGTTCCGTGGTGAGGCCGTCAATTGAGACCGTGTTGACACCGGGGTCGATGTACCAGAAGCGGGGGTTGGTCCCCAGAGCGCTCCAGGTGATGTCCACTCCTGCGGAGGTGGAAAGCTTCACCTGCCCGGGTGTGGTGACGAGCGTCGCCGTCTCCCCGGCTTCGAGCTGGAGGCCGTCGATGACCAGCGACTCTTCGGGGCTGTAGTTGGTCTCCGCCCGGACCAGGGCGAACGGTTCATTGATCGGTCCCTGGAGGTGCCACGTGGGCTTGACGCTCACCGAGCCCGGATAGAAGAAAGAAGTCTCAGACACGAAGGTCGGCGCGGGGGAGACCTTGAAGCCGCCCGTCAGTCCGTCAACGGAGACGAACTCCTCGCCCTCGGGCGGGAAGAAGGGGACCTGCTCCTCGAAGGTCAGGAAGTCGATTCGTGTGTCCTCGCGGGCTCGGAACCATGGGTCGGTGCTCCGCAGGATGAGGCCGTACTTGAGATGACGTAGCCCCGCTACGTCCTGGTCCTCATCGCCCTCAAGGCCGGACTTGTAGTAGACCTCGATCTCTCGCTGGGGCTCAGGGGTATCGGCCTCGTCGTATTCCGCTGTGACGAGACGAGCCATGCGTCGAGCCATCCGGGACGGTGGCAGCGCCTCCAGGAGACGGCGCTTGGTGGCAACCAGCTCGGGGCGGGAGTCCCCGACGAGAGTGAGGGGGAGGAAAATCTCCCTAGCTAGAGCCCTCTGGGCTCGGGGGAACTCGCCATCACGAGCCGGGTACTCGTCGGCCTGGACGTCCCAGGGCGGCATGTCGAGCCCCTTGGCTCCCTTACGAAGCCAGATGGAGCCGTGGAGGTCCCCCATGGCCAGGAGGGGAATCTGAGAGCCGTCAACCCCTTCCAGGGTGACCATGGGGAACTGATCCACGGTGAATCTCCTTATGCTGCATAAAGCGCGTCCGCGTAGGAAAGCGCTGTGACAATCGTCTTTTCAGTGGGCACATACGGCGCCGCATCGACCTGGACGTTGTAGGTCGGTCCGCTGTCCGATTCGGTACGAGTCGAGATGCGCATCAGCTCACGGAGCTGGTTGTCCGCGCCGCGCTTCCACGCGGTGAAGAACGCGCTTCCGGACTCATCGGTCGCCGCTGCCATTGGCTGGAACTCCGCCGTTACCGGCTCCGACAGAGCGGTGAACGTGGTGAAGTTCTGAGGCACGAAGTTCTGCGGAACGAGGTTGTTCGGCGCAGGCACATTCTGTGTCTGGACATTCACACGAGCGGTGACGGTTGTGTTCAGCCGGCGAAGCTGCGCGAGCATTCGCTCAACCGAGCTTCGGACCGACGATTCCGCCTGACTCATGGACGAGCGGATGGAGGCTACAAAGGCCGTCAGTCGCCCGTAGGCGGCCGACCTACTTACCAGGCTCCGAAGAGTGGCAAGCATGTTGTTCGTCCAGTCACGGACGGACTGAGCGGCTAGAACCATGTATCCCGAGACTCGTCCCGCGAATACCGAGAACTGCCCACCCGTCTGGCCTGCGGAGGCCGATAGTCCCGAGAGCTGCATGGAGGCGTTGTTAGCCGAAGCTCCTGCTCGGTTGAGGGAGGTGGCTAGTCCACTGCTTCCGGCATTGAGACGAACGACAGCGCTAGCGGCCCTGCTGGCGTTTCCAGCCACCTGGCCCATCTGCCAGCCCGCCCAGGCGGCCTGTGCGCCGACCCTGTTCAGGATCCAGTTGAGCCAGTTGGCCTGCGCGTTGAACTGCTGGACGAAGCCGGTCATCAGAGCAACTTGCCCGCCAAGAATCTGCATTGGGGTGTTCAGCCCGACGATTTCATTGCTGAGTAGCCGGAACTGCTGGACAGCTCCCTGCACACCCTGGGCGACCTTCTGGCGGAACACTTCCATGCCCTGCCAGGTCTGGAATGCAGCCGTGGAGCTGAGAAGAGTCTTCTGCATTTCCGTTGGCAGCTTCGCGAATGACGCGGCGATCTTAGGCGTCATCGACGCCATGATCTGGTTGATCTGCTCCATCTTCGCCTGGAACTGCTCCGGCGTGCGGGACTCCTCCATGGCGGCCTGAACAATGCCAGGCAGCCGGCCGAAGTTCTGCTGGAATGCCTCGACGGCCTGAGCCGACTTGAGCTGAGAGCTGTTAACCAGCAGGCCGAGCTGCTCGTCGATCTTCTTGATGACAGAATCATCGACGTTGACGCCTTCAGCCTTTAGGGCGGCGATCAGGTTGTTCCGGATCTTCTCGCGGAAACGATCCGAGTCCGCCATCAGCTTGTTCATCTGATTCTTGATGGCGATGAGCGATGAGTTACCCGAAGCGTCGATCTGCTTGGAAACCTGATCCCACGACTTCTTCCACTCGCCCGAGACCTTTCCGCCTGCGTCCTCCCACTGCTGACTTAGTGTGATCAGCTTCTGTCCGAGACCCTTAACGTGGGCGCTCATCTTGTCGTCGGCGAAGGACAGCATGATTCCCAGGCGGTTCTGGTAATTGTTGATGCCCTTAGAGATGTTGGCAGTGTGCCTACCAACCGATGCGTCGAGCTGGCGGAGACCGATGTTTACTCGGTCGCGAGCCGACTTCTCCTGGCGGACGACCTTCCGGAACTCATTGACAGAGAGATCGATACCGCTATCGATCGTTCCCGAAAGCTTTTCCCACTCGTTCTTCATGGTGGAGAACGAATTCCCGATAATCCCTGTGATCTGGGTTCCCCACTTGAGCAGGACACTTCCGAGCTTGATGATTCCAGAAGTGATGTTCGCCAGACCCTGAACGACATCGGGATCGTCCAGCGCGTCGCCGAGATTGTTAATCGCCTCAGCCAGGGCATCGAAGATTCCCGGCGCCATCTGGGCGAAAGCGGTCGCAATCTTGTGGATGCCAGGAGTGGCATCGCGAATGGCATCACCCAGACTCGACGCAGCGAGAGTGAATGTCCGGGAGTTGGTCGAGAAGGTGTCGAACAGTGCCACGAAGGCATTGGTGAAGGACTCGATTACCGCAGGCGAGAACGTAGCGAACTCGCCCATCCAACGAGCCAGGGCCGCCTGGATCCGGTCGAGACCGGATACTAGGAAGTTGAACCCGGTAGCGAACGCTGGAGCGTACTGGGAAAGGTTGCTAGCGAACCCGCCGATGACGGATCCAAGCCCGGCGATTCCCAGCGAGAAGATCCTCATGGAACCGCTGGAGTTCAGCCTGTCGAGAGCCGCGTTCACTCCTGCTAGGGAGTTGAGCGCGAAATCCTTCAGACCAGAACGCAGCGGACGCAGGGCCTTAGCCGACTGATCGAAGGCTGACGAGAGCTGCTTGTAGAGGGGCGTGCCCTTCTTCAGGTTCCTGTTCAGCCCTACAATCGAATCGGAGAAGAGATCGACCAGCGGCTGCGCTACGGTCAGCAGCGTGCTACGGAGGGTCTTTCCCAGCTCCGCGAACTGCTTCTTGACCTTGTCGTTCTCATCTCCCATGGAGATGAGGGCTGCTGTGACACCAGCGAAGATCGCTGGAAGCGCGAGAAGCGCGGCAGCGCCTACAACCACGGAACCGATAGCGGCAACGGCACCAATAGCGGCGACGATCAGGGCGCCGAGCGTGTTGATTACCGCAACGAGAATTCCGACGACCACACCAATGGCCAGTAGCGAAGCTACGACCTGGGCGATCACGGTGGCGAGGTTGCCCATCCTGCCTGTGGTGCCGCCGACAGCGCTGGCTAGGTTGCCGAAGACTCGCTGTCCGAGATTTCCGAACTGGCCCATGGCGCTGAACGCAAGAGAGATTCCCCTGAGGACTCCCGCGAGGGCGGCACGGGCGACATTTCCGACACCAGAGAAGACGTTTCCGAAGAGACGTCCGAGACGGCCTAGCCGGTCCCTATCGACATCGACCTCAACCTCGATGCGGTGATTCCGCATCCGGAGCATCTCGAAGACGCGGTTGATGCGGTCGTAATCAATGTCAACATCGACGTCCAGGCGCTCACGACGGATACGAGCCAGCTCCCGACGAAGCAGGCCGATCTTCCGGTAGAAGTTCTCCGTCTCAAGCTCAACCTCGACGGGAATCGGGCGACCGAGCTTGCGATACTCACGCTCCAGGACACGGAAGCCCTGCCGAAGCCGCCTTTGCAGCTCGTTCTCACGAGCAAGCCTGTCCCTGTCGGTCTGCTCCTGGATCCTCCGTGCCTCGCGGAGGCTCTGGATCAGGTCGAAATTCCGCCTCAGCTCCTGGCCGGCCTCCTTGAAGTCCCTGCCAAGAGATCCGATCCACCTGCGGATGTCGCGGATGTTCCGAGGATCGACCTCGACCTCGACGAGGATCTCGTTGTTGCGGCCGAGGGCCCGCAGCTTGGTGCGAAGGTTCTTATCGTCGAAGTCCAGGTTGATTCGCTGGATTCGACTGCGGTCTAGGTCAGCAAGTCGGTTGAGGGCCTCATCCCCGATGAAGCGGTACCGGATCTTGGCAGTCCGGTTTCGAGCCACCCGATTCAGCGCTGCCTCAGCCCGGCCTGTATCCGCATCGGCCTGAACGTTCGTCTCGCGAGGACGAGAAAGGGCGTCTAGCTTCGCCTCAACCTCACCGAGGTTGAGGTTGACCTTCATGTCGAGCTGCTTGTTGCGCTTCTGAGCGACGAACCTGTTGAGCTTGGTCTGCGCAGCGCGCGTGTCCAGCTCGACGCGCATCTTCAGATTGCGGAAGCGCTTCTGAAGCTTCTTGAGCTTCGTCTCAGCGGCACGGGTATCAAGCTCGACTCGCATGTCGATGTCGCGCTTGTCGTACTTCTTGAGGAGCTTCTCTACTTCACGGGTGAAGCCATCGGTATCCGGGACGACCTTGATGTTGATACGGCCGTGTTCGCTACCGCCGGGTCCGGCCATGGGGCGTCCTCCCTATCTAGTTCTTGGGGGCAGGGATGACAGCTCCGGGGCCGATTTCCTGCTTCTCTAGTGGCTCTCCTCTAAGCGCAGCCAGCAGTGGGTTAGGCAGGCGGTTCTCGTCCTGCTTGCGCTTTGCATCGCCGGGCCTTGGGAATGGCTCGGGCTTCTTAGGTGTCTTCTTGCTGTTGACCGTGACGAAGTACCAGGACAGAACCTGAATGGCGTCGATGACGCTCGCCAGCATTTCCGAGTTCCGGTTCCATCCGATCCACTCGGCACCGCCCCTCAGGGCGGTCATGAACGAGGACTCCGGTGGGAGGTGCTCCAAGAGGGCGAGGCAATAGCGCGGAGAAAGCTTGCCTGTCACCAGGTCGTGAATGTCGATCCGGTGATACCTGGAAAGGTCAGAAGCTATCTCCGCGCCGTACTCGTCGATCAGCTCTCGGAGTCGGAGGCTTCCCCCGCCTCCGGGTCACTCTCCAGCCATGCCTCAAGAATGCGAACTCGGACCGTAGGAGGCAGATCCTTAACGGACGCGTCCCACTCCGTCTTCTTGTCAGCAGCGGCCTTCATGATGCGGTCGATCGCATCGACTCGCTTCTCGAAATCCGAGTCCTCGTCGGTGACGGTCGGTAGAAGCGCGTTCACAACCTTGGTCTCGGCATCGTTCAGCAGGTTGATCGGGCGAAGAAGGATGTTCTTCCCATTCTTCCCGACGAACGTCAGACCCTTTTCCTGGTACTCCCTCTCCAGGTCCGCTACCAGGTCGTCGTACTTTAGAGTAGCCATTTGTAAGTCCAATCGAGTAGGTGTGTGGGTTTGAAAAACCCCCCGAGCGCGCCACCCACTGAGCGCGCCCGAGGGGCAGTCGTTTTGAACCGATCAGTTCAAAATCAGATCAAGAAAGAGAGATGCGCTGGCTGATCTCGCCCTGGCCCGCTACGCCAGTGCCGTAGGTCTGAGCGCCGAGAATGGTCGCCCGGACAGGCATCTCCGACAGGGCCGCAGGGTCATAGGTGATGGAGTCAGCACCGATGATGGAAACCTTCTTGAAGTGCTGGGAAACCAGGTGCTGGCCGTCCACGGCCAGGACCAGCAGGGCCTTTTCCTGCGCCACTGGCGAGTCAGGAATAACGAAGGACTGGTCTGGCGCCACGCCAATGACGGTTCCGCCGCCGTAGTAGAGCTGGTATGTCTCTAGCGTGAAGGAAGCGAGATTGATCGTTACCGAGTAGGTGCGAGTCGGGTTTGTGGTGCGGAGGTTGGCTGTCTGCCAAGTTCCCAGGGTCTCTGGGTCGTCACCATCGGAGGTGAACTCAAGGCCATTCTCAAGCGAGGTGTGGCCTACGGCCTTCCACAGTGGAGTGGAAGGCGGACCCGGATCCTGCATCTCCGCGCCCCAAGTAGTGGGGTCGGTGTAGTCGAAACCAGTGTCGATGGTCGGCTTCGCGGTTCCAACGTTGGCGACATAGACGTAACCGGTCGCCGGGTTCATAGCGTTATCGGGCAGAACTGCCATTAACGCTCTCCTTTCAAGGAAGAAGCGGTGCGGAGGTAAGCCGGAACATGCCCTCGTAAAGGACCGAATCCGGGTGCTTACTCGTCAGGCCCTCGTACTGGTATCCAAGGGGGCTGAGTTCTCGCACCTTCGTAAGGACCCCCGGCGTGGTTGCAGCGGGGACGTTTTGGTTTGTGTACCTATTGAGGCAGGCCGTCTTGAGGGCCTTCTCGACATGCCGAATGGCTGTGTTTCCGGATGCCTGGTCAAGGGCGTAGACCTTGACAACTACGTCACGGACTTGGAGACGGACGGAGTTGACAGGTGCGCCGCCGTTCCACTTCACAGTGATGAACGGCATCAAATCCGCCCAGTCGAGGGGCGGCTTGACGAATACCCGAGTCGCAATCTCCGGTGGAACGTATTCGAGTAGCGCGTCCTGGACCAGACGGTCAATGTCAGGCATTAGGGGGACGTCAGTGATCAAAGGATCTCCCTTAGTAGGTGAATTCCCTCGACACGCTCGCTGGTCTCACGACCCCACAGCACCTTGAAGTGACCGAACTCAAGAGGAACCGAATACCCGGCCGTAGCCGAAACCCAGTAGTCCTTGTCATTGGCACGGCGGACGTTGATGCTTCCGATGAAATTTCCGCTGTCCACGTGGCCCCCGGCCACAGCAGCGGCAATCCACTTAGCCTTGAACTCCTCGGCGGTCGCTCGAACCGCCTGGTTGACGACAGGCATTCCGGCTACGTATTCATCGTCGATGTAGAGTTCGTAGCTCATACATCTCCCCGTAGCTCGATGGTTGCCTTCCAGAACTGATTGCGCTTCCAGATCCAAAGCTCGGGCTGGTCCACAACGGTCCATTCCCTGCCGCGCACTTCAACGCGCGTCCACCGGTCGAACCGAAGGGACGGGTCGTACTTGACGTAAAGGAACATTCGCGCCACTTCAGCGAAGCCCTGCTCCTGGTACCTCTGATTCAGAGCCCAGCCAGCACCCGAGAAAGAAGCGGGGATTGGAATGCCCTTGACGGTGACTGGAGCGCCCTCAGGCGGTTCATAAGCGCCGTTAGGAAGTCGTGCGGCCTTACCGGGCTTCTGGCCTCGGTAGCCGTCGTCGAGAAGGACGAGGGGCCAAATGACGATGTCCTCGGTGGCCCTGTCTAGGAGTGCCATGGGACCCCCTAGACCTGGTAGTTCGTGTAGAGGGCGCGCGTCCAGGGTGAGGTGTCGTCGTCATAGCGCCAGCGAGCCCGCCACTTGTAGTGACCGGACACAGAGGGAGCCGGGTAGATGACCCGCCATGCGGGGTAGCCGCCGTCAGAGATGTCGAGCGACTCAACGAAGACGTGGTCAGCCCAGGTCCACCCATCGGGGGACGTCTGGAACTGGACGAGGCCCTCTTCGAGCGTGCGGCCGAGGATGATGATGTTGTCCGGCCAGTGGACGAGGTCTGAGACCTCGAAGTAGGGCTCGGGCAGGGCCGGGCCGCGAAGCGGAGAGACCAGGCGGAGACTGGACGCACGAGGTGTGGTCCACCTCAGGTAGGCGTCGAGCGCTGCCAGGGAGCTGGCCGAGAGGATCTCGTTGGTGCCGACGAATCCGGTTCCCAGGTCGCCGATCCGCTCGTCATCGATACCGGGATCGACGTTGAGCATCCTCCGGACCTCGATCAGGGCAACAGCCTTGATGGCTCCGGGAACGGGATCGGTGAAGGTGCGTCGGCAATACGCCTCGATCGAGTCGGAGACGTTCTGAATGAAGGACTCGACACGCGTTAGGGCATCGCCGGTATAGGTCTGTCCGGTCTGGACGCTGACTTCAGCAGCAGTGATTAGCATTGGGAACTCCCCAGATAGCGGGGAGGGACCCCTCGAAAGGGGTCCCGTCCCAAAGTCGAATCAGGCAGCCGGCGGAACGATCTCGGTACGAGTCGCCACAACCATCTGCTCGGTACGGATCGCCTTGGCGTCGTAGACCAGGCGCGACTTCACGGCCGAGGTGAAGTCCTCCTGCGGCTGGTACGCCTGCATCTCTGCAAGAGGCAGAACCATCGAAATGGCGTTGGTCGAACCCATCACCATGGAGAACTTCGCCGCGCCAGTGTGAAGCGGCTGAACCAGCTTCTTGGTACGGACCGAGGAAGTGTTCTCAAGGGTGTTGGAGACCATGACCGGCACGCCAAGGATCTGGCCGATAGCGCCAGTAGGCATCACGGCCCCGCCACCCCAGTGAGCGGCGTCGATGAACGCTTCTGTCTTCAGCAGCTCGGCGCGAACCGAAGGCGCGATGATCAGGTAACGGTCCTGTGGAGCGTGGTTGAGGTCCAGCTCCGTCAGCATGTCCACGATCGTTGTGTAGATCGCGTTAGCAGTTCCCGGAATGACCTTCTGCGCAATCGAGCCGTGCAGAGCAGGGATTGCATTGAAGTCCGCCAGGACGGTCGGAACGACGGCCGAAGGGCTGGCGTTGAGGTCCTTTCCAAGGACCGCGGCCTGGATGGTCTGCGCCACTAGCGCGTCGATCGCGTACGCAGTCTTACGAGCACGCTGGGAAACCAGGTTGCTCATCAGGTCGATTCCGGCCTGAGTCTGTAGCTGGTGGAGCGAATCCACGTGGAAGCGGAACGACGAACCCTTTTGAACCGTCATCTTGATGTACTCAAGAGCGGCCTTGTCCATCTCATTCGAGGCAAACGAATCGTACGCCTGCTTGAGACCGAAGTCGTTCACGGTGTCAAGGAAGTGGGGGATATGGATTACATCTCCACCGCGCTTGAACTCGCCCTCGTAGTTCCGGTTAGTGATTGTGGCAGAACCTAGAACAAGCGACCCCTCAAGGTCGTTTAGAAGCTGGCTCGTCCAAATCTTCGGAATGAAGAGGTTGTTAGTAGTCTGAAGCGGATGCCCAACCGCGGAATCGGTGTAGACACCACCTGTAAAGGCTTCAGCCATAGGTGCGTTTCTCCTTTAAGCGCACACAACAAAGGCCCTACGGGATTCCCGTAGGGCCTCGCAGTGTTAAGGGGGTCTTAGAGCTGTCCCCGCATCAGCGCATCTAGCCGGCCTTCCTCGCGCGCCTTATTGATCTGGGCGGGAGTCATTCGTTCCAGGTCGGCGTAAGAGAGCTGTCCAGCGTTGCTGTTGCTCTGGGCGCCGATGTTCAGATCGGCTGCTGTCTTCTCAAACTTGCGCTTGCCGCCGGAGAGGGAAGAAAGAAGTTCAAGGTTGGGCTCACCTTCAGGGGTGAACACCTTGTTGGGGTCTAGGAGGCCAAGGACCTCCTCAGGGACGCCAGCCGTGGCGGCAGCGGCCTTGAGCTTCAGGCTCTTGACCTCTGCGTCGGACTCAGCCTTCCCGGCCTCTCGTCCACGCTGCTCGGCTTCACGGACCGCCCGCTCCGTCTCGGAAAGGTTGGCAGTCTCGTAGTCCTGGACCTTCTTCCAAAGGTCCTTCTTCTCGCCCTCTTCCTTGCGCATCAGGGACTTGTACTTTTCACGGTCGTTCTTCAGCTCGGCAATCTCGGCCAGGGCCTCTTCAAGGGACTGAGGCCCCTTCGGGGCATCGTCCGCCGGCTGGTTGTTAGCCTCTCCCGTAGTAGCCGGGGAAGTAGGCTGGGTGTCACTCATTCAGTTAGCTCCATCTCGGAAAAGGAAACGAACGTAGGCATCTCGCCTACGTTCGTGTTAGTGACTGGTTGCTAGATTGCCTAGCGAGACGCCTTCTCCTTCTGGCGTTCGGCTGTAGCCGACTTAGGAGACGACGAAGACTTGTTGGCACCATTAGCGCCAGGAGCACCGGGAGTACCCGGAGCAGGCATTAGCTTGTGCTCTCCGTACTTCTTCTGAAGCTCGAAGTCGCGCTTCATCTCTTCCTCGCGCATCTGATCGAAACGCGCGATGGTCTGAGGCGAGTAGCCATAGTCCTCCCAAAGCTGACGCTTCGGGATCTCCAGTGTTTCCTTGGCCTTGCCAAGGGCATCCACGAGAGCGGACATCTGACGGTGCTCTGGATCGCCCCAGATGACTTCGGCATCCCATGCCTCTGCTCGGGCATCGCCCTTCACTTCAAAGGCGAGGCGAAGCGCCTCTTCCCACGACTCACCGAAGTGAAGCATTCGCTCTCGTGCCTTAGCTACGAGGCCCGCTTCAGCGGCGGTAATGGACTCACCCGAAGGTGCCTGTCCGCCGTTCAGAAGGAAGTAGTGAAATGGCACACGGCTCTGCGAAGCCATGTGCTGGACGAGCATGTCAATGAGCTTGACGTAGTTTCCCAGATCGGCAGCCGAGAACTCGTGGACACCAACGTTCTCGCCATCAAAGGCGAGAATCCTGTCAATGTAGGCCTTGAGCATCGCCTGACGCTCTTCATTCGTGTCCTCGAACGGTTCAAGGCCGGTTAGAACACGCTGAGGGAACGCAGCAAACTCACTGGCTACGATCGCGTCGGCACTTACCTTGTTGATCGCGTCCTGCACAGGAATGATCCCGGCCAGCTCCGAGAAGGGCTTCTGCTTCAGCCTCTTGCGGTTGAGGAGGGGAACGATAGGCACGCGGCCTAGGGGGTTACTGGAACCCTGCGGAGTGCCCCAGGTCTCCTTGCCTCGCTCAGAGGTGTAGACACCATCGGGAAGCCAAAGAGTGGCGTGGACTACGCCCCAGTCATCGGTGAACTCGCGGTAGCCGGCCTCCAGCTTGCGCCTCGAACCGGGCGCATACTGGACGGTGACCTCAGTCGCAGACTCAGGGGTGATGACCGGCTCGTCATCGTCGTCGCCCCAGACAATGAGGTAGGACGATCCCTGCACTAGCGCATCGATATGCGCCGCGTTCGAGTCGGCGTCGAGGAAGTTCTTCTGCCAAATCTGCTGGGCGTCCTCGTCGGCGGCCTCCTCGGGGCCCATCCGGAAGCCCTGGACGACCAGACGCTCACTGATCGAATCGACGATCAGCGAACAGAAGTTGTCCTTGTAATTCCTGAATAGCTCTCCGAAGATTTCCTGAAACTTCTTCTGCGCATAGGAAAGGGGCGTGCTCTCCGCATCGTAGTAGTTAGCGAACTTCCTGCCCTGGGCTTCCTGCGTGTGCAGCTTCCCGGACATGTAGTCGATCCACTGGATGGGGTTTTGTGGCTTGTGTATGACGGCCTCCTTTCCTAGCTAGTAAGTGCGCATTCGGGCCTTGCGGCGGATCTTCATTCGGCCATCTGCGATGGCCTCACCACGGGCGGCGTATGCCAGGACCGCCGCCATCGCGGCGTCGATCTTCTTCTTGGAGCCCTTGGATTCCTTGGTGATGAGAACGCCCTGGGGGACCTCGAAGGTCACGGCGTTAGTGATGTGCTGGCGCAGGATCTTGTCGCCGTCATGGCAGATCTCATTGCCTAGAAGAACGGCGGTATGAAAGCGCTCGATCGCGGCGGCCATCTGCTTGACGCGCTGAGGCGGGAACTCGAAGACGATGTCCCGGCCTTCCTTATCCAGCTCCTTGAAGTCAAGCGACCAGAAACCAATCTGGTTCTGCCACTGGTTGGGGTCACAGTAGACCCACTCGACCTTGTAGGTCTCGTTGGCGAGCCTCATGGCTCGGTCCACGAGGAACGGGTTAACCTGCCAGTCCTCGTCCCGTTCGTCCTTTTCCTGAATGTGGATCAGGAACAGCTTCCCGTCGCGGAGACGGCAGCCGACAATGGCTGTGGAATCGGACCGGAGGGAGCCGTCGAAGCCGATGGCGATCTGGTCGCCCGGCTTGATCGGGTCGTTCCGATCGAAAAGGCTCTCCCACGTGTACTTGTCGATCCAGTTGTCTGCCGATTCCATGATTTGGTTGCAGTAGAATCGGTAAAAGACCGCCTTCGGGGTGAGCGGGTCTGTAGCCTTCGAAACCAGACCAGTGACGGGAGCCCAGTAGGAATCTCCGTACGCGTCCCGGAGGGCCGCAAGAACAGCCTCAGAGTCCGTCAGGTCCTCTACAGGAGCACCTTCACGGCAGTCGTAGAGAAGCTCTGGGAAGTCCTGTAGGAACTTCTCATAGGTCCGCTGAGCGACGCTCTCCTCATTTGGGTTGAAGGCGTTGGTCGTCTGCATCAAGCGCGAGCCATCGGCCATCGTCTTGTCAGCGTTACGCTGAAGCGTCTCAAAGACGGTGGGGCCGCCATTCGAGGAGACCCAGTGATGGGTCTCATCGCAAATGACAAAGGTCGGACGGGCACCCTCAAGTCCACGAGAGGACGAGGCAACTGGCTCAATGCGACCAGGCCGGCCGTCAAGGAACTGGATCCGCTCCTTGCCGATGTCGAGCCCGTAGACGTGCTCGGCGGGACTTTCCGAGAGCATTCCCCGGATCATGTCGCGGGTCTGCTCGGTCTGGTCTAGAGAGGTGGCAGCGATCTGCACGACGGGCAGCGGAACAGGAATGCCGATGGGCATTCCCTTGTCGTCTCGGCCACCGAAGCGACAAGGACCGATGAACTCGATGATCGCCAGAGCGGCGAGCAGGGGAGTCTTCCCCCAACCCTTCGAGCGACGGAGGCTGACCTCTCGATACAGCCAAGGACTGTCCTCTTCCGTGACAGTCGCCTCGTCCTTGATCGCGTAGGCCCAGAGAATGAAGCGCTTCTGCTCGGCGGTGAACTGCCACGGCTCGCCAGCATGGCGGCCGTCAGGGTGGACGATGTAGGTCTCACACCAGCGGAGAATCTGATATCCGAGAGTGTCCTTCGGATGCGGAACGCCCTTGGGAAGATTTCCGGTCTGCGGTTCCCAGTCCATTGGGTACGCCACCGGTCACCCCCTTAGTCGTCGTTTAGTTCCGCAAACAGCTCCAGGTCTGCTTCGATGGTTGGCGGTTCGTCTTCTTGGTTCTTCTGGGCGCTCTTGAGCGCATTGACCTTCAGTCGCATACGGTCACCGATGGTTGCCCCGAGCAGGCTTTCGCACTGGCGAAGCTCGGCTGCCACGAAGTGAGAGCCGGTCTTGATGAACTTCTCGTGCAGTCGTGCCATACGGCGAAGCGTCAGCCAGTCGGTAGGCATGAACCACTGCGCCTGCTCGCTGTCCGCCCATACGTCGAAGTAGAGCTGCGTCTCGGCGGAGAACGAGCTGCGGTTGGGGAGCTTGGTGAGACGCTTGTCAATCGGGCCTGCGTACTCCACCAGGTGCGAGGTGTCCACGAGGTTGCGACGAACCGCGTTCGCCTTGGCCGGCCTGCCTCTTGCCATGCGACACCTCCCCCGTGTGCGTGTGGATGAAAGAACTAAGTGGTGACCCCGGCGGGAATCGAACCCGCACCACGAGGGTGAGAACCTCGCAACCTCCCGTTAGTCCACGGGGCCGTGGCTCCAGGACAAGGATTCGAACCTCGATTGCCGGGTTCAGAGCCCGGCGTCCTACCGTTAGACGATCCTGGAATGAGTTGGCTAGGCAGGAGTCGAACCCGCACCTTGCGCTTTAGGAGAGCGACGCTCTGTCCATTGAGCTACTAGCCAGCGGAGAATCAGGGATTCGAACCCCGGACGGTTTTACCCGCGACGGCCTAGCAAGCCGCTGCCATACCATTTGACGAATTCTCCATGGAGCCCCACACCGGAGTTGAACCGGTATCCTCTGATTGGAAGTCAGACATCATTGCCGTTAGACCAGTAGGGCAAGTACACTCTTTGGCTCCGCCGCATGTATGTCTGCGGACTTTGACGGGTAGAGTGCGGACCTTTGAGCCCCTACGAGGTGCTGCCCCCCGCTTTCCTGCTTACAAGGCAGGTACATTCGCTGATATGTTATAAGGGCTGGTTTTCCCACCAGGACCCATAGTCCCTCCATCTCCTCAGGGTGCTACCCCTCGGATTAACGGGAACGCGGAAAGCGGAGGACTCGAACCCCAACAGCAATGCCATCCACCCGTTTTCGAGACGGGGGCCGCACCCACAGGCGACATCACTTTCCATCGCACGTCGATATTTTTACACGCCTCGACGGCGGGGCGAGAGTTGGTCATGTGGGAATTGAACCCACCATCTTCCGCGTATCAGACGGATGCTTTCACCACTAAGCTAATGACCAAGTGGAGCCTGAGAGATTCGAACTCTCGGCCTCTGGTTTGCAAGACCAGCGCTCTAACCATCTGAGCTAAGGCCCCATGTACTTTCCTGCGCAAGACCTACCGCAGAACGGTCCGGCCTTGCCTTGCTTCCTGTTGTGTCGCACCTTGCGAGCTTCCTTCTTTGAAGGCGTCTCACAGACAGGGCAGATGAACTCATACCACTCGACGCTCAACCTCAGAGCTGCACTCTTCTTTGCGTTCTCAGAACGAGTGAGCACGGCAAGGTTGCTGAGATCGTCGTTGGTCTTGTCCTCGTCGATGTGGTCAACGGTTTCGTCCGTGTCGAGCACCCGGCCGAGATGCTGTTCCATCAGGTGCCGGGAGTAGAGCTTGGTTGTGCGCTTGCCGTTGTCAGTAAGAACCACGTACCTACGCCCGGCAAGCGGTCCACTGTTGTGGACGTAAGGGCCGTTGACCCTGAGCATAGACACGATCCTTTCGAAGTAGGCTCGGAGGGACTCGAACCCTCACTACACGGTTTCTAAGACCGCTCTCTCTACCATTGGAGTACGAGCCTAAGAAAATATGGGGTTGGTGGATTCGAACCACCTCGCGTACCGCAGAGCCAGCCGCTTTCCCATGTGTCCGCGTCCGGACGCCCCGCCCGCCGTCGCGGGCTTTGCTGACCATGCAGGACTCGAACCTGCACCACCGGGATTAACAGTCCCGCGCACTACCTAGTTATGCTAATGGCCATTGAAGAGAAAATGAGGGGGCGCTAGCTTCCCCCTCATCATGATGTAGGTCCACCAGGATTCGAACCTGGACAACTCCGGGTAAGAGCCGGATGCACTGGCCGTTATGCTATAGACCCATGACGTAGGCTGTACCGTGCTACGCCCCACGGGAGGGGATTTACAGAACCCTCAGTGTGACTCCCAGGAATCGAACCTGAGACCTGCCGGGCTTCAACCGGCCGCTCTTCCAACTGAGCTAGAGCCACATGGAAGCGCCAACGAGATTCGAACTCGTATGAAGCAGGGTTGCAATCTGCTGCCTCACCATTCAGCCATGGCGCTTCGGCGATCCGTACCGGATTCGAACCGGCAACCTTCGGCGTGACAAGCCGATGCTCTAACCTGATTGAGCTAACAGACCGAGAGTACCCGTTCCAGGATTCGAACCCGGATTCCGAGGTTCGTAGCCTCGTGCTCTATCCGTTGAACTAAACGGGCATAGAGCAGGCGGAGCCTGCTCCAAGAGGGGACAACCTACGTTGTCCCTGAGGGTGACCAGAGGGAGTTGAACCCTCGCCTACAGGATCACAACCTGTCGTGCAAACCCTTTACACCTTGGCCACAGTAGATCCTCTTGGATTCGAACCAAGGCCAACCTGTTTGTAGGACAGGCGCTCTTCCGCTGAGCTAAGGATCCATAAGCACGGCGGAGCCGTGCTGACGTCGCGGACGCCTGGAGTTGCACCAGGGGCCTTCGGGTTATGAGCCCGCTGCTCTACTACTGAGCTACGCCGCGTAGTGGCTTTTGACCGGAGCCTCCAACCGGAACGATTCTTATGGCGTCGATCTACCCGTATACCCAGAGGGATTCGAACCCCCACCCCCGTGGTCCCAAACCACGTGCTCTAGCCATTAAGCTACGGGTATATGTTTGTGGGCTGGTGAGTCTGTCAAGTACTCACACTTAGCTGTGAACAGAGCCCACTGAAATCCGGACCTCACATGCTGACGGAGTCAGCAGGCTTGAACCTGCAAGCTCCGCTTGCATGTAAGGGAACGGATGGTTTAAGCACGACGGGTAGGACTCGAACCTACACACACTGGTTTTGGAGACCAGCGCTCTTCCAATTGAGCTACCGACGCATGGTGCGCAGGGTAGGAGTCGAACCTACACAGCCAAGGGCGCCTGGTTTACAGCCAGGGCGACTCGCCAATGTCCGCCTACGCATGTTCCCTCCACTCTTGGCAGGCCGTCTGAGAGACCCTCAACCGCGTTACGGAGGGGCTTGGTGGGGGCGCCAGGCGGGAGAGGGGACCTGGCGCCCCAAGGCCGGGGGAGCGGCTCAGAGAGCGCTCAACCGCGACCAGGTCTGTCACGCTTCGATCCACACGACGGGGCCGGAGGAGAACTTCCCAACGCGGACTTCGTCTACGTCTCCCATCTCGACTTCGCCGTACCCCATGTACTCCAGGACCTGGACCGGAAGGTCCTGTGGGACCTCCTGAAGCTTCTCGATCAGCTCCGCTACCGTCATCGGCTCTCCCTCGATCGCTGGAGGCCCCTCCGGGCCTCCTCCTGTGTCTTCTTCCGACTGTCGTCGGGGCAGAGGGTCTGAAGGTTGTTCTTCGACCATCGGCCCTTCTCCGCAACCGGGTTGATGTGATCAACGATGTTGCCAGGCCGCCCACACTTGACGCAGCGGCCCTTGTCCCTCCGGAGCACATCGCGACGGAGGCTCTCCCAGTTCCCCGGCCTGGCGGCCTGCCACCGGCCCTTGGCGTTGGCGCCCTTGGTGAAGGGCGCCGGCCTGTGCTCGTCGCAGTGGCTACCCCGAGTAGCCACCTTCCGGCAGTCGAGGCAGAGCCGCGGGGCTCTGGGCATCAGCCCCTCCGGATGAAAGAAGTTTCTCTAAGAGCCACCGAAGGTGGCTCTCTTAAGAGAGACAGCCCTTTAGGGGCTGTCTCTAAGTAAGTAGTTAGTAGCAACCCCTTAGGGGTTGCTTAACCAGTTGGGTCGTCGGTCGTTCGGGACTTCGTCCCTCTCTCCCTCCTCCCAGGGAGAGTGATGTGCCTCAGGAGGCCGAAGCGTGGCACCGAGCCAGTGTGACCTTTGTCACAGGACCGGAGGTCAGACCTTATGTGGCCACTGTGACCTGGGCCATGTCACCTCACAGCGGCCGAGTAGGCACGGAAGGTAACTGTTCACACACTGTGATCGCTCGGAGTGCGATTCCAGATTGAACGATCAACCGTCGAGACCTGCGCAAATGTCGGGGACGCGACGGTTGTGGCCGAGGTTTACTTGCGTTTCGGTCAAGACTCGACCAAGAGGTCAAGCCGCCGACCTCCCCGTTGTCCGGTTCGCGGAGATGTGCATACAGTGACAGCCGCCACGGAGGGTGAATGCAAGTGCAGGGGGGTGGTCGGAAGGGTTTCAGTGACAGTGCGTGTCCAAGGTGGTGACAGTCCGTTCACCAACTGGGGTCTGACCTGGGGGATCTCCCGAAAAACGGGGACAGGGTGAGAGCGGCAAGTTACAGCAGCTTGATAGCAGTGTGTTAGCGTCAGCCTGCCAAGGGCCCATCGGGCCCAGACCAGCTCTGACCCCCACAAGCGAGGTGTGCTTCCCCATGGCCCGACCTAGGAAGGTAGAAGACGAAGTACTCGTCCAAATGGTCCTGGACGAGATCCCTTACGCCGAAATCGCGAGTGAGGTCGGCGTGACGATCTCTGGCGTGAATCAGAGAGTTCGCCAACTACGGCGAGCGGGCAAGCTCCCGCCCGTGAAGTACGTGGACCATAAATGGGCGATTCCGTGGACCATCGCCACTGAGCACCAGAAGAACCGGGTTGCGATGTATCTACGGTGGCTTTCCAGGACGGCCCAGGGCGATGAAATCCTCCAGGAGAATCGCAACACTGCGCTTAGGTGGGCCCAGACGCTAGTAGACGAGAATCGCGACGTCGATTATGACCGAGACGCGCCACCAAACGATCTGAGCAAGCAGGGGGGATTCTTCCTCAGGGAGGCAGACCCTGAGAATTGGCACCTGAAGATGGTTTTGGACAAGGCCAAGGCAGGTGTCCTCAAGAACAAGAAGCGCTGACGCCGAGGTCAGCTCTTTGGCCCCGCATACAGGAGAGTGTATGTCCGTGACGTCTGTAGGCTACGCCGGCCCGAAAGAGCCACAGGCACCCGTGGGAGAGGCGGTCGAGCTTCACGAGGGAATGACGGTGCAGGACTACGAGGACGGAACGCTGGTGGAAATCTCCGCACCAATCGGTGCTCCTGTGGTTGTTCACCCGATCCCGGAGGGCGGGGTCTGGGCGCAGTCGTTCGAGCACCGTGGCGTGTGCTACGTCGCCATCTGGTATCCGGATCAACATCTCGGATTCAACTGAAAGGAGCAGTATGACGGAGGGAAAGCGGCGATATTCCCCCTCCAGACTCCAGACATACACAACCTGCGGTCACGCGTACTACCTGGAGAAGTTCGTCCGGGAACCGCAACGGCAAGCAGTTTGGTTCATCCAAGGAACGGCCGTTCACAGCGCCATCGAGGCGTACGAGCGGTCGTTCCGCATGTCGGCCCCCGAAATGCCCCTAGAGGTCTTTGAGGCGACGTGGCACCTGGAGATGGAGAAGGCGTACAAGGAGCAGCCCGACGAGTCCATGTGGATGGTCGGTGGCCGTAGGAAGCTCTCTACGGACCGTGAGAAGCGCTTCGAGATGGGGCGCAACCAAGTACTCGACTACATCGGGTACCACGCCCCAGACGGCCGTATGAGGCCCGCTGAGATCGTTCCGGGCGAACCGGCCGTCGAGGTCGGGTTCGAGCTGGACTTCGGTGAGTTCCTTTGCATCGGCTACATCGACATGGTTGTCGAGGATCAAGAGACCGGCCTCTGGTTTCCAGAGGACTGGAAGACAGGCTCGAAGCTGCCAGTCGATCCCTTCCAGATCGGGACGTACGGCATCGCCCTCAAGGAGCTGACGGGACAGGAAGTCCCGTGGGGTGGTTACTGGGACTGCCGGAACAACGAGCTGGTGACCAAGGACCTGACGCCCTACACGAAGGACGTTGTTGGGAACTGGTACCGCCAGTTCCACGAGGGGATCAAGGCGGGTGTGTTCCTGCCCAATCCGGGCGACGCGTGCTTCACCTGCACGGTGAAGCCGACTTGCGTCTACGCCGCGTAGGTCTCTCTTTTTTGACTCATTACAGCACATCGTTAGCACAGTGAGAGGAGGTGCTTTGAGTCTCTCTAGTTTGGATGCAGCCCTCCGGACTAACAGGGAATCCGGTCAACCTTTGCCTTCGGTGTGGCAGTCCCTCACGGACGCGACGGCCGTCTTCCGTAGGCCCCAGCTCGTGGTCATCGCTTCGGCCCCTGGCGTGGGTAAGAGCGCCCTGGCGCTCAACCTGGCCGTCCGTTCGGGTTCGAGCTGCATCTACTTCAGTGCGGACTCGGGGCCTGGCACGCAGCTCGTCCGGACGGTTTCCATCCTCACCGGCCGGGAGACCGGTGTAGTTCAGAAGGCCATGGAATCCGGCTATCCGTTCACGGAGGAGCTGCGGCCTGTCCGCAACATCTGGTGGGAGTTCGACGCAGGCCCGAGCTTGGACCTGATTGACCGATCCGTGACAGCGCACGGCTATCTCGGGGCCTACCCCGACATGACGATAATCGACAACTTGATGAACGTCGATGCCGAAGGCGAATCCGAGGCGAAGGCCCACAAGGACACTCTTCTGTTCGGGCTTGAACTAGCCCGAAGTCGGAACATGTGCGTGATAGTCCTGGCCCACCTTATTGGTGAATACGAGGACGGGATCACACCCCCGCCACTGTCGGCGCTGATGAACAAGATCGGGAAGATTCCCGAAATGGTCCTCACTCTCTACAACCTGGAAAACCCGCTCGGTGGTAGCGAACTGGGAGTGGCCATCGTCAAGAACCGCGATGGAATCGCGGATGCAGCGGCCCGATATGGCGTCAGCCTTCGCAAAGACCTTTCCCGAATGACCATTGAGGATCTCAACAACGGAGGGTTGATCGCAGCATGATAAAGCGACGTGATGACGGCCGTGGCCTCTACATCGAGGTTGGACCGGTGTTCCTGGTTTTCAACGGGTGGGTTTATGGGTTCCAGCTTGGAATCTGGCGACTGCTCGACATTGCGATTTGGGAAAAGAGGGTCTGATGTGTTGCAACCTGGATGAAGTGCCCGAGATCTTCTTCGTAGATGAAGAGGGGGATCGCGTTTACTCGGGGGAGTTCGCCATCCTCAGTGTGAACCTGGGTCACTGGGTGTTTGATCGGGACGACATCACGTTCATTGTCCGAAGGAAGGACGATGACACGTAAGGGATACAGGCCATGCGCGAAGTGCGGCAGGAATAGAGCAGAAAGGTTCTTCACATCTAATCGCGGACGAATCTGCGAGACCTGCCGCAAGAAGACCCGATCGAAGGCGAGCCACGAAGCCAGGGTCACAGCGACCTACGGCCTGCTGGCCGGAGAGTACGACCAGCTCTTCAAGGCCCAGGGCGGCGTCTGTGCGGGCTGCCTACAGCCTCGCACACAACGGTTGTCGGTAGACCACGACCACAAGTCACAGCTCGTTAGAGGGCTTCTCTGCCGCCGCTGCAACGGACACGTCCTGCCGTACTCGAAGGACTCACCTGAGACCCTTCGCCGGCTGGCTGACTACTTGGAGAACCCGCCTGCGCTTCGCATTCTCGGCAAGCGCTATTACCAGGGCGAGGACAAGTCCAAGCGAAAGAGGAAAAAGCGAAATGTCGTACGTTGACCTGAACGTCGAGATCGATACAGAGGACCTGGCTCGGGAGTTGGCCTGGGGCGAGAGCCACGAGTCGTTGATCGATTTCGTCCTGGGGTTGGACCTTCGGGTTGGTGACTCCAGCTTCACCAAGAACCTGATCGCAGAGCTGGAGAAGTCCATCGAGGACGAGGGGGTCTGAAATGACGTACCTGGAGCATGAGGTCACTCTTGACCTTGATCTCGACGAGCTTGCCGTCGAGATGAGCCAGAACCTCCTGCGTTTCGAGATCGAGGACTTCATCGTCGAACTCGTCGAGCACGAGGAGAGCGACGAAATGGCTCGAAACCTTCTGCGTTTCCTGACTGACTACCTTGAGGAGAGTAACTGACATGAAGGTCCGTAAGGAAGAGATCAAGGTCACCAAGAACATTCTTGAGATGACTGACGATGAGTTGCGAATGCTTGCGGCGCTCGCTGACTTCCCGAGTTGGCTCCGCCAGACGGAGAAGGCTCGTGAGTTCCTGGAGGAGCTTCACGAGAAGGCCGGTGGTGACACCGGTTTCGAGTTCGTCACCGCTGACGAGTACTTCGATATGACGCCTTCGAAGTTTGCCTGATGGATCTCGACATCGTTCCGATTCTTGAGCACTACGGATTTGATGTCCCCGATCCGGAGCCGGGCGAAGCCTGGACGAAAGTGCTCTGCGAATTCCATGGCGAGTCGAATGCTTCGGCGAGCTACAACCAGTACGCATTCCATTGCTTCGCCTGTGGCGTGAAGGGAGATGCGATAGCAATCATCATGGGGAGGGAGGAAGTGGATTTTGCTGGTGCCAAGCAGTTCTACGAAGGAGTGGTTGGAGAAGGCGTCACTGAGGTACCACGAGCAGCTAACACCGGCCGCCGTCGAGTATCTGACCGGTCCCGATCGAGGGCTAACCGAGGAAACGATCGAGCGGTTCCGGCTCGGGGTCGTAGACGACCCTCTTCCCGGCCATGAGGGCTACCGAGGCCGGATCGTCATTCCCTACCTGACGAACTACGGGGTGACCACACTCCGGTTCCGGAAGCTTGGTGGTGACGAGAAGTACAAATACCTGTCCCTTCCGGGAGACCCATCACGGATCTTCAACCCGGCGGAGTTGGAGAAGGGCCACAGGTCCATCTGCGTATCCGAAGGTGAATTCGACTGCATGGTCGCCATGCAGTGCGACCTGCCTTGCATCGGAATCCCTGGAGTAGATCACTGGGACCCCATCCTGGCGATCCTGCTGAGTCCGTATGAGCACGTCTTTCTGCTCCAGGACGCGGGCGACGCAGGACAGCAGATGGCCGATCGGATGGCGAAGGAACTTCGCCACAACCTCAGGCCCATCGTGATGGGCGACGACGACACGACTTCTTTCTTCCTTCAGCACGGGAGGGATGGACTCAGAAACAAGGTGATTGGCAATGGCTAAGTACTTCCTGGACATGGACATGGGCCTAGACGACGTGGCCGACGTTTTTCGGCAGAACGGCTGGGAGTACGCAGCCCGCGGAGTCTACGGGGTTCCGGAGGCCGAGGATCTCTCTCGCCAGGTGATGGTCCTGGCGGCCGAGCTGGATCGCAACGAGACGGACTACATCCATCAAGGCCGGCTGGCTGTGCTCCGCGACCCGGAGGTCAACGGAACTTGCCAGGTGGCGCTGATTGTCGGCTATCTCTACAACGAAGACGTGGAGGCTTTTGAGGATGCCTGAGTACGAGATCGGTCACATCTACAGGGATCGTATGGGCGACGAGTGGAAAGTCGTCAACGACCTCGAATTCGTCATGTGGGACCCCGATGGCCAGAAGTGGTACGAGAACAGCCCCTGCACCATCTCCTCAGTCGAGAGGTTCTGGTCTCCGCTGGTTCTCATCGGGGAAGTCCCCGAGAACCACGACCCGATCAACAGCCCGCGCCACTACGCGGACGGATGGTCCAACGGTGCCGAAGTCATCGACATCGCAGAGCATCTGACGTTCAACCGTGGCGCCGCTGTGAAGTACCTCGCCCGTGCTGGCCGAAAGGACCCCGAGACTGAGCTGGAGGACCTGAAGAAGGCGCAGTGGTTTGTGAATAGGGAGGTGGCACTCCTTGAAGCGGGTCGTAGTAATCAGTGATGTCCAGATGCCCTATGAATCAAAGCGGATGCTGAAGAACGTCATTGACTTCATTGGCGTCTGGCAGCCGGACGAGGTTTACCAGATCGGGGACCTCATGGACTACCCGACTCCGTCTCGGTGGTCGAAGGGAACTCGGGACGAGTTCGCCCAGCTCGTCAAGGAGCACAGCGAGTACGGGAAGCGCAACTTCCTCGATCCTCTCCGGGCCGTCTACGACGGGCCGGTAGGCGTGTTGGAGGGCAACCACGACGAGCGGCCTCGGGTCTACCTGACCAAGGAAGCTCCAGCTCTGGCCGAGTTCCAGGATGTTGTGCACTTCAGCACCCTGTTGGATTTCGACGGCTTCGGAGTGAGCCACACGCCCGCCTTTCACAAGGTCGGACCTGACACCGTGCTCGTTCATGGCCACGAGATCAAGGGCTACTCGTCCGTCGCAGGGACGACTGCTTACAACCATGCTCGGAAGGCTGGAGCCAATGTCATCTGCGGACACACTCACCGTCTTGGAATACGACGAGAGACTTTCGGAAACAGTTCAACGGGATATACGACCCGATGGGGATTCGAAGTCGGACATCTCATGGCAATGGATAAGGCCGGATACCTTGGCGCTGGTGGAGTCGCGAACTGGCAGGCGGGTTTTGGTCTGCTCTACGTCGGCGACTACGACGTCCAGCCCGTAGAGGTGGACGTCAATCGGGATGGCTCCTTCGTCGTCGAAGGCACCCGCTATGGCGCTCTGAAGAGGGGCCCCGGTGGTCGTTTTTCGGTCTAGTTTTAGCACATTGTTAGCACATTGAGAGTAGGTGAGAACTTGTTTGAGCAGGTGACCCTTGAGCAGCTCATGGAGCTGGCTTCTCGGGCTGGGAAGGAGGTCGCCCGGAAGTATCCGGGGGTTGAGGCCGAGGACATCGCCTCGGAGGCTCTCTCCTCCCTCATGGAGAAGCTTGACCGCGTTGCGGAGATGGCCCCTGGCTACCTCTACGAGGTGCTGCGTCGGGGTGGTCTCACCTACGCGGCTGCCCAGCGCTACCAGTACATCGTTGAGTCCAGCCAGTACGTCTACACACCCAAGGAAGTTCGGGCGCTGCTGGAGCATTGCTACTACGACCCGGCCGCGTGGGATGTCCCGACCGGTGAGGACGACTGGCTGAGTGCCGAGATCGACGGACAGTCAATCGGTGTCGCTCTGATCGACATCAAGGTCGCCATGAAGGCGATCTCGCCCGCCCACCGGAACGCCCTGGAGTGCCGGTTCTACAAGGGCGATACCTCGGTGGAGCGGAAGCTGATCTCTCGCGCCATCGATTCACTCGTCCGCGCCCTGAATCGGAAGATCAACGGCTTCGAAGGCGACTTCGAGGGCCGAAGGTCGATGTCGAATGGCGAGGCGCAGAGGCGAATCTCCTACGAGATGGAACAGGACTCGTCCTACCGGTCCGATGCGCTGGACGAGTATCACGACATCCGGTCAGCTACTGCGGTTGCACGGGATTTCCAGGACCCACCCGGAACATGGTTCGACTGGTCGAAGTACACACAAAAGGAGGCGGCTTGATAGAGCCGAACTTTGGACCTAACGGCAAGGACATCTACGAGCGCACCTATAGCAGGACCAAGCCTGACGGCACCAAGGAGACCTGGTTTGAGACCGTTAAGCGGGTAGCGGTCGGAAACGCTTCGCTCGTCCACGGCTCCGTCGAGGACGACGAGATTCCGCAGCTTCGGGAGCTGATGCACAGCTTCGCGATTCTTCCTGCTGGTCGTCACCTGTGGGCTTCCGGCGTCCAGGGCCGACAGTTCCTCTTCAACTGCTGGCACTCGGGTTGGGCTGACACGGTCTCCTCGCACTTCTACTTCACCTTCATGCGCCTCATGGAAGGTGGGGGAGTCGGGGCTACCTACTCGACGGAGAAGACCCGGACGTACGGGCCTGTGAAGCAGGCCGTTGAAGTCCACGTGGTGTGCGACAAGGAGCACCAGGACTACGAGGCCATGCGGGACGCGGGGCTTCTTTCATCCGTCTACTCGTCGGACTATCAGGGTGCCTACTTCGAGGTGGAAGACTCCCGAGAGGGATGGGCTGAAGCCCTCGTAGACCTCCTAGAGGCCGCGTGGAACGACAACACCTCTCCGGTGCGGGTCTACGACGTCTCTCGGGTGAGGCCGGCTGGGGCCAGGCTGAAGACCTTTGGTGGCCATGCGAGCGGTCCCATGCCGCTCGCCACGATGCTGAGGGACGTTGGGGATGTCCTGGAGGATCTGTTCCTCGGCAACAGCATTACCGTCGAGGGAAATTCGGCTTTTATCGGCCTATCTCTCGATCCGATCTCCGCAATGGAGATCGACCACGCCATCGCTCAATGTGTGGTCGCTGGGGGCAATCGGCGCTCCGCGCGGATGTCCATCATGCCGTGGGATGACCCGTACATCTTTGACTTCATCAAGCTGAAGGAGGATACCGATTCCCACTGGTCCACCAACATCAGTGTTCAGGTCGATGAAGAGTTCTTCTACCACCTGAATCAGGAACCTGAGGATGAGCCGTGGTCCGGGTACGTTGCGGATCAGGTTCATTGGCAGGAGCGTGCCAAGAGCGTCCTAAAGGCCGTAGCTGAAGGAATGCTGAGGAACGGCGAGCCGGGCATCTGGAACAAGTCCTACAGCAACGTGGGCGAAGTCCACGAGGTCTCCAGCACGAACCCCTGTGGTGAGATCCCACTTCCTGAGTGGGGAGCCTGCGTCCTCGGGCATGTGAATCTGGAAGCCTTCGCTCCGAAGGAGCCTGGGCAGGCGTTTGCCCTTGGCGAAGCGGTTCAGGCCGCGAAGCTGATGACTCGATTCCTGATCCGGGCCACCTTCGGAGACATCCTCGATGAGCGAGCCCGCGAGGTCATGGATCGGGACCGACGTATTGGAGTCGGTCTTTTCGGTTTCCAGGCTGCTTTCGCCAAGATGGGGATCAAGTACTCGGACATCCCGAGTAGCTGGGAAGCTCGGATAATTCTCTTCGAGTTGAACAGGGCGGTTCGCCAGGAGGCGAGGGACTACGCCTTCCAACTCCGCATCCCGGAACCGATCAAGGTGACCACGGTGGCCCCTACGGGGACCATTGCGAAGCTTCCGGGGACGAGTGAGGGCATTCACCCGATCTTCTCTCGGCACTTCATCCGAAGGATCCGTTTCTCAACCCTGGACCCTAGCCAGATTGAGCGAGTTCAGGAGTTCATCGATCAGGGTTACCACGTCGAGGACTGCCTCTACGCGGACAACACCGTTGTTGTCGAAATCCCCACAAGGGATCGCCTGGTCGATGAAGTCGTTGCCCTTGGCTACGACCCGTCGATTGTCCAGTCCGCCGACGAGGTTTCCCTAGTAGACATGCTTCGGGTTCAGGGTCTCGTCCAGGACTGCTACGCCGATAATGCGGTGTCCTTCACCGTCAACCTGGATCCCAGCAAGTACACGGCGGAGCAGCTCATGGCGGCGCTGAAGCTCTATGGGCCTCACCTGAAGGGGACCACGGTCTTTCCCGACCAGTCCAGGCCGCAGGCACCGTATGAGCGGATCTCGGAAGCTGATTTCGCCCTCTACCAGATGACACAAGTCGGTGAGGGTGTTGACGAAGAGTGCGCCTCTGGCGCGTGCTCGGTTCGATAAGGAGAGAGATGCCTAGCTACGACAAGAACATCTACTACAAGCCGGAGGCTTCCGGTCTAGAGATCGTTGTTGACATCGACATCGCGGGCTCGTGGTCGTTCGACATGTTCGTTGTCTGGCGCGAGACGGCAACTGGCCGTCTCGGTTACCTGACGGACTCCGGCTGCTCGTGTCCGAGTCCCTTTGAGGACTACACAGCGGAGGACATCAAGTGGGGTGAGCGTTGGGAAATTGCAGAGGCTTTCACGAAGTGGGTCAATGAGAACCGGGCCTATCACTCCATCAACGATAACGCGATTGTTTCCGTGATCGACAAGGTTGTGAACGCCTGATGAAAGTCTCCAACGGCAAGCGCCATTCCGGCGAAGTCATCATCGGCTGCGTCTTCATGGGCCTCGTTGCCCTGACCCTAATCAACACCCTAGCCATCATTCTCATTGCGATTCTCGCACTCTAAGGAGACACATTGACTGACAACCCGTTTGAGACCGACAAGCCGGCCGACCCGTGGTCTGACGGCCCCGCCGAGCAGCCCGCCGAAGAGACCACCCCCGTTGAGGTCTCCGCGACCGTCAAGGCGGGTTCGGGTTATGACGCCCCCTGGCTGGTCGCCCGAGGGCCGAGCGCCAAGGCGATCGTTGCCGAGATGCGAACCTGGTTCGGTGAGGGCGGCCTGATCCACGCCACGGCCGAGACGGCGAAGGCGTTCAAGAAGGTCACTGGTAACGACAGGCCCGCCGCGAGTGGCGGGGCTGCTCCATCGCAGCGCTCGCCACAGTCCTCGCTTCCGCCTGGTGTCGAGCCTAAGTCGTGCCAGCACGGCGAGATGGTCTTCCGCAGTGGAACCAATGCCAAGGGCACGTGGAAGGGCTTCTTCTGTCCGACGCCCAAGGGCACCGAGGGCCAGTGCAAGCCGACCTTCATCAAGTGACCTGAGCCCAGTCCTTTTTTTGGCTAGTTATAGCACATTGTTAGCACATTGAGGGCACCCTCCTCCGGGAGGGTGCCCTCCGTCTTGGAGGGAGGGGGATGAAGGGAACTCTGGTCTTCGACATCGAGACTCACAGCCGGGAACTTCTTTATTCCATGCCGCCCGAAGAGTTCGTCCGGCTGATCGGTTACGCCTGGGGTGATGGCGAAGTCCACATCACTACGGATCTGGAAGAGATCCGGGAAGCCATCCTCCGAGCCCGATGGATAATCGGGCACAACATCCACGACTTCGACCTTCGAGCCGTCTTCGGGATCGATTCCAACATCCCCATGCAGCTCGCGGACGAAGGCCGTGTGTACGACACATGGACTCACGCTGCGCTGGTCAATCCAGCGCCCGAGGAGTTCATCAACCGGCACGGGAAGAAGACCTTCGCCCGGAAGCCGGAAGAGATGCTCCGATGGTTCGGGCTCGACGAGCAGGCTTACCAGCTCGGAGTGAAGGGGAAGACCCACGACCTGAAGGAGTTGGCCTATGAGTTCGGAGACCCCGCGCTTCCCAAGCGGCAGCGGATTGAGGATGGTTACGGAAAGATTCCGGTCACTGACGAGCGTTATCGAGCGTATCTCGTTGGCGATGTTGAAGCTTCTCGCGCAGTTGGAAAAGCCCTCCTCAAGAAGGGACCACTCGACGCCTACGCGCTCCGAGAACAGCGAATAGAGAGCCGTAAGGCGGCGATCTCGTCCAACGGCTGGCGAGTGGACCAGGAAGCCGCTAAGGCCCGCTCGGACGCTCTGAAGGAGCGTCGGGACGAACTGATGGCGGAGTTGGTCGAGCAGTACGGCTTCCCCACGGAAGGCGATAAGCCGTGGATGTCGAGTGTTGGCAAGGACGCCATCATGGCCGTCCTGAAGGACCACGGGATCACGTCGAAGACGGTTCCGGACTGGCCCAAGACCGATGGCTACAAGAAGAAGGGTGAGGCAGAAGAGAAGGCCAGGGAGAAGGCTCGCGAAGCGGAGGAGCTTCGCAGGTTCCTTGAAGAGGAGGGCGAGACTCTCAAACCTCGGTCACTGAAGGCGAAGGAGCGCCAGCTCCGGGAGTTGGAGGAGAAGTCCGCGGTTCCCGAGTGGTTCGGTCTCAGTCTGTCGGGTGACACGCTCGTCAAGCTGACCGAGGGAACCGAGATTGAAGCTCTCGGCAAGGCCCTGGCTGAGCTGATGGGGCAGCGGTCCCTGTCCGACCTCGCTCTGGAGTCGGTGTACCCGGACGGCCGTGTTCACCCCGAGATCACCATGCTTCAGCTCTCGGGGCGGTGGAGCACCACTAAGCCCGGTCTGACGATCTGGACATCCAGGGGTGAGGGCGCCGTCGAGAAGAGCTACTTCGTTCCGGACCAAGAGGATCACGTCCTCCTGGAGATTGACCTCTCCAACGCCGATGCCCGCGTGGTCGCGGCCTACAGCGGCGACCAGGAATACGCGGTCAGGTTCCAGCCCGGACAGGACGGCCACATGCTCAACGCCTGGGCCGCGTGGGGCAAGGAGAAGGTCGGCACCAACAAGAAGGATCCCGTCACTGCGGGATACCGGGACAAGGCCAAGCCCCTTGGCCATGGCTGGTCCTACGGCGGGCGAGCGAAGACGCTCAGTGCCCAGGCCGGCGTTCCTCTAGAGGACGCCAAGACCTTCGTCAACGGAATGGACGCCACCTATTACCGGGTGGTGGCTTGGCAAAACAGGGTCCGCAAGTACGCCAACCAAAAGGGGTTCGTCCAGAACCTCTGGGGTCGCATCATGCGGATCGAGAAGGGCCGGGAGTTTACCCAGGCGCCTGCCCTTATGGGGCAGTCGGGTACGCGGGAAATCATGTGCGACGCGCTACTGGCGATGTCACACGCCGCTGTGAGGTCCATCAAGGCTCAGATCCACGACGCCTTTGTCTTCTCCGTTCCCCGCGAAGGATGGGAGCGGTATCGGGATTACCTGCTGAGCAAGATTCAGGCAGTCATGGACCCGCCTAACGGTCAGAGGATCGTGTTCCCGGCGGAATGTGGTCCGCCCGGGAGGGACTGGCAGGAAGCCTGCCACTAGGGAGTTATGGTCAAAAGGATAAGTCTTGTCGTTGCCTTCGCTGTGATACTCAACCTCTTGGGTTACTGGATCGGATATTTCCTCGGCGAAGCGCTGTTCTAAAGAGAGAGGTACGAGCAAGTGAACGAAGAGATTCAGATTATCCAGCCCATTCTGGGGCTCAAGCCCTTCATCCTGCTTGAATTCTCGGCGGAAGAGGGTTCGGAGGACATCGCCATCGGTGTGCAGTTCGGCGGCGGGATCGTCGGCGAAGAGGTTCCCCAGATCCTGGACATGGTTCGAGAGAGCATCGAGGAGCAGTTCGCGTGAAGCTCGAAGTCGTTCCACTGCCAGAGCAGCGGATTGGGGACGCCGCAGGGTCCCCGTACCTTTTGGTGATCAGTGAGGTTGGCGACTACCTCCTGAATCTGGATGAGGCCGAGGTGGAGAAGCTAAAGGAGGACATCGGCGCTGCCGGTGTCCTCTTCTTTGAAGACCCGGTGGAGGTCGTGAAGTGAATGCCGAAGCGTAAGTACTTCGTAAAGAACCGAGACTTCTACAACCAGGAGCACCGACAAGGGCATGGCAAGGCCATTGCCCGTGACGTAGAACGTCAGGCCGCCGAGAAGGCGGACCTTCTTAACCGGATGAAGGCTCGGAACTCTCCAGAGCCTCCACAGGGAAACTGGATTGTCGGCCTTCTGGCCAACCTCGCGGGTATCACACTCGCTGTTGTCTTTTGGATGATCCTTGTGAGACTGATTGGAGCCTTTTGTGGCTGTTCTTGAGTTTAAGGCTTGGCCGAAAACACCTCGGCTGATGAAGCCGATGGTGGTGACTGAGAAGATTGACGGCACCAACGGGTGTGTCGTGATCAGCCGCCAGCAGGGGTGGGCGTCCCCCAGCCACAACTTCGTGACGGTTCCCATCGAGAACACCGCCGATGCCTATCTGGTTGGTGCTCAGTCGCGGAAGCGAATGCTTCCCATGGGACCGCGAGGGATGGACGACCTCTCTTGGCAGAAGGAGGACAACTCCGGGTTTGCCAGGTGGGTTCGTGAGAACGCCACGGAGCTGGCGGAGACCCTCGGTGAGGGCTACCACTACGGAGAGTGGTACGGCCAGAAGATCCAGCGAGGCTATGGCCTCTCTGGTCGCCGGTTCGCTCTGTTCAACGTGAGCCGCTACGCGGATGTCGTGAACGACCCGACAAAGGATCCGATCCCTGGCCTGGAGACGGTTCCCGTCCTCTACGAGGGTGAGTTCGACACTCGGATGGTCAAGTACGTCTACGACGACCTCATGACGAACGGCTCTCGGGCCGTGCCTGGCTACATGAACCCCGAGGGCGTGATCGTGTTCCACACGGCTTCTCAGCAGGTCTACAAGTACCTCGGTCCGGACGACCGGCCTAAGTCGGTGCTTCAGCTCCAGGCCCTGCCTGACGGCTCGGCTTTGGCGGAGGCGGCATGAGGAAGCCACTGTTCGAGACCCGCGACGAAGTTGCGAGCAAGGTTGATTGGGAAGGTGGCTTCGATGGCGCTCTTTCCTGGGGGATCAAGGTCGAAGACCTTCCCGAGGATGACACCGAGCTGAGGGAGGCTTGGGCGGAGCTGCGCGCCGCCTTCCTTGTGTTCGACGCAGCCTGTTACAAGGTATCCGCACTTCTCGACTACTGACCAACGCTAATCGGGACCGCCCCTCTTCGGGGGCGGTCCTTTTTATTGGAGTGAAATGCCTAGATACAGGGTCAACCTGCTTCGCACAACTTTCCTCACGGCCTATGTCGAAGCAGAGGACGAAGACCAGGCCATCGACGAGGCACTCGCCGAGGCGCCCGGATTCTCTGCAATCGAGAGCGGCTGGGGCTCCTTCGGGAAGTGGTCGGCGGACGCCGACGAATGGCTACTACCCAGCCAGTTCTATGAGAACTACAGGGAGGACGAGCACGGGCCGGACGTCGAGCCCGGACAGGAAGGAGACGGCGATGACCGTTGGTGAGCCTCCGGCCGTAATCATCGGCCGAACCTTGGTCGAAGCTCGCTTCTGGCGAGCGCACTACGAGGCCGCATATCCGGAGCTAGCTACAGCGAAGGAACTTTCTTCTTTCCAGGACACCCGAGCACTCGCCGGCCTCCGGGTCGGCCGGATCTTTGTCGCTCCGGATGCGGATAAGGCCCCGAAGTTCTACGAGGTCCTGACGGTCGTCCGGCACATGCAGGCCAAGACGAATGTCTTCGAGGAACCGATCTTTCTAGGGAGCAGGCTCTAATGGCTCGATACATCTCGGACGGAGAGAGCGCGGCCTACCGCGCTGTTGTGGTCAGTACCTACACCTACGAGGACCGTACGAAGGCTGTCTACACGACCTATTACGGCCCGTACGCGACTGCTGCGCCTGCCAAGGCGATGGTGAATCGCCAGAAGAAGCAGGACGGGAACGCCGTCCATTGGCCCCAGAGGGGTTTCAAGTCGGTGACGGGCCACGTCGAGAAGGCGTCCGATTGGGAGGTCGTTAAGTGAAGCTCACTGACTGGCGCGGAAACGAGTATGGGGTGGGAGACCTAGTTCTCTACCCCCGAATGTCCGGACGTTCTTGTGAGGTCCGAGAGGCCAGGGTCCTAGACATCTGGCAAGTCCACTACGACGACTACAAGTGGAAGCGATGGACCGGTGAAGGTCCGGAGCCGATGAAAACCGTTTTCGACGGTTGGGACGACGACGGAAACCGCGTGGATAAAGAGGTCTCTGCTCTGGAGACCCGAATCAAGCTTCGGCCTACGGGCCGATCGTCTCGTGGCTTTATGGACTATTCCTGGAGGAAGGACAACGGGATTGATGTCAAGGACGTCACTCTGACGATTATCGAGAACATCACGGCTTTGGGGGGCTGATGAAGCCTGTAGGTCTGTCCGGCCTGCTGTTGGCCGGCCTCCTCCTCGCGGCCTGTTCTAGCGGACCAGATGAAGGAGTTGTGACCGACCATCGCCACTCGCCGGAGACGACTGTCTTCGTCAACACGTGCGTCGGTAATCCGGCAATCTGCACGATGACCCCGATTACCACGGCTGCCTCTTGGGAGCTGCATCTGAAGTGGGGTGAAGACCGGGGCTGGACGTCGGTTAACCCGGCTGCCTACTACAAGTGCAAGAACAACATGCGTTATCCGGAGTGTGCCCAATGAAACTCATCGTCACAGGCTCTCGGTACTGGAAAGACGAAGTCTTCATCTGGAAGGCGCTCGACGTCTTCATTGGCCACTACGTGGGCCCCGTGACCCTCGTCCACGGGGATTGTCCTCCACGTGAGGACGGCACCAAAGGTGCCGATCGAATCGCTGACGAGTGGGGTCTCTTCCATCTCGGAGACGACTGGATAGAGCGTCATCCGGCCGAATGGAGCAAGTACGGAAAGCCAGCGGGGATGATCCGTAACAAGGAAATGGTGAATGCCCATTTGGACGCTGACTACGTCCTTGGCTTTCCTCTCGGCGAGAGCCGGGGAACTCGCGGCTGCATGAAGTACGCCCGTGAGATGGGGCTAACCGTTGTGAACCTAGGAGAGAAGCAATGGCAAGCGTGAAGTTTGACAGGCTGGAGATCTTCGTGCCGGACGGCGACGATGATGTTGCGTTCGACCTCGACCCGTGGGGCGGCGTCGCCTCCGTGTATGTGAAGCGAGACGAGCTTGTGAAGGCCCTTCAGGACCTCGGCATTGTCCCCGCCAACACCGAGGAGAACTACGGCTTCTACGGAGCCGTTCTGAAGTACGTCCGGGAGAACTGGGATTCGGACGCGGTAAAGATTCTCGATGTCCGGCAGGAGACCCGAGAGACGGGTTATTGCGAGACCTGCTACGAGAAGTACGACGTCGTTTACGTCGACTACGAGGACAAGTACGGCGACAGGGAGTCCGACTGGTATTACGGCGACATGGAAGAGTTCATGCGGAGGCTGACGGACTGATGACCGTTGAGGAAGCCGTTCAGGCGCTCTTTGAGATTGACAACGGCACAGGCGAGGCCGACCCCGAGTTGGCCCATGGCGAGGCCGATTACGTCCTGTATCAGTTCGCGCCTGCTGAGGTTCAAAAGGCTTACGACGACCTTTGTGACCGAGTTACTTTCTGGTACGCGTAGGAGGCTTTGTGAACGACCACGACGAAGCCCACCTCTACTCCGACAGTGATGACGAAGGCGTTGAGATCTGTGATGCCTGCGGGGACATTGTTGATGTGGGCGAACTGAAGTTCGACGAGGACTCGGACATGTACGTCTGTGATGAGTGTCTGGAGAATCCGCCCGATGACATGTGATCCGCTGATGACCCTCCAGGAGACAGCAGATTACCTTCACATGTCCCGATCCTGGGTTTACGAGAGAATCCACTCCATCCCCAACTTCAAGGTCGGGGGTAAGCGTCTGTTCCGTAAGAGTGAAGTGGACAAGTGGCTTGAGGCTTTCCGTAAGGGAAGTCCGCTAGCCCTCCTGTAAAGCAATTGGCCCCACCGGTTTCCGGTGGGGCCCTTTTTTTGTGTCTAGCTTCGGCTGCCCAGAAGAAGCTTCGCCATCTCGGCGGCGATGGCCTTCTTCTCTTCCTCGCTGTGGTCGTATATCTCGACCACGGCCCGGGAGCGCTGTCCGAGGGCATCCCCAACCGTGTCCCGAGAGGCTCCCAGATCACTCGCGATGGTCGCCCACATGTGCCGTAGGTCGTGGGGAGACGCCGGGGGAAGCTCTGCGTACCGGCCGAGGCGTCTGAACCGCTCCGTGACGTTACCGGGGTCCATCGGGATACCGGGCAGGAATACCCGTCCCTTCACTGACTTCTTCAGGATCGGGCGGTCGAAGACCACACCGGTTTCCTCCCAAGGCCCCTCGGCCTTGGCCTTCTCTTGCCGCTCCTTCTGACCGAGGAGGATTTCCTCCAGCAGGTCGTCCATGTGCAGGACGATCCGCCGGCCGCCCTTCTGGCTGACCTCTACGACCCCTTCAGGGGTAATGGTCCGGTTGGTGGAAGCAACGATACGGTGCTTCTCAAAGTCGATGTCGGACCATTTGAGGCCCAAGGCCGTTCCCCGGCGAACGCCAGTGGCAGCCATGAAGCACCACAGAGCCCTGAAGGAGGGCTCTGTTTCCATCTTCAGGAAGTCGAGGAACTGCTCGACGGTCCATCGCTCCTTGGGGGTGGTCTTCCGATCTGCGTCGTAGTGGAGGGCCTCTTCGCGAAGCTTCCGGACGCCACCAGAGACCTTGGTCCAATCCGCGTCCAGGAGGTGGTTCACCACGCCGTAATCCATGATGGCGGAGAGGACAGTCACCCTGTTGACAAGCGTCGTCGGGACGCGAGGCTCGCCCTTGTACTTGATGGCCCGGATCTTCAGTACCCACTGGTCTACGTGTAGGGGGAGGATCTCATCCAGGGCCATCCCCCCGAGGTAGGGCTCGATGTCCCTCTTGTACCAGGTCTTCCAGTGGGAGCTGGTCGTGCTCTTGACCGTCTCAGCGGCCCAGAACATCTCCGCCAACTTGTTGAGGGTCATACTCTTGGTCGGCCGCTTCTTGGCGGCCTGCTGTGCCTTGATCCACTCGACAGCGGCTTTGTGGTCTTTGAGACCGCGCTTCCAGAGCCGTTCGGACTTCTTCGTGAACGGGTCCTTGATGCTGACGGCGGCGTCGTAGACGATCTCGCCGTTGGCGAGCGTCCTCGGCCGGATGCTTCCGGCCCCATTCCTCGCCCTCTTGCCCATGTCCCTCCAGCTCAACTGTGACAGGAACTACAGCATACGCGCTCCGTCGCCGTGTCGAACGAGGTCAGAGGGATGTGGATCTTGCTTCTAGCAATCCACCCACACAAGACGCTCCACGCCTATACCCTCCTTGACCTGCCAAAACACCCGAGCGGAGAGTGTGACATGTCCAGATTTGACCAGCGACGACGGACTCGATTGTGACAGGACTGTGACA